>JBEKNW010000079.1:0-19508 GCA_049522435.1 Xanthobacteraceae bacterium
TGTCGTTCATCCAGCGCCCGGAAGACGTCGCCGAGGCGAAAAAGATCACCCGCGGGCGCGCCGCGGTGATGGCCAAGATCGAGAAGCCGCAGGCGGTGGCGCGGCTTGCCGATATTCTCGATCTCGCCGACGCGCTGATGGTGGCGCGCGGCGATCTCGGCGTCGAGATGCCGCTGGAAAAGGTCCCCGGCGTGCAGAAGGAAATGACCCGCGCCTGCCGCCGCGCCGGCAAGCCGGTCATCGTCGCCACGCAGATGCTGGAATCGATGATTGCGAGCCCGGTGCCGACGCGCGCCGAAGTCTCCGACGTCGCCACCGCCATCTTCGACGGCGCCGACGCCATCATGCTGTCGGCGGAATCGGCGTCCGGCCAATACCCGGTCGAGGCGGTGGCGACGATGAACCGCATCGCCGAGGAGGTGGAAAGCAACGAGGCGATGTACCTGCCGTCGCTCCACATCCTGCACACCGAGCCCGAAGCGACCGGTGCCGACGCCATCGCCGCGGCGGCGCGGCAGGTGGCGGAAACGCTTGATCTTTCGGCCATCGTTTGCTGGACCTCATCCGGCTCGACCGGAATGCGGGTCGCGCGCGAACGGCCGAAGCCGCCCATCGTCGCCATTTCGCCGATGCTCGCCACGGGACGGAAATTGTCGCTCGTTTGGGGCATCCACTGCGTGGTCGCCGAGGACGCCCGCGATCAGGACGACATGGTCGAGCGCGCCTGCCGGATCGCATTCAAGGAAGGTTTTGCCAAGGCCGGCCAGCGCGTCATCATCGTCGCCGGCGTGCCGCTGGGCACCCCCGGCGCCACCAACATGATCCGGGTGGCTTTCGTCGGCGCGCCGGCGGGCGGGGAAGCGTGACGGCGGACTGTAGATTGGGTTAGGGCGCGGCCCGTAACCCAACAATGTGCACTTCATGTTGAACGTGCGCTTCATGTTGGGTTACGCGCTGACCCAACCTACAGCCCTGCTGCAAAAATCTCGTCCAGATCGCGCCGCCCATCGAGCACGCGAACAATTTCTGCAACGTCATTATTCACGCGGTAAAAGACGACATGAGGACGCGCTGCAATCGATCGAAGTCCATGCCGCACTTCATTTCGGGCTCGGCCAGCGAATGGGTGGTCTTCAAGCAATCGGCATGCTTCGCCGATTTCACGCACGATCTTATCGGCAGTGTGCCGACCTGCGACTGTCACGTAGTAGTTCCAAATTTCGGAGAGATCGGCGCGCGCGTCAGGCGACCAGTCGATCGGTCGCCTACGATCGACCATGCCGTTCGTTCTCTTGTTGTAGAAAAACTTCGATGTCCAGCGGCTCGCCTTCACCGGCATCGAGCGAGCGAATGCCCTTGTCGATCTCGGCTCGCAACTGGCGTAGTTTCTCGACGTGCGACAACAGCTGCCGACCAATCTGTTCTTGATCCGCGTCCGGCAGATTCGAGACTTCCGCGATCGCTTTTTCGAGTGTTCTCACCATGTCGGACTTCATAGCACATCCGTTTTTGTGTGCCCAGTCCGTAGGTTGGGAAGCAAAACCTGTAATGCAACACCATGCGCTTCATGTTGGGTTACGCGCTGACGCGCTAACACAACCTACAGGCCGCTGTTCTCAGTTCGCGGCTCGACGAATCTGGCCGGCACCTCTATATTGTGGCCGCTAGCGGCATTGGAGCACAAGGCATGACGCCGTACCGGGTGATTGTCGAATGGGACGAGGAGGCCCAGGTTTGGGTCGCTTCAAGCGAAGACGTGCCCGGCCTCGCGACCGGCGCGGACACATTCGAGGAGTTGATTGAAAAGCTGAAGATCGTCATCCCCGAACTCCTGGTGGAGAACGGGCTGTTGCCCGCGGGCACGAATAACGTGGCTTTCGCTATCGACGCCAAGCGCACCGCGCTCGCCACTGTCGCCTGATGGCCGACAACTTTACGCCGCGCGTGAAAGCAATTTTGCGGGAGAATGGCTGTTCATTCGTGCGACACGGCAAGGGCGACCATGAAATTTGGCACAGTCCTATCAGCAATCGACGCTTCATGGTCGACAACAACATCAAGTCGCGGCACTGGGCGAACTACACGCTCAAGCAGGCGGGATTGCCCAAGGCATTTTAGAACCCCCACCCTCGCCCCGCCGGAACAATCGCCTCAGTCAAGCGCGGCCTATAACCTCCTCGACAGCGGCGATGACGCGGTCGGCGGCGGCGTGGTGCAGCATGTGGCCGAAGCCGGGCAGCACGTTGAGCTTGACGCCTGGCGCCGCGGCGGCGAGTTTCATCGACTGCTGCGGCGTTGGGACGAGGAAGTCGCGGTCGCCGGCGATGGCGATGGTTGGCGCGGCCAAAGTGCCGTAGCGCTCGACTTGCCGCGCGAGAAACGCCTCGAGACCGCCGACATCGGCCCAGTTGGCCAAAAGTGTCGCCGGCCGCAACACGAGCGAAGCGGCGGTGCGCTTCAAGTAGTGGCGCGGCGGCGACTGCGGCAAAAAAACAGTGCGAACGCCGGGGGCGATCAACAGAGCACCGAACGGCAGCGCCAGCGTGTGGGCGAACAGCCAGCCAACAGGCGTCGTTAGCAACGCGTTGAGCCGAGCCATGGTCCGCAGCCCCGGATGCGTGGGCGCAGCGATGAGGACAAGCCCCGAAACCCGCTGCGGATGATCGAGCGCGAAGGCGAGCGCCAGCGTGCCGCCCCAGGAATGGCCGACCAGGACGGCCCGATCGACGCCGAGCCGATCCAGCACTTCGCGCAATATGGCCGCCTGATCAGCGGCCGAGCTTCCCTCCCGGGCGTTGCGCTCGCTCCAGCCGAAACCCGGCCGGTCGAGGAGAATGACGCGGTGACGGGCGGCGAGCCGCTCGCCCAGCGCGAGATGCATGTCTTCGAGATTGCTCCCGGCACCGTGGAGGAGGACGACCGGCGGCGCGCCCTGTGTGTCGGGGCTGCGCCCCAACTCGATCACGTGCTGACGGAAGCCGCCGACGTCGATGAAGCGGCCGCGCGGCGGGTGTGCCCGCTCGATCAGCCGGGTGCCGATGCGAGTGATGACGGCGCCGGCGCAGAACAGCGCGACGAGAATTGCGAGCGTTGTCATTCAGGTTTGACGCAACTGAAGCTAAATGGCCGTCGGATCGATGTCCCATGCTGGATTGTCGGCGTGGGCGAAGTCCAATAGTCTGCCTCGATTGTGTTGCAAAAAAGCTTGTGTGTGTGCGGGACTGCGACCTCGGGACATCCAGCAATCGCCGCGTGCTTCGTCATCGCATTGTCACCGGAAATCCCTGTGCATATTGGGCGTTCGCCTCGGCGCCTGTCTTGCGGGGACCGCCGGAAAAGCGCAAGCATCCGCCGCTGTCTGGTTCGGTGGGAACCCAGCCAACCTCCTCTATCGCGCTATGCTTTCGGCACAAAAAGTTGTGGAAGGGCCACTTCTGGTCAGTGGCTTCTCGGATATCAATGGCTCGGTCCTCAACGACACAATTGTTCAAAGGAACTGTTCCCTGCATATTCGCGGAAATCTCAAAGGCAGTTTGACGATCGAGCCGGGTGGCAACGTCATCGTAGAAGGCTCGGTCGATGGGAAAGTGCTCAATAGAGGGGGAAAACTTGTTGTCAATAATAGAGCGATTGCGCAATTCGTCAGAGTCGAGGGTCCGCCGGAAGCCGAAGCCGGCGGCGTTCTAAGAATCAATTTGAATGCGATCGCATGCAATTGGGAAGCGCTGGCGAAGCGCGTTGCGGGCGAATGTGCCGCCGTAGTCAAGGCTGACGCCTATGGCTGCGGCATCGATCCCGTCACGGCGACGTTGGCCGAAGCCGGCTGCAGAACTTTTTTTGTCTCCAATCTTGCAGAAGCCAAACGCGTTCGCGCGGGTGCTCCGAAGTCAGCCATTTATGTTCTCAATGGGCTGTACGCCGGCACCGGGCCGGTCTTCGCGGAGGTCAATGCGCGACCGGTCATCAACAGCCTTATCGAAATGGCCGAATGGGACGTCTTCGTCGCGTCAAGTCAATGGACCGGCGGTCTGGCGCTGAACGTTGATACCGGAACGAGCCGGCGCGGCCTTTCATTGGAAGAAGCGGCTGCGATTGCCGAGCGGCTCCGTTCGTCCGCTCACGGGATTACCCTGTTGATGAGTCATCTCGACAACGCCGAAACACCCGATCATCCGCTTAACCATCGCCAGATCGCTCTCTTCCAGGAATTACGGCGGCTCTATCGAGGCGTTCCCGCTTCGCTTGCCAATTCGTCGGGCATTTTCGTCGGCCCGAGAGCCCATTGTGACCTGGTGCGTCCAGGTGCCGCGCTTTACGGCGTCAATCCGACACCTGGCGTTCGCAATCCGATGCTACCGGTGATCGAACTGCGCGCGCGCATTGTGCAGGTCCGCTTCATGGCGCCCGGAGAAACGGTTGCGTACAATACCGGCTGGACTGCAAAGCGGCCCACGCGCCTTGCGGTAGTTTCGGTCGGTTACGCCGACGGCTATCCTCGATCGGGAAGCGCTTCCGACAATGCGCTGCAGGCCATCGTCGGCGGTCAGCGGTGCCGAATTGCCGGCCGCCCTTCGATGGATCTGCTGGCGATCGACGTAACTGATCTTGCCGACCCATCCGCGGCTCGCCATGGCGAGATGGTTACACTCATCGGCGGGGAGATCGGCGTCGACGATCTCGCGGCAGCCGCCAAGTCGACCGGGAGCGAAGTGCTCGGCAGTCTTGGGCGCCGCTTCCATCGCATCTACTACGCGAGCTGATGAAACTTCCAATGACAAAAGCAATGCAAGGAGAACGACATGTTCGGCAAAAAGAAAGATGCGGTCGCTAAGAATCAGGCCGCGGCGCCATCATACGCGGCCAAAATTGCGGCGCCGGCACAGCCGGCGCGAACAGCGGAAAGTATATCCTGCATCAGCTCCGGCATGACGATTGTCGGCAAAATGGTCGGCGACGGGGCCGTGAAAATCCTTGGTCGCGTCGAGGGCGAGCTACAGGCCTCAAGCATCCTGATCTGCGATGGCGCGCAAGTCGAAGGCAACATCGTTGCGCAGGAGTTGACCGTCGGCGGCCGCGTCAAGGGCACTATCCACGCCGTCCGCGTCACGCTGCAGGGTACGGCTGTCGTCGAGGGCGACATTTTTCATCGGTCGTTGGCGGTCGAGGAGAACGCGCGGTTCGAAGGTACGTCGCGGCGGGAGGATAATCTCCCCGATAAGCCATCGAGCGCCCAGGTGAAAGGCTTGAACCCGCAGTCCCTAGCCCAGCCGCTGGCGTTAATCGACGGCAAGGGGACGTTCAAGCCCGATAATCAGGAGTTAAATTCCGCCAATTGAGTGGCTCGGCGCGGGGGATCCCCACTAAGCTGATCACGAACTCAATCTTGACGTCCTAGAAGATATTTTCCCCATTCAACCAGCGCGCCCCGCGCGCATAAAGGGCGTCAAGTTCGGGCCCTTCGATGCCGGGCATGTCAGACTTCACTTTGTAGCCGATCTTAGTCTGCAGATAGGCGAGGTGTCGGAGGCCTTCCGGGAAGCGCTGGAGCAAATCCTGGTCGAGGACGAGCTTGGCGGACGGATCGACCGGGTCGAGCCGATCCTTCTCATAGATCGGTTGGCGCAGAACCAGCCCCCAGCGGCCGTCGCGTTTTTCGAAGAAATCGTAAAGACGGCCGGTGCAGACTACGTCGCAGATCACGCCCTCGACCGGCGCGCGCTGCGAAATCGTCATTTTCGTTTGCGCGATCGCGCGATTGCCGGCGACGTCGATCGAGCTGCCGCCGAGAAAATGCAAGATGCGCACGCCGCGCGCCCAGCCTTCGTCATTGGCCCTGATGAACTCCTCGAAGCCGCCCTGGAACCAGGTCGCCAACATGCGGCCGTCGGCGTGCCAGACGGTGCGGAACCGGTCCCACAGCCGCGCATCGCGCCACAAGGCCCAGTTTTCCACCAGTTCGCGGATGGCAAGTTTGTCGGAGACGATATCGACCATAGCACTATCTCCGCTGGCTTCCGATCATCCGCGTCGGCGTGTTCCCCTCCCCACGAGGGGGGAGGGAATAGAAGGAAAGTCGCGTCAGACCGCGAGCCAAATCACATCAGATGTCGCGCCCCTCGACCTTGTCGCGCAGCGTCTTCACCACGTCGGGGACGTGCTCGAGGTGGGGGTCGATCGCGAGCGCCTTGCGATAGGCTTCGAGCGCATGTTTGTCGTCGCCGATCTCCTGCAGGATGAGACCGAGGCCGGACAACGCCCCGAAATGGCGCGGCTCGCGCGCCAGCACCTCGCCAATATCGGCCAGCGCGTGTCCATAGTCCTTTTTCATGTAATAGATCGTGGCGCGGCGATTCCAGGCTTCCACATAGTCCGGCTTGAGCGCGACGACGGCGTCAAGGAGCTTGATGGCGAGGTCGTAATCCTTGTCGTCGGCCGCCGCCTTCACCCGGCCCATGAGCAAATTGCAGGTGTCGCTGCCGGAGACCATCCACAGCGCCCAGATGCGATCCTCGATCGCCTTGGCGCTCTCGGCGTCCGGCGCAATCTTGAGCGCATCGAACAGCGTGTCGAGATTGAATGTACGCCCGCCGCGCTCGGGCCGCGGCAAATCGCGGGGCAAGTCATCTGGTGGCGTAACCCAATCGGGCCCGGGCGAGACTTCGGGCCCGCTCTGCGCCAGCGCCGAAGCCGCGGTGAAAGCCGGCGCGAGCAGGACGGTACCGAGAGCAAGAGCCGGGAGGAATCGCAAGGCCATGGCGATTAAGTCTAATCACCGCGCGCGGCGCAGCAAGCCCGAAAAGCGCTCAAAGGCGCGTGAACGATGCGGCAGATGGGCAATACCGGCAGCCGGCCGCGCAGCCTGATCTTAGCCTCTTTCTCAGCCTTGGCGGGCTTTGAAGCGCGGGTGCGTCTTGTTGATGACGTAGACGCGGCCCTTGCGGCGCACGATACGGTTATCGCGGTGGCGGCCGCGGAGTGATTTCAACGAATTGCGGACTTTCATGGGCAACATCCTGGCTTTAGCCGGTTGCTTAAGGATGCGCTGCCGGCTTGTCAATGACGCCGCGCGCGACATTCCGCTCGTCCCCGCGGAAGCGCTAGGGCATGCACACATCTCCAAGAACACGAGTCGAAACAAGCACTTAGCTGGTGGCAACGCTGCTGACCCACAGAACGCAGGAAACCAGCCAGAATCAAGGACTTCTCGCTAATGTGCGTAGCGGAATTCGAAGATGTGTGCATGCCCTAGCGCGCAAGCGGGGACCCAGCTCTTTGCGCAGATGTGGCGTTGGATTCCCGCTTGCGCGGGAATGAGCGGAAAAAATGCTCGAACTCTGAACTTACCTAGGCGGAGGCGACGCGCGGGCGCTTGGCGTGCATGGCGAGGCGCTCGCCAAGCTGGCCGGCGGAAAAGCCGGTGAGACGATTGACCACCTTGTTCCAGGCCCGCAGCATGGTGCCGAAGGGGCGCGGCATGGAGTGGCGGCACACGGCGAGCTTTCTCACTTCCTCCGGCACATGCCAGATGCTGCAGCTGCCGGCGGGGAAAAAGGCCATGTCGCCCGGCCCGAGCCGGCGGATTTCGCCCTTCTCGTCGGTGACGAAGACCTCGCCGGAGACGATGTGCAGTGTTTCATCGACCCCGTAACGCCAGTTGAAGCGGCCGGCGGTGCAGGACCACGCCATGACCATGGACGTGCCGTCCGCGCTTTTAGCCAAACACTTCGAGCGCGCCTGCGGCGTCCCCTCGATGATCCAATGAGAGCAAATGGGGGCGGGAGCAAGCTCGATATCGGCTGGAGCGGCAAAGACGACAGGCCGTGGCACAGTGTTCCCCCCTGAAAATGATCCGCCGGCCTAACCAGCCGACCAAACGTCGGCCGCCGGCCGCATGTCACCGCTGCGCCAAGCGTCGCGGCGGGAGCGTTGCACCGGGACCGTCGACGCCCGCCGTTGCGCTTTGCGGTCCTTAAGATAATCGACCCAGTTTTCGTAGACGCCGATAGCGCAGCGGCGCCAGGTGTTTTCAAGTCCGGCTTCGACGGCGCCCATCGGGAAATCGGCAATGAGGCTGGTGCGGCGGTCGCTGATGGCGCGCGCGCGAAAGGCGTTCACCAGCGCCGCCGCTGCGTCGTTGAAATAACCCTGCGGCATCGCCGGATAGCGCTCGCGCTCGCCGCGGAGGAAGCGGCCGACGTCGCGGCGGTATTCGCGGGCGAGCGTATCCGCCTCGTATTCCGGATGACCCTGGAAGAAGAGAAATAAAGAACAGCCTTGTTCCTCTTTGGCGAAGGTGTCGACGCCCGTCGCGGCTGATCGGGTGAGGAGGCGATAGCCGCAGGAGACAAGCGCCGGCTCGGGCAAATCGTTGTAATGCGAATGCGGCACGCAGAGCCGCGGCGCCACGCCGGTCAGCAGCGGATGGGCTGCGACCACTTCGCAATCGAAAACGCCGGACTGCTTGTCTTTGAGCGGGCGGCGTTCGATGCCGTCGGCGTGGAGAACGGCCGCATGTGCCGCAAGACACGACCAGATCGTCGAAGCGGCATTTTCCCGCGCCCAATCGACCAGTTTAGTCAAATTCGGCCAGTACGGCTCGTCCTCGAGGGTCGCGGCGCGCGGCTCGGCGCCGGTCACGATCAGCCCGTCGAGGCGCGTGTTCCACAGCTCGGAAATATCGCGGTATCGCTCGGCGAGTTCTCTCCGCACATGCGCGGCGCGCGGAACTTCGGGAATCGAAAACAGCTTGAGGCGGACGACGGCGTTGCGCGTCGCCGCCCGGATCAGATCGAGGAATTGCCGCTCGGTCGCTTCGCATGCCGCATCGGGCATGTTGTTGACGAGCCCGATGGTCATGCAATTGGCGCCGCGCAATTCGAGGTCGGAGCCGGATCGCGCCGTGTCAAGGAGAAGTGGCATCGGCTTTAAGCTCCAGAAAGCCTATTCGGCCGCGATCAGCGGCGCCGCGCGAACCGATTGCGCCGCCGCGAGCGCCTGGTCGAGATCGGCCAGAATGTCGTCGATGTGCTCGATGCCGACGGAGAGCCGAATCATCTCCGGTCGCACGCCGGCCTTGTCCTGCTCTTGCGCCGACATCTGCCGGTGCGTCGTCGAGGCCGGGTGGCAGGCGAGCGACTTGGCGTCGCCCATATTGACCAGCCGCTTGAACAGCTTGAGCGCGTCGTAAAACGTCTTCCCCGCCGGAAGCCCGCCGGCGATGCCGAAGGTCAAGAGCGAGCAAGCGCGTCCGGCGAAATATTTCCGCGCCAAAGCATGATAGGGATTGTCGGCAAAGCCGGCATAATTGACCCATTCGACCCGCGGGTCGCGGCGCAGGAATTCGGCGACGCGGCGCGCATTCTCAACGTGGCGTTCGACGCGCAGCGCCACCGTTTCGATCCCTTGCAGCAGGAGGAAAGCGCAGAGCGGCGCCAGCACGGCGCCGGTGGTGCGCTGATAGACGCTGCGGCAGCGCGCGATGTAGGCGGTCGGGCCGAAATGCTGCGTGTAGATCAGGCCGTGATAGGACGCATCGGGCTCGTTGAACATCGGAAAGCGGCGCGCATGCGCCTGCCAGGGAAAGCGGCCGGAATCGACGATCGCGCCGCCGAGCGTAGTGCCGTGGCCGCCCATGAACTTCGTCAGCGAATGGATGACAATGTCGGCGCCGTAATCGATCGGCCGCAGCAGGATCGGCGTCGCCACGGTGTTATCGACGATGAGCGGAATTCCGTGCCGCGCGGCGACCGCCGCCAGCGCCTCGATATCGCAGATGTTTCCCGCCGGATTGCCGACACTCTCGCAGAAGATCGCGTGCGTGCCTTCATCGATCAGCTTTTCGATCGCTTCGGGATGATCGGAATCGGCAAAGCGGACGTTAAGTCCCTGGCTCGGCAGAAGATGGGCGAACAGCGTGTACGTGGTGCCATAGAGCTGCGGCGTCGAGACGATATTGCTGCCCATCGCGGCGAGGTTGAGCACCGCATAGTTCAGC
Organism: Xanthobacteraceae bacterium; assembly: GCA_049522435.1. GTDB lineage: Bacteria > Pseudomonadota > Alphaproteobacteria > Rhizobiales > Xanthobacteraceae > BOG-931. Next base: position 9,995 of record JBEKNW010000079.1, read on the forward strand.
GCCGCCTGCCCCGAACTCACGCACAGCGCCTCGAGCCCGCCCTCAAGCTCGGCCACGCGGCGTTCGAGCACGGCGGTCGTCGGATTGCTGATGCGGCTGTAGCGGTAGCCCTCGACGTCGAGGTTGAACAAAGCGGCGCCGTGATCGGCGCTGTCGAACTCGTAGGCCACGGTCTGGTAGATCGGGACCGCGACGGCCTTGGTCGTCGGCTCGGTGTCGTAACCGCCGTGAACCGCCACCGTGTCGCTTTTCATGCTGACCCGCCGCGTGATCAAACCCTCACCGATGCTATCCCCGTTTGGTTTCTTATCCGTGGCCAATGCGACAGGCAACGCAAGTGCGAAGGATTAGAAGGAATAACCTTAATTGTTTAGCGATGCGGCGCCGCGCCTGTTGGATGGCCGCCGGCAATCCGGAAGCCTAAAACTTTAGCCAATGTCAAAGCGAAGGATTCACTTTATTGGGCGATCATCGCGCCCATGGTCCTGATCGAGACGGAACGCCCGACGCCAGCAAGCACCGGCAAGGCGACGGCGCTGCGTGACTGGGTGCGCGCGCTCGAAGCGACGGCGCCGATTGCCGCCAATCCGCTCCGCCTCTTTCCCTGCGTCATCGAGGAACTGGCGCAAGCGCGCGGAGATGCCCCGGCGCTCATCTCCGCCGGCGAAAGCCTGACCTATCGCGCGCTCGCGGCGCGCGCCAACGCCTTCGCGCGCTGGGCGCTCGATCAGGGTCTCGCCAAGGGCGACACCGTCGGCCTGATGATGGCGAACCGGCCCGAATATCTGGCGATCTGGCTCGGCCTCACCAGCGTCGGCGTCGTCGTTGCGCTCATCAACACCAATCTGCACGGCCCGGCGCTCGCTCATTGCATCGACATCGTGGCGCCGAAGCATGTCATCGTCGCCGCGGAATTTTCCGGACAGTTCCGCTCCGCGGCGGCTCCAATTGCGGGAGGCGCAAAAATCTGGTCGCACGGCGGCGGCGGCGGCGGCGGCGGCGAATTCGATCGCATCGACCGCGCGGTCGAGCGATTTTCCGGAGCGCCGCTGACGCGGGCGGAACGCCGCGCGGTGACGATCGCGGACCGCGCGCTGTTGATCTACACCTCCGGCACGACCGGCCTGCCGAAGGCCGCCAATGTCAGCCATCGCCGGCTGCTGCAGTGGAGTTTTTGGTTCGCCGGCCTCATCGATACCGGGCCCGACGACCGCATGTACGATTGCCTGCCGATGTATCACAGTGTCGGCGGCGTTGTCGCCACCGGCGCCGTACTGGTCCGCGGCGGCTCGGTGCTGATCCGCGACAAATTTTCCGCGCAGCATTTTTGGGACGATGTCGTCGATGGGGACTGCACGCTCGTTCAGTATATCGGCGAACTCGCCCGCTATCTCCTCAACGCGCCGAAAAATGCCCGCGAGCGCGCGCATCGCCTGCGCGTGTGCTGCGGCAATGGGCTGCGCGCCGACGTCTGGGAAAAATTCCAGCAAAGATTCGCCATTCCGCGCATCCTGGAATTCTATGCGGCGACCGAAGGCAATTTCTCGCTCTACAACGTCGAAGGCAAAATCGGCGCCATCGGCCGCGTGCCGTCCTTCCTGGCGCATCGCTTGCCGCTGGCGCTGGTGAAATTCGACGCCGCTTCCGGCGAACCGGAGCGTGACGCCAACGGCTTCTGCATCCGCTGCGCGATCAACAAGGTCGGCGAAGCGATCGGCAGGATTCGCAATGACTCAGGTAATCCCGGCGGCGAATTCGAAGGCTATACCAGCGCCAAAGATTCCGAGCAAAAAATCCTCCACGACGTGTTCCAACGCGGCGATGCCTGGTACCGCAGCGGCGATCTCATGCACATGGACGCATCGGGCTTCTTCTATTTCATCGATCGGATCGGCGATACGTTCCGCTGGAAGGGCGAAAATGTGTCGACCGCGGAAGTCGCCGCGGCGATCACGGCGTTCCCCGGCATCATGGAGGCGAACGTCTACGGCGTGCGGGTGCCGGGAATCGAAGGCGCCGCCGGCATGACAGCGCTCGTGATCGACGGCGCGCTGGATTTTGCGGAATTCCGCAAGCATCTGGCCCGGCTTCTGCCGCCCTACGCCCGGCCGCTGTTCCTGCGGGTTGCCGACAAGATCGGGGCGACCGCCACGTTCAAGCACACGAAAACCGATCTCGTGAGCGAAGGCTACGATCCCGCGGCGACCAGCGACGCGATTTTTGTTGACGATCCTGAAGAGCAAGCTTTCGTCCGGCTCGACAGCGCTCTCTACGCGCGCATTCAGGCCGGCAAGGTGCGGGTGTAGGACGCGCGCTCATAATTCAAGTTTGTTGGCTACGGCTTATGCAGCATTTGGCTCCATTACAATTGGGTCAGCGCTAGCGTTGGTACTATCCGGCAGGGCGCCGCCCCCGTCGCCTCGTCCGGCCCTGCATTCGGCCGCGGCACCGTCGAGCGGCAACACCGGTAGGCCGCCGGGCACACGCCTGCTGTGCGCGGCCCCGCGGCCACGCGGAGCACACGGTTTTGCAAAGCGCGCCGTTTCAGCGTGCCCGCGGCGTCGGTCACCGCCGGCCCCGCCGAGTCCATCCCGGACCACGCCATCAGCGCGCCCAGCGTGCGCGGATACTCCGGTCCATAGGTTTTCCGCATCGGAACAGCTCCATCAGCCCACATCACAACCGGCAGGCAGATAAAAGTTGATGCCGACATCCTACGACACCGATTTGGCCGCGAAGCGCGTCAGGACGAAAGCCAGATTATCTGGTATTCGGTATCAAATGCCTGCGGCTGGCGTCCCAGAAAGCCGGCCACTCGGGAGGGGACGATGAAGAGATCGGCTGCTATCGCGACCGCCGCCGCGCTGCTGCTCGCGTGCGCATTTGCTGCTCAGGCCCAGGAAAAGGTTTCCGACGGCGTGGTGAAAATCGGCATGCTCGAGGACATGTCGAGCATCTACGCGGATATCACCGGCGTCGGCGCGGTGACCGCTGCCAAGATGGCGGTCGAGGATTTCGGCGGAAAAGTGCTGGGCAAGCCGATCGAAGTCGTCGCCGCGGATCACCAGAACAAGCCGGACATTGCCTCGGCCACGGCGCGGGAATGGTTCGACGCCCAGCACGTCGACGCGCTCATGGACGTCGCCGCATCGGCCACCGCGCTCGCCGCGATTGAGGTCGCCAAGACCAAGAACAAGATCGTCGTCCTCAACGGGCCGGGCGCGGCGCGCATCACCAACGAAGCCTGCACGCCGGTCTCGATCCATTACACCTACGATAATTACGCGCTCTCCCACGGCACCGGCGCCGCCATGGTCAAGGCGGGCTACGACACCTGGTTCTTCGTTACGGCCGATTATGCCTTCGGCCACGATCTCGAGCAGATCACGGCCGCAGTGGTCAAGGCGAGCGGCGGCCAGGTGCTCGGCAGCGTCCGGGTTCCGATCAACACTTCGGATTTCTCCTCGGCGCTGCTGCAGGCGCAATCCTCGAAAGCCAAGGTGGTAGGGCTCGCCAACGCCGGCGCCGACACCACCAATTCCATCAAGCAGGCGGCCGAGTTCGGCGTCGTGCGCGGCGGGCAGAAACTGGCGGGGTTGCTCGTCTTCATCAACGACATCAACACCCTTGGCCTGGAGGTGGCGCAAGGCATGCTGCTGACCAACGCCTTCTACTGGGACCGCGATGCGGAGTCGCGAGCCTGGGCACAGCGCTATTTCCAGCGCATGAGCAGGATGCCGAACATGACGCAGGCCGGCATCTATTCGGCGACCACGCACTATCTCAAAGCCGTGCAGGCCGCCGGCACCGACGAGACCCAGGCGGTGATGGAGAAGATGCGCTCAACGCCGATCAACGACTTCTTCGCCAAGAACGGAAAGATCCGCGAGGACGGCCGCATGGTCCACGAGATGTATTTGTACGAGGTCAAGAAGCCGGCGGAATCCAAGGGGGCATGGGATTATTACAAGCTCGTCGCCACGATCCCGGCGGACCAGGCATTCCAGCCGCTGTCGGAATCCAAATGCCCGCTGGTGAAGAAGACGCCGTAGGCGTCGACCCCATCCTCTCCCTGGAGTGAGGCCGACATTGGTCGCCGCGCGGGCGCCGGCGGCAGCAATACCCGCATCAGGCCACTCTTAGAAACTGCGGGGGCGCAACAGCTCCGCGTGATCATGCTGCTCGTCCGCCGCATCGTCAGGGTTGATTTTAGAAACAAACTCAGCGTATAGTTGCACTCGGCATGTTCGAGCCTTGGCCGTGCCATTGGCGGCTAACCACCGCTTGAGGAACTCGCTGATCAAATCGTTCAGGCTGCAGCCGAAATTTTCCAACAGGTGCCGGAATTGGCCAATCGACCGCGCCGGCCGGTGACTGGCGCCATAACCGATATGAGAGGAAATGCCATGACCAAATCCGCTTCCGCGATCATCGCCGCGCTGGCGCTTGCCCTGCTGGGATCAGCAACGGCCTCGGCGCAGGCCCCTGCCGTCGTCACGGTTTCGGCGAAGGCCGGAGCCGTTGACGGGACGACCGAAAACTCCGACGCCTTCATCTGGGGCCTGTTCACCGAATTCGCGGCGCCGGTGGTCAAGTCGCGGCCGTCGCCGGTGGTGTTCGAAACCTGGGCCACGGATGCGGATACGTTCTCGACGACGCCGCATTGGCCCGGCCCGGACGCGCCGAGGCAACTGCATACCAGCGTGCTCGAATTAATGAAGACGCCGCCCGCGAACGTGCTCAAATCCGCGGCGAGCCCGCTGCACGCCGCAATCGATGTCCCCTGCGCTCCACCTGGAAACGCCGCGGTCGGCGGCTTCCCGACCAGCGGCACGCCGACGCCCTGCATCGCCGAGGAGGTGAAGCGAAATCGCCCGCAATTCGATTATATCGTCAACAACAATCTGAATACTCAAACAGGACTGGCAGCGGCCTACGCAAAATCCTTCCAAGTTGTCATGCCGACGACGGCGATCTCGGTCAAGGGCGACTGGGTCCCCATGCAGACGCTGCTGCAATGGATCCCCCAACTGGGCAATGTCGATAATATCAAAAAACTCTACTATACGACCACCTCCGCCTCCGTCGAATATGCCCTCGTTGCGCTGCATGTCAGCAGCCGGCAGAACGCCAACTGGGTCTGGGGAACTTACGAGCATCAATTCAATCCAGGCCGCTGCGACGACATTGGGTGCTTCGACAGCTTCGGCGCCGTGATCCCGGCCGTTTACCCCAACAAGACTGCGGTCAACACGCAATATGGCGCCTGCGCCAAGACTCAGGCGCTGCAGACCATGATGACCAATGCAAATCTCTCGCCGGTCTGGGAGAATTATTGCCTGAAGTCGACCGAGGTGGATTATGCCGCCGCCGATGGGACGCCCTACGCTCTCGGCAATTCGGTCATCGAGCGGATCGTGGGCAACGGCACCGTAGCCGCCTCGTCCTGCATCGCCTGCCACGTCTACGCCTCCTTCGGACCGACCGGCAAGACGACGGCCGCTGCGACGGCGATGCTTCCCTATAATCCGACCGGCAATCCGATCCCCGGCGTGCTTGCCGGCTCGCTGCAGTTCGACTTCATGTGGGGCGTCCTCTTGGCGCCGTAACCTCCCCATGGGTCGGCGCGCATCATCCCGCCTGGAGGCTGGCGGTTAACAAGGATAACGCCGGCGATACAGCCATCAGAGCGCAATCGCTTCAGATTGAATCGATTGTCGCTCCAGCTTTTTGGTGGAGCATGATCTTTTCGGAAAACCGGTTTCCACTTTTCCGGATCATGCTCTAGGTGACGCATGCCTCGGCGGCTGGGATGGTCGGCGAAGCCAAAGCGCCGGTACGGTTGAAGTCAGGCGTAACGCTGGAGCAAATAGCCGGGAAAATGCGAACTGCACGCCATCACGTGGGTAATGGCTGCGCGATCATACTCATCGCCGGAACGCCAGCTCTGGAAAAACTCATTGAGGCGCGCGACGCGTTCCGGCATGGCGCCGGCCGCCTGTAAACCGACGGACACTCCGTAGTTGGTGAATGCGAATTTGGTGTGGGGAAGATCCGGCTCCCGGCAGAAATACCCGTCCTGCCGCCACATGTGATCGAGCGTGAGGAGGCAACGTTTTCTTTGTAACCGCGCCCAGCGTTCTTCGGGAAAGAACTGGGTCATCCACAACATCATGCCGAGCCCCAGATCCTGGGTAATCACCAGACCAGGAGCGGATTGGTCGATAAGCTTGCGCATATCGGCGATTTCGCGGGCGAGCGCTTTCTCATCGAGCATCCGGTACGAAACATAGCCATCGAAGGCATCGAGCGCGCCCAAGCCGTAACCCGGATAGGGGCCGCTCAGATCCTCCTGCATTTTCCAGATCACGCCGCGCCCCGGTACGAGAAAGGCGTCGTGGATCCGATGAACGAGATCGACGCCGTCGTCGCGGTATCGTGGGATATGCCGCCCGATCACGGCCAGCGCGTAGAGCCACATGGCAAGATAATGGAAGTATTGACCGTCGCGGTCGGGTTCCTCGCCGATGCGAATGCCGCGCGGCCGTCCAAGCACGCGATCGACCTCCGCCACCACCCATTCCGCCTCAGCCAGGAATTCGTCCTTGGCCAGCGCGCGATAGAGCGACACCAAAAGGATGACGCCGAAGGCGTCTGTCCACAGATAGCGTAGTCCGTTGGGCCATATTTGTTCCGCCCGCATCCAGCGCAGCTTGTCGAGGACATATTCGATTCCCCGCGCCGCCGGCATGTCGGCCTCACAAGCCAAATGGATAGGTGTCGGGCAGCCCTTCGAGTTCCTTGGTCGCGAACGGGGTCACCGCGCGTGTTTCGTCGAACCAGATATATTCGTCGAACTGCGCCGGCAGGACCGCCTGGAAATAATGACTCGCGAGTTCTGTCTCCGGCCGGTAGACTACGCCGATTGCCCGCTCCAGGCGCGGTTTCGCCAATCTGTTGCGAACCTCCACGGCCGAACGGCCGCGCAGCGGCAGCATGAATTGCGGACGGCCGGTTTCGTGGCAGAGCCGTTCATAGCTTTGCTCGAGCGAGGGCAGCACCGCCTTGACCTGCATCGGTCCGTCCCAATCGGAAGCCGCCGCGACCGTCCCCGAATGGGTTCCGAAGCCGATGGAATAGGCGCCATTGCCGAATTCTTCCCGGCACAGATGCCCGATATTGTACTCGCCGCGCGCCGACATCTCCGTCGCGGCGGCGTCGCCGACGTGGGAATTGTGCGCCCACACGATGGCCTTGGCTGCGGGCCCGTGGAAGTCGAGCAAGGTCTTCAGCGTTTCGAACATGTGATTGTCGCGCAGATTCCAGGAGGCGCGGCTGCCGTAATACATGATCCGGTAGTAGCGCTCGGCATCGGTCACCAGGCGGGCATTCTGCACCGCATCCATGAAGCGCTCGCCGTCATGGGCGGCGTAGTCGCTTTGCTTGTGGAGAATATCCTCCAGCATTTGCACGACCTCCCTCTCGCACGTCCGGTAGGCGCCGGTCAGCGCCGCATGGCCGTAGGTTGCGGGATCGGCCTGCCAGGGGGTCAGGCAAGCGTAGCGCTGCCGTGCGATCCGCGCCGAGTCGGGGTCGACCTCGTCCAGATATTTCAGCACCGACCCGATCGAGGTGTAGAGACTGTAGAGGTCAAGGCCATAAATCGCGACCCGCTCCTGCGGCGCCCGCTCCGCATTGTGGGCGTGCAGCCAATCAATGAACGACCGCACCTCGTTGTTGCGCCACATCCAGGTCGGGAAGCGGGCGAACGCCGTCCACTCGCTCGGTGGATATTCGAAATGCCGCACATAATGGTCGAGCCGCGCCACATCGGGCCAATCCCCTTCGATGGCGACAAAGCGAAACCCCTTGCGCGTTATCAGCTCCTGCGAGATGCGCTCGCGCATGCGGTAGAATTCGGAGGTGCCGTGGGTCGCTTCTCCGAGCAGCACGATTTTCGCGTCGCCGATCCGCTCCAGCAGCGCGTCGAGATCCGCCGCCGCGATCGAATTGAAGGGCTCGGAGGAAGCGGCGATTGCACTGACGATTTCACCGTCGCCCGGGCGCAGCCGCGCCGGCGCCGGGCGCAGCCGCGCCGGCGCCGGGCGCGGCCGCGGCCGCGGCCGCGGCGGAAACGGCAGCTCCTCCGGCGCCCATCCTTCCTTGCCGACGAGCGGCACAAAGCGGACATCGGCGATATCTTCGCTCTTAAACTCGTCGTTCGAAGTCCGCGTGACGCGGACCAGCTCCTGCGCCCGCGGATCGGTGCCGACCGGGATCACCAGCCGGCCGCCGACCTTCAGCTGTTGCTTGAGCGATTGCGGAACCTCGGGGCCGCCCGCCGCGACGATGATCGCGTCATACGGCGCTGCCGCCGCCCAGCCGAGCGTCCCATCGGCATGCACGACATGGACGTTGCGGTAGCCGAGAGCCTGCAGCGTCGAAGCCGCCTTTTCGGCAAGCTGATCAATGCGTTCGACCGTGTAGACTTCCGCTGCGATCTCGGCCAGCACGGCCGCCGCATAGCCGGAGCCGGTCCCGATTTCGAGCACCTTTTCGTCGCCCGTCAAATCCAGCGCCTCCGTCATCAGCGCCACAATATAGGGCTGGGAAATGGTCTGCCCGGCAGCGATGGGCAGCGGCGAATCCTCATAGGCGAATTCCCGCAGACGCTCAGGAAGAAACACCTCCCGCGGGACCTTTCGCAGAGCGCCGAGGACCGCTGCGGACCGGATGCCGCGCGCCGCGATCTGATTTTCGACCATGTCCTCGCGAAACTTCGAAAGATCAGTCATTGATCCCTCCATTCGTGCCGGACATCGGCATTTCGACCGACATTTCGCAGATGGGCGGCCCGACCGCTCGGCGGTAGGGGGTCCTTTGAATAAGCAAAGCCTAACTACATGGAATCGTCGACGGCGCGCTGGGTTTTCTGCAATTCCGCAGGCATCTCGCGCGCCTTCTGCCGCTTTATGCGTGGCCGCTGTTCCTGCGCATCATGGAGCGGATCGAGGCGACCACCACTTTCAAGCACATCAAGATCGATCTTGCGCACGAAGGCTACGATCCGGCGGCGACGAACGACGCGATTTTTGTTGACGATCCGGCGAGGGCGACTTTTGTGCGAGTTGACCGCGCGCTCTACGCACGCATTGCAGCCGGCAGCGTGCGCCTCTAGTACCTCTGCACAGTGATTTTGACCGGTTGAACGTGGTTCATCGTAGGTCCGGCAGGTGTTCTGGATCAATGAGCAATTCGATGCTGCGAGCGATCCTGGGTTTCCTTGTGATGAACCCTGCTCGTTCGAGCGTTAACACCATTTGGTGAACCGAAGGTGGGCTGACGCGGAAGTATTGCTGCATGTCGGCTTCGGCCGGCGGCCGGCGGTGCAAGCGCGTGTAGGCATAGATATATGCCAGATATTGGCGTTGCTTTTCGGTGCAGCTTTGACCGCTGAGGCTGCGAGCGGCGCCTGATTTTTGATTCATTTTTCGATTCGTCCGGCTCTCCGACA
>JBEKNW010000080.1:0-19449 GCA_049522435.1 Xanthobacteraceae bacterium
TCCGAAAATCACCGCCGATACACCCCGCCCACAAGCCCCCGTGTAGTGCCGACCTTCGAGGGTCAGCACCAGGAATATCAATCGCTTAGCTGCTTCACACGCCAAGAATCGGCGAAGTTCGGTTAGTTGGGAATTTTCAGCTAATATAACGTGCCGACGTCCTTCGCAAGCGGAGCGCCGCGAAAGCTGCCGCGCCGAAGCCCATTTGGGCGAAGGCGGGCGTGGTCCGCTTGCTACGGCTTGGCAGGCCATTTCCTTCGCAAGCGGAGCGCCGCGAAGGCTGCGACTGGAGACGGAAGACAGATGACGGAGGACGGAAAGTCGCGCGTTCCGTCATCAGTCGTCCGTTCTCCGTCGTCCGACCTCAAATGGCTTCCTTGAGTTCCTTCGAGGCGCGGAAGGCGACTTTCTTGCTCGCCTTGATTTGAATGGCTTCGCCGGTGGCCGGATTGCGACCCATGCGCGCGGCGCGTTTCCTCACTTGCAGAATGCCGAGGCCGCCGATGCGGATGCGTTCGCCCTTTTTCAGGTGCTTGACGATTTGGCCGACCAGATCGCCGAGTATGGCTTCCGCCTGCTTTTTCGAAAGTTCGTTGTCTTCTGCAACGCTTGCCGCAAGATGCTTCAATGTAACAGTTGTCGCCAGTTTGGTAGCCATTAGACCCTCCTCGATGAAGCCGTGGCGGGCGAAAAGTGCCCGTCACCGCGATGCAGTTAGACGATTCGGCTGCGGCTGACCACGCTTGTTTTGCCGATTCCACCGATGTTTTCGCGTTTCCGCGGTATCTGGGCCCACTCTGCGGGGCGTCCAAGGCAAGCCGAAAAGGCCCATTTTTGGCCGGAATCCTTGACTTGCGAGACGGCGGGCCTTAACTGCGCACCGCGCCTGCGGGGGCGTAGCTCAGTTGGTTAGAGCGTCGGCCTGTCACGCCGAAGGTCGCGGGTTCGAGTCCCGTCGCTCCCGCCATGATTTCAAGCATTTAGCCATCCTTCACGGCCGCGATTGATGTTTTTCGCCGACGCGATTCAACGCTTCGGGCACGAGCCGCGGCGGCACCGACGGCCGCAACGCACAGGCCCGGCTTGCACCTTTTTGTGCACTGCGCTAAAGGGTCCGAGGTCAGTTTTCCAGCGCGAAATCCGCAGAGATGATTTGGGGCAATCGGCGCGATCCCGGCTTTTGCGGAACCGTGGCGTGGGAGCATGTTCCTGAGGTAAATGAAGACGGCTGTTCGCTGATGGCCGACCGGAGGGGCTCCCGATGACTCAATCGCTCAACCAATTCCTGCTCGGCTATCTTCCGCTCGTCGTGTTCATCGGGGTGGCGGCCGTGATCGGGCTTTCGCTCCTCGTCTCCGCCTTTCTGGTCGCCTACCAGCAACCCGATCCGGAGAAGCTTTCGGCCTACGAGTGCGGCTTCAACGCCTTCGACGACGCGCGCATGAAATTCGACGTGCGCTTCTACCTGGTCGCCATCCTCTTCATCATTTTCGATCTCGAAGTCAGCTTTCTGTTTCCCTGGGCGGCGGCCTTCGGCAAGCTCGGCCTGTTCGGCTTCTGCTCGATGATGTTGTTCCTGGCGGTGCTCACGGTCGGCTTTATCTATGAATGGAAAAAGGGAGCGCTCGAATGGAGTTGAGCGGATCCGCGATCCTCGCACCGCGCCAGGAATTGGTCGCCGCGCGCACCGGAAAGCCGGTGGGCGCCGACGATCCGTTTTTTGCCGACCTCAACAGCGAGCTTGCCGACAAGGGATTCCTCGTCGCGGCGGCGGACGACCTCATCGCCTGGGCGCGCACCGGCTCGCTGATGTGGATGACGTTCGGGCTGGCCTGCTGCGCGGTCGAACTGATGCAGATGTCGATGCCGCGCTATGACGCCGAGCGTTTCGGCTTCGCGCCCCGTCCCTCACCGCGCCAATCGGACGTGATGATCGTCGCCGGCACGCTCACCAACAAGATGGCGCCGGCGCTGCGCAAGGTCTACGACCAGATGCCGGAACCGCGCTACGTCATCTCGATGGGGTCCTGCGCCAATGCCGGCGGCTATTACCATTACTCCTATTCGGTCGTGCGCGGCTGCGACCGCATCGTGCCGGTCGATATCTATGTGCCGGGTTGTCCGCCCACCGCAGAGGCGCTGCTTTACGGTGTGTTGTTGCTCCAGAAGAAAATCCGTCGCACTGCGACGATCGAACGCTGATCATGGATGACACGCTCGACACGCTCGGCCGAACGATCGCTGGTGCGCTTGGTCCGTCGGTGACCGGCCATTCGGTCGCCTATCATGAACTGACCGTCACCGCGAACGCGCGCGACATCGTAGCGGTGATGCGGTTCCTGCGCGACGATGCGCGCTGCCTGTTCGCGAGTATCCTCGACGTGACCGCGGTCGACTGGCCGGGCCGGGAGCGGCGTTTCGAGGTGGTCTATCATCTGCTTTCGCCCAAGCACAATGTGCGCGTGCGCGTCAAGGTCGAGACCGACGAGACGACGCCGGTAGATTCGATCATCGACGTGTTCCCCGGCGCCAATTGGTTTGAACGCGAGACCTACGATCTCTATGGCGTCGTCTTCACCGGCCATCCGGACATGCGGCGGATTCTCACCGATTACGGTTTCGAGGGCCATCCGCTGCGCAAGGACTTTCCGCTCACCGGCTTCGTCGAGGTGCAATACGACGATGAGCTCAAGCGCGTGGTCTACGCGCCGGTGCGTCTGGCTCAGGAATTCCGTAACTTCGATTTTCTCTCGCCCTGGGAAGGGACGGATTACCTGCTGCCGGGTGACGAAAAGGCGGGAAAAACAGGCGGCAGCGGGCAGGGGTCGTGAACATGAAGCCGACGCCAATCCGACCATGCGAGGCAGTGGGCAAAATGCTTCGCTTGCTCATTCGTTCGCTGCAGAATGTGAGAAAGCGCTGATGTTCATGCTGCGCGCCATTCGCCATTCGCCATTCGCCACTCGCGCTCTTCGCAATCCATCATGACCGACGCACCCACCCGCAACTTCACGATCAACTTCGGCCCGCAGCATCCGGCCGCGCATGGCGTATTGCGGCTGATCCTCGAACTCGACGGTGAGGTGGTCGAGCGCGTCGACCCGCATATCGGGCTGCTGCACCGCGGCACGGAGAAGCTGATCGAGTACAAGACCTATCTGCAGGCGATTCCTTATTTTGATCGGCTCGATTATGTCGCGCCGATCAACCAGGAGCACGCGTTTTGCCTGGCCGCGGAGAAGCTGCTCGGCCTGACGCTGCCCAAGCGCGCGCAGGTGATCCGCGTGCTCTACTGCGAAATCGGCCGGCTCTTATCGCACCTCCTCAACATCACCACCCAGGCACTCGATATCGGCGCGCTCACCCCGCCGCTGTGGGCTTTTGAGGAGCGCGAGAAGCTCATGGGTTTCTATGAGCGGGCCTCGGGCTCGCGCATGCACGCGGCCTATTTCCGCGTCGGCGGCGTCCATCAGGACCTGCCGTCGAAACTGATCGACGACATTGCAGCCTTTTGCGATCCGTTCCTTAAAGTCTGCGACGACCTCGAAGTGCTGCTCACCGAGAACCGCATCTTCAAACAGCGCAACGTCAATATCGGGGTGGTGACGCTTGCAGACGCGTGGGCGCGAGGATTTTCGGGCGTCATGGTGCGCGGCTCCGGCGCGGCGTGGGATTTGCGCAAGGCGCAGCCCTACGAGTGCTATTCCGAGCTCGATTTCGACATTCCGGTGGGCAGGAACGGCGACAATTACGATCGGTATTGCGTACGCATGGAAGAGATGCGCCAGTCGGTGCGCATCATGCGGCAATGCGTGGAGAAATTGCGGTCGGCGCAAGCACAGGGTCCGGTCGTCATCGACGACCACAAGATCGTGCCGCCGCGCCGCGCCGTGATGAAGCGCTCGATGGAAGCGCTCATTCATCACTTCAAGCTGTATACGGAAGGCTTCAAAGTGCCGGCGGGCGAAGTCTACGCCGCCGTCGAGGCGCCCAAGGGCGAGTTCGGCGTTTATCTCGTCGCCGATGGCACCAACAAACCGTACAAGTGCAAAATTCGCGCGCCCGGCTTTGCGCACCTTCAGGCCATGGATTTTCTCTGCCGCGGCCACATGCTCGCCGACGTGTCGGCGATCCTCGGCAGCCTCGACATCGTGTTCGGCGAGGTCGACCGATGAGCGTCCGCCGCCTCGCCGAAAAGCAGCCGCCGAGCTTTGCCTTCACCGCGGAAAATCTCGATTGGGCGAAAGCCCAGATCGCAAAATATCCGCCGGGCCGTCAGCAATCCGCGGTGATCCCGATTCTGTGGCGCGCGCAGGAGCAGGTTGGGGGCTGGTTACCGCAGAAGGCGATCGAGGCAGTGGCGGAAATGCTCGGCATGGCGAAAATTCGCGTGCTCGAAGTGACGACCTTCTACACGATGTTCAATCTCGAACCGATCGGCCGATGCCACGTGCAACTTTGCGGCACGACGCCGTGCATGCTGCGCGGGTCGGAGGAGCTGAAAGAAGTCCTCCGCCGCCAGATCGGCGAGGAGCATCACGTCACCGCCGACGGCAAGTTCTCCTGGACCGAGGTCGAATGCCTGGGCGCTTGCGTCAACGCGCCGATGGTGCAGATCAATGCCGATTATTACGAGGACCTCACGCCCGAGACGTTGACCCGCATTATCAACGATCTCGCGGCCGGCAAGACGCCGAAGCCGGGTCCGCAGATCGATCGCCAGTTCTCGGCGCCGATCGGCGAGCACACGACGCTGACCGATCCATCGATCTATGCAGGAAAGCCGGGCAAAGCCGCCAACATCCACGAGGCGGCGGTCCCCAAACCGCCGATCGCCCATTCAACAGACCCGAGACGCTCATAATGCTCGCCGACAAGGATCGTATTTTTCGCAATCTCTACGGTCGCCACGATTGGGGCCTCGACGGCGCGCGCACGCGCGGCGCCTGGGACGGCACCAAGGCGATTTTAGAAAAAGGCCACGACACAATCGTCAACGAGATGAAGGCGTCCGGGCAACGCGGCCGCGGCGGCGCCGGCTTTCCGACCGGGCTGAAATGGTCGTTCATGCCCAAGCCGACCGAGGGCCGCCCGCACTATCTCGTCATCAACGCCGACGAGTCGGAGCCCGGCACCTGCAAGGACCGCGAGGTCATGCGGCATGATCCGCATCTTCTCATCGAGGGCTGCCTGATCGCGGGCAGCGCCATGGCCGCGCATACCTGCTACATCTATATCCGCGGTGAATTCATCCGCGAGCGCGAACGACTGGAGGCCGCGATCGCACAGGCCTACGACGCCAAGCTCATCGGCAAGAACAACGTTCACGGTTACGATTTCGACATCATCGTGCATCACGGCGCCGGCGCTTACATCTGCGGCGAGGAGACGGCGCTGCTGGAGAGTCTCGAAGGCAAGAAGGGAATGCCGCGATTGAAGCCGCCGTTCCCCGCCAATATGGGGCTCTATGGCTGCCCGACCACGGTCAACAATGTCGAGACCATTGCGCAGGTGCCCGACATCATGCGGCGCGGCGCGGCCTGGTTCGCCGGCATCGGCCGGGCGAACAATACCGGGACCAAGCTGTATTGCATTTCCGGCCATGTCGAGCGGCCGTGCAACGTCGAAGAGGCGATGGGGATTCCGCTGCGCGAGCTGATCGAGAAGCACGCCGGCGGCGTGCGCGGCGGCTGGAACAATCTGCTCGCGGTCATTCCGGGCGGCTCGTCGATGCCGCTGGTGCCCGCGGGTCCCGATCAGGCCGACTCGCTCGTGATGGATTTCGACGGCTGTATCGAGAAGAAATCGGCGCTTGGAACGGCCGCGGTCATCGTGATGGACAAGTCGGCGGACATCGTGAAGGCCATGGCGCGCATTTCCTATTTCTACAAGCACGAGAGCTGCGGCCAGTGCACGCCGTGCCGCGAGGGCATGGGCTGGATGTGGCGCGTGCTCACCCGCATGGCGGAAGGGCGCGCGCTCAAGCGCGAGATCGACACCCTTTGGGATGTGACCAAGCAGATCGAAGGCCACACCATCTGCGCCTTCGGCGACGGCGCCGCCTGGCCGGTGCAGGGCCTGCTGCGTCACTTCCGCCCGGAGATCGAGCGGCGGATCGATGAATATACAGCGAACCCTCATCCCGAGCCGGTTTCGGTCGCGGCGGAGTAGGGGGGACAATGGCAAAACAGCCCGAAGATATTGTGATCCGCATCCTGCGAGACATTCAATCGACGCTGGCCGACAATTCAAAGACGCTCGCAGATCACACCAAGCGGTTCGAGCGTCTGGAAGGGCGTTTGCAGCATGTCGAGCAGCAGTTCGACGACTTGAGGAAGATCGTCACTTACTCGCTTGGTCAGTCGAGCGAGGTGCAGTTCCGTCAGTCACAGCAGGAACCTAGAATTGACGAACTGTTCAAGCAGCTTGAGAAGCTGCTTTCTGGCAAGGAACCCGTGTGATGACCACTCCCCGGCCGTTCTTGCGAGTCGCGACGCTGTTGCCGCGGTTGGACATTGCCGCCTCAATCACCATCGCCGCAGCTTTATTGTTCTTGCTGACGTGGCATTCATGACCAAGCTCATCGTCGACGGCAAAGAGATCGACGTCCCGCCGGAGTACACGCTGCTCCAGGCCTGCGAGGCTGCGGGCGCGGAAATTCCGCGCTTTTGCTTCCACGAGCGGCTTTCGATCGCCGGCAATTGCCGTATGTGCCTGGTCGAGCTTGCCGGCTCGCCAAAGCCGATTGCGAGCTGTGCCTGGGGCGTGCGCGACTGCCGCCCCGGCCCCAAGGGCGAACTGCCGGAGGTGAAGACACGCTCGCCGATGGTGCGCAAGGCGCGCGAAGGGGTGATGGAATTCCTGCTCATCAATCATCCGCTCGACTGCCCGATCTGCGACCAGGGCGGCGAATGCGACCTGCAGGACCAGGCCATGGCCTACGGCGTCGATCAGAGCCGCTTCCGCGAGAACAAGCGCGCGGTCGAAGACAAATATCTCGGCGCGCTGGTCAAGACGTCGATGAACCGCTGCATCCAGTGCACGCGCTGCGTGCGCTTTGCGACCGAGGTCGCCGGCGTGCCCGAGCTCGGCGCCATCGGGCGCGGCGAGGATATGGAGATCACGACCTATCTCGAAGAGGCGATGGTGTCCGAGCTGCAGGGCAACGTCGTCGATCTTTGTCCGGTCGGCGCGCTCACGTCAAAGCCCTACGCCTTCGCGGCGCGGCCGTGGGAGCTCAACAAGACCGAGTCGATCGACGTCATGGACGCGCTCGGCTGCGCCATCCGGATCGACACGCGCGGGCGCGAGGTGATGCGCATCCTGCCGTGCATCAATGACGAGATCAACGAAGAGTGGATTTCCGACAAGACCCGGCACGTGGTCGATGGCCTGCGCACGCAGCGTCTCGATCAGCCTTATCTCCGCGAAAACGGGCAATTGCGTCCGACAACATGGGGCGACGCCTTCGGCGCGATTGCCGACAAGCTCGCCCGCGCCAATCCCAAGCGGGTCGGAGCGCTGGTCGGCGATCTCGCCGCGGTCGAGGAGATTTTCGCGCTCAAAGACCTGATGACCCGGCTTGGCGTCGGCAATCTCGATTGCCGGCAGGACGGCTCGGCACTCGATCCGAAATGGGGCCGCGCGAGCTATTTGTTCAACGCCACCATCGCCGGGATCGACTCGGCCGACGCACTGCTCATGGTCGGGTCGAACCCGCGCCGGGAGGCGGCGGTACTCAATGCACGCATCCGCAAGCGCTGGCGCACGGCAAGGAATTTTCCCATCGGCCTCATCGGCCAGAAGGCGCCGCTCACCTACAATTACGACTATCTCGGCGCCGGGCCGGAAACGCTTGCCGCCATCACCCGCCACGGCTTTGCCGACCTGCTGCGCAAGGCCGAGCGGCCGCTCGTGCTGGTCGGCGCCGAAGCTTTTGCGCGGGCGGACGGAGCGGCGGTCGCTTCGCTCGCGGCGAAGGCGGCCATCGATCTCGGCGCCGTGATGGAGGGTTGGAACGGCTATTGCGTTCTCCACAGCGCCGCCTCGCGGGTCGGTGCGCTCGATCTCGGCTTCGTGCCGGGCGAGGGCGGCTTGACCGCGCGGCAGATGGCGACGTTCGGCACGCTCGACGTTCTCGTCCTTCTCGGCGTTGACGAGATCGACATCGCGCCGGGCGCTTTCGTCATCTATATCGGCACGCACGGCGACCGCGGCGCCTCGCGGGCGGACGTCGTGCTGCCGGGCGCGGCCTATCCGGAGAAATCGGCGACTTATGTGAATACTGAAGGGAGGGTGCAGATGGCGACGCGCGCCTCCTTCCCGCCGGGCGACGCGCGCGAGGATTGGGCGATCCTGCGCGCGCTGTCGGACGTATTGGGGAAACGGCTGCCCTACGATTCGCTCGCGGCGTTGCGCCGGGCGCTATACGAGGCCTATCCGCGTCTCATGCGCATCGGGCAGATCGCGCCGGGCGAGGTTTCCGATGTGCGGGCGCTCGCGGCTCGCGGCGGCACGGCGGAGAAAGCGCCGTTGCGCTCGAGCGTCGAGCACTTCTACTTCACCAATCCGATCGCGCGCTGTTCGGCCGTGATGGCGGAATGTTCGGCGATCGCCGAGGGGCGCTCGGCCATGACGGCGGCGGAATAAAGGGCAGCATGATGGCCGCGTTCTGGTCCGACTACATCTGGCCGTTGGTGGTGACGCTGGCCGAAAGCGTGCTGCTGCTTTTGATCCTGCTCACTGCCGTCGCCTTTGTGATTTACGCCGACCGCAAGATCTGGGCGGCGGTCCAGATCAGGCGCGGCCCGAACGTGGTCGGTCCCTGGGGACTTATGCAGTCGTTCGCCGATCTTTTGAAATTCGTGCTCAAGGAGCCGGTCATTCCCGCCGGCGCCAACAAGGGCGTATTTTTGCTCGCGCCGTTCATCACCGGCACGCTCACGCTCGCCGCCTGGGCGGTGATTCCCGTCAGTGCCGGCTGGGTCATCGCCGACATCAATGTCGGCGTGCTCTACATCTTCGCCATCTCCTCGCTCGGCGTCTACGGGGTCATCATGGGCGGCTGGGCATCGAACTCGAAATATCCGTTCCTGGCGGCGATGCGCTCGGCCGCGCAGATGGTGTCCTACGAGGTCTCGATCGGATTTGTCATCATCACCGTGCTGTTGTGCGTCGGCTCGCTCAACCTCTCGGCCATCGTCGAGGCGCAGAACAGCGCGTGGGGCTTCCTCGGCTGGTATTGGCTGCCGTTGTTGCCGATGTTCGTGATCTTCTTCGTCTCCGCGCTCGCCGAAACCAACCGGCCGCCGTTCGATCTGGTCGAGGCGGAATCGGAGCTTGTCGCCGGCTATATGGTGGAATACGGCTCGACCCCGTACATGATGTTCATGCTCGGCGAGTACGTCGCCATTACCACCATGTGCGCCATGGCCACGATCCTGTTCCTCGGCGGGTGGCTGCCGCCGTTTCCGGTGCAGCCGTTCACCTGGATTCCCGGCATCGTCTGGTTCGTGCTCAAGGCAAGCTTCGTGTTTTTCATGTTCGCCATGGTGAAGGCGTTCGTGCCGCGCTATCGCTACGACCAGTTGATGCGGCTCGGCTGGAAGGTCTTTTTGCCGATCTCGCTGGCGATGGTCGCGATCGTGGCTGGCGTCCTGGAAGTTATCAGAGGTTGACATGAGACTCGATCAGGCCGCCCGTTCGATTTTCCTGGAGGAATTCGTGCAGGCTTTCGTCCTATCGATGCGCTACTTCTTCAGGCCGAAGGCGACGCTCAATTACCCCTTCGAGAAAGGCGCGCTGTCGCCGCGCTTTCGCGGCGAGCACGCGCTGCGGCGCTATCCGAACGGCGAAGAACGCTGCATCGCCTGCAAGCTGTGCGAGGCGATCTGCCCGGCGCAGGCGATCACCATCGAGGCGGGGCCGCGCAGGAACGACGGCACCCGCCGCACCACCCGCTACGACATCGACATGGTCAAATGCATCTATTGCGGGCTGTGCCAGGAGGCCTGCCCGGTCGACGCCATCGTCGAAGGCCCGAACTTCGAATTTGCCACCGAGACGCGCGAGGAACTTTACTACGACAAGGACCGCCTCTTGGCCAACGGCGACCGCTGGGAGCGCGTGCTCGCCAAGGCCATCGAACTCGACGCCCCGTATCGGTGAGATGCGCCGCCCATGATCATCACCGCATTGTTCTTCTATCTCTTTGCCGGCGTGTGCATCGCCTCGGCGATCATGGTTATCGCCGCCAGGAACCCGGTGCATTCGGTGCTCTTCCTCATCCTCGCCTTCGTCAATGCGGCCGGCCTGTTCGTGCTGCTGGGCGCCGAATTCCTCGCCATGATCCTCATTATCGTCTACGTCGGCGCCGTGGCCGTGTTGTTCCTGTTCGTCGTGATGATGCTCGATGTCGATTTTGCCGAGCTTCGCCACGGCTTCCTCACTTACCTGCCGGTTGGTTTCGTGGTCGGCGCCGTGCTTTTGGGCGAGTTGCTGTTCGTGGTGGGTACCTGGGTGATCCAACCGGGCGTGCCCAAGGTGATCACGGCGCCGATTCCTGCGGCAAGCGCCGTCAGCAATACGCAAGCCCTCGGCCTGGTGCTCTACACGCGTTACGTCTACTTCTTCGAGGCGGCCGGAGTGATCCTGCTCGTCGCCATGATCGGCGCCATCGTGATGACGCTGTATCACAAGCCGGACGCCAAGCGGCAGAGTATTGCCGCGCAGCTTGCGCGCACGAAGTCGAACGCAATGGATATCGTCAAGGTGAAGTCGGGGCAGGGACTGCCATGACGATTGGGCTCGGCCATTATCTGTCGGTCGCGGCGATCCTGTTCACGCTCGGGATTTTCGGCGTTTTTATCAACCGCAAGAACGTCATCATCATACTGATGTCGATCGAGCTCATTCTGCTCTCCGTCAACATCAATCTGGTGGCGTTCTCCGCCTTTCTCGGCGACATCGTCGGCCAGGTCTATGCGCTGATCGTGCTCACCGTCGCGGCGGCGGAAGCCGCGATCGGGCTCGCGATCCTGGTGGCCTATTTCCGCAACCGCGGCTCGATCGCCGTGGACGACGTGAATCTCATGAAAGGCTAGCGGCATGTACGAAGCCATTGTCGTCCTGCCGCTCCTTGGCGCACTTATCGCAGGCGTAATCTCGCTTGTCGGCGCGCACAACCGCTACCCGGGCGCGAACCCGCCGCCGCCTCACGACGATGACGCCGCCCCGCTGGTGCCCGAGGACCATCCGCGCGCGGCGCCTTCGCCGCAAGCAGCGCACGCGGTCACTGATCCGTCGCCCGTTGGCCATGCGCAGGGCGAAGCGCCGGAAGCCGATGTACCGGCCGCCGGCTCGCAAGCGGCGGAACTCATTACCAGCACGTTCCTCGTCATCTCGTGCGTGCTCTCGTGGTTCGCCTTCGTCGATGTCGGCTTCGGCGGGCACGACGCCCGCATTTCACTATTCACTTTCATCACCTCCGGCGACCTCAAGACCGATTGGGCGCTGCGCATCGACCCGTTGACCGCCGTGATGCTGGTCGTGGTGACGACCATTTCGTCGCTCGTGCACATCTACTCGATCGGCTACATGGCCGAGGACCCTTACAAGCCGCGCTTCTTCTCCTACCTGTCGTTCTTCACCTTCGCCATGCTGATGCTGGTGACAGCCGACAATCTTGCGCAGCTCTTCGTCGGTTGGGAAGGCGTCGGGCTCGCGAGCTATTTGCTCATCGGCTTCTGGTACCACAAGCCCGAAGCCAATGCGGCCGCGATCAAAGCCTTCATCGTCAACCGCGTCGGCGACTTTGGCTTCGCGCTGGGCATTTTCGCCGTGTTCCTGCTGACCGGATCGATCTATTTCGACGCGATCTTCGCCCAGGCGCCGGACCTCGTCGGCAAGAGCTTCCACTATCTCAGCTTTGACGTCGACGCGCTGACGCTGATCTGTCTGCTCTTGTTCATGGGCGCGATGGGCAAGTCGGCGCAGTTCCTGCTGCATACCTGGCTCCCTGACGCCATGGAGGGGCCGACCCCGGTCTCCGCGCTCATCCACGCCGCGACCATGGTGACGGCCGGCGTGTTCATGGTGGCGCGGCTGTCGCCGCTGTTCGAGCTGGCGCCGATGGCTTCGGCGTTCGTGATCTTCATCGGCGCCACGACGGCGATGTTCGCGGCGACGGTCGGGCTGGTGCAGAACGACATCAAGCGCATCATCGCCTATTCGACCTGCTCGCAGCTTGGCTACATGTTCGTCGCCATGGGCGCCGGCGCCTATTCGGTCGGGATGTTCCACCTGTTCACGCACGCCTTCTTCAAGGCGCTGTTGTTTCTCGGCTCGGGCTCGGTGATCCTGGCCATGCATCACGAGCAGGACATCCGGCAGATGGGTGGCTTGTGGCGAAAAATTCCGTTCACTTACGGCGTGATGCTGATCGGCACGTTGGCGCTGACCGGATTTCCTTTTACCTCCGGTTTTTTCTCCAAGGACGCGATCATCGAGGCGGCTGCCGTCAGCAAGAATCCGATGGCCGACTACGGCTTCATCATGACGGTCGCGGCCGCGGCGCTGACCTCGTTCTATTCGTGGCGGCTCATGTTCAAGACCTTTCACGGCGAGCCGCATGATCGTCATCATTACGAGGCGGCGCACGAGAGCGCGACGGTGATGCTGGTTCCGCTCGCGCTTTTGGCGATCGGTTCGCTCGTGGTGGGCTGGCTGTTCCTCAATTCCTTCACCGGTGCCGGCGCCGGCGAATTCTTTCGCGAGTCGCTGAAGGTCGGATTCGGCAATACGGTCCTCGATGACATGGAACACGTTCCACTCCTTACCTCTCTCGCACCGACGATCATGATGATCGGCGGATTTTTAGTGGCCTGGCTGTTCTATATCCGCCGGCCGTATCTCCCCGAGGCGTTGGCGCGCAACCAACACGTGCTCTACCGTTTTCTGCTCAATGCCTGGTACTTCGACAGGATCTACGACTTCCTCTTTGTTCGTCCCACGATGTGGCTCGGCCGGTTCTTGTGGAAGGACGGCGACGGTGTCGTCATCGATGGTTTAGGACCTGACGGCATTTCCGCGCGCGTGCTCGACGTGACGCGCAACGTGGTCCGGTTGCAGACCGGCTATCTCTACCACTACGCCTTTGCCATGCTGATCGGCGTGGCCGCTTGCGTCACCTGGTTCATGTTCGCAGGGGCACATTGATGACGAGCTGGCCGATTCTCTCCGTCGTCACCTTCCTGCCGATCGCCGGCGCGCTGTTCATCGCGTTCTTGCCCGACGACGAAGCGGGCGCCGGCAATGCACGTTGGGTGGCGCTGTGGACGACGCTCGTCACGCTGGCGGTTTCGTTGCTCCTGGTCTGGCGGTTCGATTTAAGTTCGGCCGATTTCCAATTCCTGGAAAAGCGGCCGTGGCTCGGCGGCGCCATCACCTATGCCATGGGTGTCGATGGCATTTCGCTGCCCTTCGTGATCCTGACCACCGCGCTGATGCCGATCACGATCCTGGCGAGCTGGACATCGATCCAGCGCCGGGTGCGGGAGTACATGATTGCCTTCCTGGTGCTCGAGACACTGATGGTCGGCACCTTCTGCGCCCTCGATTTGGTGCTGTTCTATGTGTTCTTCGAGGGCGGCCTGATCCCGATGTTCCTGATCATCGGCGTGTGGGGCGGTCCGCGCCGGGTCTATGCGAGCTTCAAGTTCTTTCTCTACACGCTGCTCGGCTCGGTGCTGATGCTGCTTGCCATCATGGCAATCTATTGGCAGGCCGGCACGACCGACATCCCCGCGCTGCTGCACCACGCCTTTCCGCGCACGCTGCAGACCTGGGCCTGGTTCGCGTTCCTCGCCTCGTTCGCGGTCAAGCTGCCGATGTGGCCGGTCCATACCTGGCTTCCCGATGCGCATGTCGAGGCGCCCACGGCCGGCTCGGTCATTCTTGCCGCGATCCTCTTGAAGATGGGCGGCTACGGCTTCTTGCGCTTTTCGCTGCCGATGTTCCCGGAGGCCTCGGTGGAGTTCGCGCCGTTGATCTATGCCCTCTCGGTCATGGCCATCATCTACACCTCTCTTGTCGCGTTGATGCAGGAGGACGTGAAAAAGCTCATTGCCTATTCCTCGGTGGCGCATATGGGCTTCGTGACCATGGGGCTGTTCGCGATGACGACGCAGGGCGTCGCCGGCGGCATTTTTCAGATGATCTCGCACGGCATCGTTTCGGCCGCCTTGTTCCTCTGCGTCGGCGTCATCTATGACCGCATGCACACGCGCGAGATCGCGGCCTATGGCGGGCTGGTCAATCGCATGCCGATCTACGCCTTCGCCTTCATGGTATTTACGCTGGCCAATGTGGGTCTCCCGGGCACATCCGGGTTCGTCGGCGAGTTTTTGACGCTGATCGGCACGTTCCGGGTCAACAATTGGGTGGCGACGCTGGCGACGTTCGGCACCATCCTCTCCGCCGCCTATATGCTGTGGCTTTACCGCAAGGTGATTTTCGGCAAGCTCGAGAAGGCCACGCTATTCAACATCAAGGATGTCGGCTGGCGCGAGATCGTCGTCTTGGCGCCGCTGGTGATCCTGACCATCGTGTTCGGCGTCTATCCGAAGCTCGTGCTCGACATCTCGGCCGTGTCGGTGACACAGCTGATCGACAATTTCCAACATGCGGTCTCAGGCGTCCAATCGGCGGCGTTGGCGAGGTGAGGCGATGTATACGGCTGTGACCATTCCCGCCCTCGTTCCGCTCTTGCCGGAGATCGTGCTCGGCCTCGGCGCCATGGCGCTCCTGATGTTCGGCGTCTTTGGCGGTGAACGTGCGGTGCGCGCGATCGACTTTGCCGCGATCGCGCTCCTCCTGATCGCCGGGCTGATCGTGCTCATGCTGCCCGAGGGCAAGCTTGTCACCTTCGACGGCAGCTTCGTGGTCGACGGCTTCGCCCGCTTTTTGAAAATCCTGGCGATACTCGGCTCGGCCGCCGCGATCGTGATGTCGATCGACTACGACGAGCGCGAGGGGCAGCAACGATTCGAATATTCCGTTCTCATTCTGCTTTCGACGCTTGGCATGCTGATGCTGATCTCGGCCGCCGATCTCATCGCGCTCTATCTCGGTCTCGAATTGATGAGCCTGCCGCTTTACGTGGTGGCCGCGAGCCATCGTACTTCGCTGCGCTCGACCGAAGCGGGACTCAAATATTTCGTGCTCGGCGCGCTCTCCTCGGGAATGCTGCTCTACGGGGCGTCGCTCACCTACGGCTTCACCGGCACGGTCAGCTTCGCCGGCATTGCGCACTCCGCCGCGGAGGCCGGGCCGGGCTTGATCTTCGGGCTCGTCTTTCTGTTCGCCGGCTTCTGTTTCAAGGTCTCCGCCGTCCCCTTCCACATGTGGACGCCGGACGTCTATGAAGGCGCGCCGACGCCGGTGACGGCGTTTTTCGCCGCCGCGCCCAAGGCCGCCGGCATGGCCATGTTCGTGCGCGTGGCGGTCACCGCCTTCCCCGGCATCACCGCGCAATGGCAGGAGATTGTCGTCTTCGTCGCCATCGCCTCGATGGCGCTCGGCGCCTTCGCCGCGATCGGCCAGCGCAACATCAAGCGGCTGATGGCCTATTCGTCGATCGGCCATATGGGCTTTGCGCTGATCGGCCTGGCGGCCGGAACGTCCGAAGGCGTGCAGGGCGTTCTCATCTACATGGCGGTCTATCTCACCATGACACTTGGCGTGTTCGCCGTGATCCTGTCGATGCGGCGAAGCGGGGGGATGGTGGAGTCGATCGATCAGCTTGCCGGGCTCTCGCGCGCGCACCCGACCATGGCGTTCTTTCTGGCGATGCTGTTGTTTTCGATGGCCGGCGTGCCGCCGCTCGCCGGCTTCTTTGCCAAGTTCTATGTCTTTCTTGCTGCGATCAAGGCCGGGTTCTACGTCCTTGCCGTGATCGGCGTGCTGGCGAGCGTGGTGGGTGCCTATTACTATCTGGCGATCGTCAAGATCATGTATTTCGACGAGCCGGCGGAGGAATTTTACAGCATGCCGGATGAGCTCAAAGTGGTGCTCGGGGTTTGCGGTCTGTTCAACATTCTCTTCTTCCTCTATCCGGGACCGCTCATCGGCGTGGCGAGCGCCGCCGCTCATTCGCTGTTCTGATGCAACTTCATTCCGCGGCGGCTGCGGCGGGTTATCGGCTGGCGACCCATGGAACCTTGGTGTCGACCAACGCAGAAGCGCTGGCGCTGGCGCGTCGCGGCGAGCGCGGGCCGCTGTGGATCACGGCGCAGCGGCAGACGGCGGGCCGCGGCCGGCGCGGCAGTGAATGGATTTCCCCGCCCGGCAATCTCTACGTCACGCTGCTCGTCAGCGATTCGGTGCCCGCGGTATCGGCGCCGGAATTGTCGTTCGTCGCGGCGCTCGCCGTTCATGACGCAATCCTCGACCTCGCTCCGGCATTGCGCGGCGCGCTGGCGCTGAAATGGCCGAATGACATTCTCTGCGGCGGCGCCAAGCTCGCCGGTATCCTGATCGAAGGCGAGCGCGTCGCGGGAAAACTTGCCGTCGCCATCGGTATCGGCGTGAACTGCCGGCACCATCCCGCGCCGACGGCTT
Source organism: Xanthobacteraceae bacterium (assembly GCA_049522435.1). Classification (GTDB taxonomy): domain Bacteria; phylum Pseudomonadota; class Alphaproteobacteria; order Rhizobiales; family Xanthobacteraceae; genus BOG-931. The sequence continues at coordinate 16,618 of JBEKNW010000080.1, forward strand.
ATCCCGCGACCGATCTCGTCGCAGCCGGCGCCGAAATCTCGGCCGAAAATCTGTTTGCGGCGTTGTCCGGCAGGATGTTGGAACGGCTCGCACAATGGCGTCGAGGCGCTGGGTTTCAGAGCGTTCGCGCCGACTGGATCGCCCGCGCCGCCGGGATCGGCGGCGACATGCGGGTGCGGCTTCCCGGCCACGAACTTTTTGGACGCGGCGAGGCGCTCGATGAACGCGGTCGACTGCTGCTGCGCCTTGCCGACGGCAGCTTGCAGGCGATCGCCGCCGGCGAGGTATTCCCGGTGGCAAGCGCGCCGCCCGCTTGCTCGCCGGCAACGGGGCGCGTGGACTGATGGCCGAAAGCGAGCTTGTGTTCGCGCCGCTCGGCGGCTTCGGCGAGATCGGAATGAATCTTTCGATCTACGGCGTCGGCGACGGCAGGCGGCGCCAGTGGCTCATCGTCGATTGCGGCGTTTCCTTTGCGGCCGAGGAGCATTTGCCCGGCGTCGATCTCATCCTGCCGGACATCCGCTATCTCATCGAAGAGCGGCGCAACATCGTCGGGCTCGTCCTCACGCATGGGCACGAGGACCATATGGGCGCGCTCATCGACCTGTGGCCGCGCCTCAATGTGCCGATCTACGCCACGCCGTTCACGGCCGCGCTGTTCGAAGCGCGCCGCCTGTCCGAGCCCGGCGCGCCCAAAATCCCTGTCAACGTCGTGCCGTTGCGCGGACGTGTGACGCTCGGACCGTTCGCCATCGAATTCATCAGCGTTGCCCATTCGATCCCGGAATCGAATGCGCTCGCGATCGGCACGCCGGCCGGCACCGTGCTGCATACCGGCGACTGGAAAATCGATCCCACCCCGCTGGTCGGCGCCGTAACCGACGCGGCTCGGCTCTCCGCGCTCGGCGACGCGGGCGTGCTTGCGCTCATCGGCGATTCAACCAATGCGGTTCGCGATGGCCGCTCGCCGTCGGAGGCCGACGTGGCAAAAACCCTGGCCGAACTCGTTTGCACCGCGCCCGCCCGGGTGGCGGTCACCACGTTTGCCTCCCACGTCGACCGCATCCGCGCGGTCGCCGACGCCGCGCGTGCCGCGGGACGGGAAGTGGTCGTGGTCGGCCGGGCGATGGAGCGGGTGGTGCAGGTCGCGCGCGAGACCGGTTATCTCGACGGCGTACAAGACTTTCGCAGCGCCGAGACCTACGGCTATCTGCCGCCCGACAGGGTTTTGGCCTTATGCACGGGCAGCCAGGGCGAGCCGCGCGCCGCGCTCGCACGCATCGCCGAGGACGAGCATCCGGAAGTCACCCTCGCCCGGGGCGACCGCGTGATCTTTTCCTCCCGCGCCATCCCCGGCAACGAGAAGGCCGTGGCGCGGGTGATCAACGGCTTGGTGGCGCAGGGCATCGAGGTCATCACCGATCGCGACCAGCTCGTTCACGTCTCCGGGCATCCGCGGCGCGCCGAGCTTCTCGATATGATCGGTTGGGTCAGGCCGAAAATCCTTATCCCGGCGCATGGCGAAGCGCTGCACCTTGCCGAGCACGCCAAGCTCGCGCGCCGCGCCGGAGTCCCTGAGGTGCTCGTCTGCCGCAACGGCGATCTGGTCCGTCTGGCGCCCGGATCGGCGGCAATCATCGACGAAGTTCCGTCAGGAAGACTCTACAAGGATGGTGCCATCCTGGTGGATGCCGACGCCCGCACCGTGGCGTCCCGGCGGCGGTTGAGCTTTGCCGGCATCATTACGGTCGCGCTGGCGCTGAGCGAAGAGGGCGTGCTCGCGGCCGATCCGGAAATTGAGCTGATCGGTATCCCGGAGGCCGATGCCGCCGGCGAGCCGATGGCCGAGATCGCCCGCGACGCAGTCGAGGACGCCTTCGAATCGCTGCCAAAACCCCGCCGGCGCGATCCCGATGCCGTTGCCGAGGTGGTGCGGCGCGCGGTGCGCTCGGCCATCGCCGGACGCTGGGGCAAGAAGCCGATCTGCCACGTCCACGTGCTGGTGGTGTAAGATAGGCCGAACCGGGTGGCGCCTTCGGCCGGGCCGGCGAAAGGCCGCCTGATGTTCAAGTGGTTCGCTCCCCTGCTACTGCTGGCCGGCAAGCCGGAGGTGTTGATCCGCATTATCACCGCCATGATTGCGGCAGCCATTCTGGCCTTCGGCGTCTGGCTTTTGTCCGACATCGCGTTGACCTTCGATGCACTGAAAAACCCCTACATCGCCGCGGCCTATGGAATTGTCCTCGTCTGCTTCCTTGTCGGGGTCGTGACCGTTGCCTGGCTGCGCCTGCGACGGCCGCTGCGCCCGCAGACACTCAGCCCGCCGCGGCCGCAACCCCAGACGCCGCTCGCGCAGGAAATCGTGAGCCAACGCGCGGAAGCCATTTCCAGGACATGGGAACGCGGCAACCGTCGCCCGGCTCCGCGGGTAAAGGACTCCGCAAACGCACCGCAAGTCGCCGTGGCGCCGGCCGAGCCGAAGCATCCGCGGCCCCCGGCCCGCGGCTCGCTCCTGGTCACCGGGCCGGCTTACACCGGCAAGACGGCGCTCATTAAGGTCCTGATCGCGGCCACCAGCGCAAACCCGCCCCAAACGAGTGAGATCGTGCGCCTCATCGAGGCCGGGCCGTTTGAAGGCGACGCGGGGCGGCTCGCAGAGCTGACAGCAAGCGCCGCCGCGACCGACGGTGTGCTGTTCGTGGTCGATCAGGACTTGCGGGCGCCCGAGGTCGCCGCCATCACGCGGTTCATCGCGGCGAAACCGCTCTACCTCGTCCTCAACAAGGCGGACCAATTCAACGCCGCCGATCGCGACGCCATCCTGATCTCGAT
>JBEKNW010000081.1:0-19206 GCA_049522435.1 Xanthobacteraceae bacterium
CGACAACGAAACGCCGCCGGCGCCCGCATCAAATGGATGTTCACAACCGGCAAAGCCCGCGCCAAAATGGGCCGCGCCTATCCCGTCACGTCCAAAGAGTCATAATCACTGTGCAGAGGTACCAGCGACAATTACCCCTAACGATTTACGGCCGTTGGCGCGGCCCTCACAGGGTGATATAAGCGCGTCAGGGCGCCCTGGGGCGCCCTTTTCGCCAGTAATCTAAACGTGCAAATGGCGAATAAAATTCTGGTGGTGCTACGCGGGAAACTCAATATTCATCTGTGTTTCTTGCATTAGGGCGCATAGCTCAGTTGGTAGAGCAGCTGACTCTTAATCAGCGGGTCCAAGGTTCGAGTCCTTGTGCGCCCACCACAATATCTCAATAGGGTCGCGTAATGGTTATCGCGAGTTGGGCCAATCGCTTAACAAATACGCGGCAGTGGTTCATCCTCCAGTTCCTCCAGCAGCCTTTCGCCTCCGATTTCGGTTTGCAATACGACCTGGGAGACCGAGCCGTTGAGCCGCCCGATGATCGCCGCAGCTTCGCCGCCGGGTAATGCGCGCCAGATGTCCAATGCGCATGGCGCGGCTGCGGCTGAAAGCACAGCGACGGCGCGGCCCTCGCAGGCAAGATAGAGCGGATCGTAGCCCAAAATGTCGCAAATGCCGCGAACCGGTGGGTGGACGGGAATAGCATTCTCCTCCAGACGCACCGTGATGCCGGTGGCGTGCGCGATTTCGTGCATCACCGTGACAAGCCCGCCACGGGTCGGATCGCGCATGAAACGCAAACCCGGCAGATCCCACAACGCCTGCGCCAGAGGCAGGACACTGGTCGCATCGGAGGCCAGATCGCCTTTCAGCCCGAAATCCTCGCGGGCCAGCAACACAGCCGTACCATGGTCGCCGACTGGGCCGCTGACCATCACCACGTCGCCGGCGCGGATCTGTTCGAGGCCGAGCCGCAGGCCCGGGCGCCGGATACCGAGGCCGGTGGTCGCAAGGTAAAGGCCGCCGCCCTCGCCGCGACGCAGAACCTTGGTGTCGCCTGCCGCGACCCGCACGCCGCATAGCTTCGCGGCTCGCGCCATGCTTGCAACCAGGCGATCAAGCTGGGAAAATTCCATTCCCTCCTCGATGAACGCATTCAGGCTCAGATAGATCGGCGTGGCGCCTGCAACCGCGAGATCGTTCACCGTTCCATGCACGGCAAGCGAGCCGATATCTCCGCCCGGAAATTCAAGCGGGTGTACGGTAAAGCCGTCGGTGCTGATCAGCACCTCTCCCGGCGGCATCGGCAAACAGGCCGCATCGGCGCTGATGTCGAGCTGCGGATTCGACAGATGGCGCGCAAAAATGTCCTCGATGAGCGCCCGCATGAGGCGGCCGCCATTGCCATAGGCGAGGGTGACAAATTTATCTTCGATCATGAGCGCTTGCCTCGATGATCTGCCCGAAACTGAGACCGGCGTCGTTACACGGTAGCCGTTCCGGCAGCGCCAGGGAAAAGCCTTGGCGCTGGGTGCCGCAAAGGACACGCTCGCACAGCACGCGATTTTGGAACACGCCCCCGGTCAGGCCCAATTGGCGCACGCCATACGCCTCGCGCACCGCGCGAGCCTGGGCCAGCAGCAGTTCAGCGAGCGTCGCATGGAACACGGCAGCCCGGGCGGTCGCATCCTGCCTGGCATCCTGCAAGCAATCGAGCAGCGGTCTCCAGTCGCTCTCCCAAATGCCGTCCGTGCGGCGAAATAAGGGTAACGCGATCGGTTCGGCATCCTCGGCACAGATGGCCTCGAGATGGCTCGCGGCCTGTCCCTCATAACTCGCCCGCGAGACCAGGCCGAGCAAGGCGGCGGCGCCGTCGAACAGTCGGCCGATCGACGACGTCTGCGGGCAATTGAGCTTGCGCGCCCACGCGTGGCGCAAGACGGTTGTCTCCTGCTGGCAGGTCTCCCAGTCCCTTCCGGCGTCCCAGCACAAGGCCAGAGCGCTGCGCCACGGCTCGCGGGCAGCGCGGTCCCCGCCGAGCAGGGCAAAGGGCCGCACCGTCGCCACGCGGCGCCAGTGCCCCGGCCGCCCGAGCAGCGCCTCGCCGCCCCAGATTGTCCGATCCCGGCCGAATCCCGCGCCGTCCCAGGTGAAAACCAGCCAGTCGTCGTTCTGATGAAATTCTCCGGCCAACGCCGACGCATGGGCCTCGTGGTGAAATATCTTGATCACCGGCAATCCTAGCTGCGGGGCGAGACGCGTTGTCGCGTAGCCAGGATGGGCATCGCATAGAACGGCCTCCGCACACACGCCATAGAGCGACTGCAGGTCGGCTGTGACCGTTTTGAGCAAGCCCAAGCCGTAAGGGGTATCCATGTCGCCAAGGTGTGGTGACACAACCGCGCGGCTTCCCCAGCCGAGCGCCACGGTATTCTTGAGATGGCCACCTAGGGCCAACAGCGGTCGCGGCAGGGAGAATGGCAAGTCGATCTCGAGCGGCGCGTTGCCGCGACCCAGCCGTATCGGTCTCGGCTTGCCGCCGATGACGCGATAGACCGGATCGTCCGCCGGGCGAACGATGCGACGGTCATGGTGCAGAAAGGCGTCGGCAACGGCAGCAAGGCGCGTCTCCGCCAAATCGTTTTCAGTCAAGACCGGCTCGCCGCTGACATTGCCGGAGGTCGCGACCAGCGGAGCGCCGTATTCGTCGAGCAACAGATGATGAAGCGGACTGTAGGGAAGCATGGCACCAATTTCGCCGCTGGCGGGGGCGATCTCAGATGCCAGATCGCAGCCGACATTCTTCGGCACCAGCACGACCGGACGAACCGGATCGCGCAGCATGGCCTCGTGGATCGGATGCGGAGCGGTCGCCTTGCGAAGCGAGGCAAGATCGGGCTGAAGCGGGAACATCACTGCGAGCGGCTTGTCCGGCCGGTTCTTGCGCGCGCGCAGCGAGATCACCGCTGCGGAATTCGCCGCATCGCACAGGAGATGATAGCCGCCGATCCCTTTGACCGCGACAATTTTGCCCGACCGCAGGGCGTCGATCGCTGCCGAAAGAGCGGCGGCACCAAACTGCGCATCACTTCCGCATCTGCGATACTCGAGACGCGGTCCGCACCGGGGGCAGGCAAGCGGCTCGGCATGAAATCGGCGGTCGCTTGGATCGGCGTACTCAGCCGTGCACTGCGCACAGAGGGGAAAGTGCGCCATCGACGTATTGGCACGATCATAAGGCAGGCGCTCGATCAAGGTATAGCGCGGGCCGCACTGGGTGCAATTAATGAAGGGATAGCGGAAGCGCCGATTTTGTGAATCGTTCATTTCGGCAAGGCATTCGTCGCAGGCAAAGTGGTCGGGCGGCAGGTGAATATGCTCGGAGAACGCTGCTTCACTGACGTGAATTTGAAAGTCCGCGATAGCCTCCGGCGCGACCGTCCGTTCTGAGAGAACTTTAGGCCGCGCCAAGGGCGGCGCTTCGGTAACAAGCGCGTCGCGGAAGCGCTGCAACAATTCAGGAGCTCCTTGAACGAGCACCTCGACCTCGCCGGCGCGGTTTCTCACCCAGCCCTGAACACCGCAGCGGTGCGCCACGCGATAGACAAAAGGGCGAAATCCCACGCCCTGGACGCGACCGCCCAGTATCAATTTTCGCGCGATGCACGCGGTCACTGCGTTTCCCTCGGCGCGATATTATCGTCGATTACGTTTTCTTGAACGAAAAGCCGAATACGGCCCTTCCCCGAGCATCCTAGGCGTCCGCATGGACTGCTTCGCGCGGCGTCCGCACGCCGCTCGCCCACCAGATCCGGCAGGCTCCTTCATCCGACACCATGCATGGCCCGATCGGCGTGCGCGGCGTGCAGGCACGGCCGTAAAGTCCGCACTGGTCGGGATAGATGCGACCGAGCACCACACGCGCGCAATCGCAGCCGGGCGGCATCTGCCCGGCGCGTTTGCGCATGACATCGTTGAACGACGGATAGAGCTGCGTCGCATCATGCGCGGCGAATTCCGGCCGCAGGGCATAGCCGGACGTCGGGATGATGCCGATGCCGCGCCAGTTGGCGTCGACCACGTCCATCGTGGCGCGGAGCTGGCGTTGCGCGGTCGCGTTGCCGCCGGGCCGTACCACCTCGGGATAGCAATTATCGAGAAAGCACCGGTCCTCCACCAGTTGCCGCAACACCGAATAGAGCGCGGCCACCAGGGTCTCGGCGGTAAATCCCCCGACCGCCGCGGGTATGCCGTGCTTCTCCGGTACGAAGGCCCATTCTTCGGGGCCCATCACGGTCGATACATGGCCGGGCGCGACGAGGGCATCGAAACCGGGCGCCTCCGATTCGAGCAGCATGGCTACCGCCGGCCAGGTGCGGCGCCCGGCCAGCAGCACGGAGAGATTATCCGGCACTCCCTCGGCGATCATCGCGGCCACCGGCGCGGTGGTCGTCTCGAAACCGGCGGCAAAGAAGACAACGCGGCGATCGGGATTTTGCCGTGCGATACGCACCGCTTCGAGCGGAGATGCGATCGGCAAAATCTCAGCGCCGGCGGCGCGCGCCTGCTCAAGCGTGCGTATTTCGCCTTTGCGGACATTGACCGGCACCCGCAGCATGTCGCCGAAAGCGACGAGAATAACTTTTTCTGACAAGGCGAGTTGAATCGCCTGGTGGACAATCTCCTCTGGACAGATGCAAACCGGGCAGCCCGGACCCGGCACCAGCTCGACATTGTCCGGCAACACCTTCCGCAGGCCGGCCATCGCGATCGTTCGCTCATGACCGCCGCACACGTTCATGACTTTGAAGCGGCGCGGAAGATTGAGCGCCCGAAGGCGATCAAGCCACTGCCGAGTGGTGGTGGCCATGATGCGCCTCGTGAAGTTCCTGCGTGGCTGCTTGTCCGAAACGAATTCTTGCGATCTCGTTGCGCAACCATGCAACCCAAGGCTCAAGATTGGTGGCCCTACGTGCCGATAATGGGATGACTGGCGCTGCGTTGGCGAGGTCGCGGAAAGCCCGCTCTGCACGCAGCGGGTCAAAATCTTCGATCACCGGCGCAAGATCCATCTTGGTCAGCAATACAAGGTCGGCGGCACGGAACATCACCGGGTATTTTGCCGGCTTGTCATCGCCCTCAGTCGCGGACAGCAGCACGACATTGCGATGCTGGCCCAGATCAAAACTCGCGGGACAGACGAGGTTTCCGACGTTCTCGATGAATATTATGTCGAGCTTGGACAGCGGCAGATCGTGCAACGCGTCGTGGATCATCCGCGCATCCAAATGGCAGGCGCTGCCGGTCGTAATTTGCACCGCGGGAACGCCATGCGCGCGAATGCGCCGCGCATCGTTGTCGGTCTCGAGGTCTCCTTCGATGACCGCCAGGCGGAAGTCCGACTTGAGCGCTTCGATCGTCACCTCCAGCAGGGCCGTCTTGCCCGCTCCCGGCGACGACATGAGGTTGAAGGCGACAACGTGGTGACTGTTGAAATGTTCGCGGTTGTGCCCCGCCGCTCGATTATTGGCGTCCAGCAGGCGACCCAATACCTCAACAGTACCGGCGTCTTTGACGCTCGTTTGCGTGACCGTACAGCCGCAATCCTCACACACGAGGGGCCTCCGCTTCACATTGGCGCGTTTCGAGCTCAACCCTCAATAACAAGAGTTCGTCACCGGCGAGCAGGTCGGTGTGCCAATCGCCGCACGCCCCACACACGAGGCGATTAGGGGCTGCCATGGTCTCAGCACCGCAGCCGCGACACCGGACGCGCACATCGGTGTGTTCGATCTCAAGCACCGAACCTTCCGCGCGCGTGCCGGCACAGGCCAGCGGATACGCGCTTTCCAGCAGTTGCGGCTCTATTCCGGACAGCGGGCCAATGCCGACCCGAACCTGCCGTACCCGCGCCGTCCGCTGACCGGCGATATCTTCAACTTGCGAGATAAGGGCTTGGCAGATCGCAAGCTCATGCATTGCCGTCTGCTCCTTCGGCGGCGAGCACTTGGTCAAACAGCTCCCACGCGGAGCGAGCCTGATGTGGCGTCATTTTTTGGATCGCATAACCGACATGGACCAAGACGAAGTCGCCGGTCGCCACTGGCTCGTCTTGAAGCAGGAACAGACTCACCTCGCGCTCGATGCCCTTGGCGCAACATCGGGCCAAGAAACCGTCAACGGCCCGCACTTCCATGGGAATTCCGAGGCACATGACCTTGCTCCGATCCGCACCGAATTGATTTACATCAAAGCAGCCGCTCAAAGGCCGCCATACATTAATCACAAATCGGTGCGTTTGCCGTGCGCATCTTACATGCTATCGTTCAAAAAAGAAAACGTTGTGAATGCGCCGCCGCAACTTCAAATGAGGCTACCGCCTTGAAGTTCGATAGCGGAGGTAAGCAATGATCGCCCGCAGCCTCACGCAGGAGCTTGAACATTGCGGCATTTCCCGTCGTGATTTTTTGCAATTTTGCGCGTCGATGGCAGCTGTTCTGGGGCTTCCGGATACGGCCACCCAAGCGATTGCTGCCGCGGTCGAAAGCGAACAGAAGCCGATCCTGATCTGGCTCGAGTTTCAGGACTGCGCCGGCAATACGGAATCGTTCCTGCGCGCCAGCCATCCGACGGTCGCCGATCTCATTCTCGATACGATTTCCCTCAACTATCACGAAACGCTGATGGCCGCGGCCGGCAGCCAGGCCGAGCAGGCGCTGACACAGACCGTTCATGACAATGCGGGCAAGTATATCGCGTTGGTCGAGGGCTCAATTCCGTCCGGCGCCGATGGCGCCTATTGCACGATCGGCGGGAAATCCGCGCTGCAAATCGCGCGCGATGTCTGTGGCGGCGCCGCGGCGACGATCGCGGTCGGCACCTGCGCGGCGTTCGGCGGCATCCCGGCGGCGCGCCCGAACCCGACCGGCGCCTTGTCCGTCGCCGACGCGGTGCCCGGCGTCAAGAACCTCATCAACATGTCCGCGTGTCCCGCCAATGCCGAGAACATCACCGCGCTCATCGTCTATTACTTGACCTTGAAGCGCTGGCCGCCGCTCGACCAGTATCGGCGTCCGCTGTTCGCCTATGGCAAGACCATCCACGACAATTGCGAACGGCGCGCGCATTTCGATGCCGGGCAGTACGTCGAAGCCTGGGGCGACGAAGCGCATCGCCACGGCCTTTGCCTCTACAAAATGGGCTGTAAGGGCCCGGCGACGTCGCAAAACTGCCCGGTGGTGAAGTGGAACGAAGGCACCAACTGGCCGATCGGATGCGGGCACCCGTGCATTGGCTGCGCCGAGCCGAATTTCTGGGACACGATGACGCCGTTCTATCAGCGGCTCCCCAACGTCGTCGGCTTCAATGTCGGCAGGTGGGTCGACCCAGTCGGGCTCGGTCTCACCAGCCTCGTGGCGGCGGCGGCGGTGTTGCACGGGGTTGGCGAGGTCGTGCGGCATCGCGTCGGAAAAGCTTCTTCAACCGAAGAGAAAACGGAGTCTGAGTGATGGCACACGTCGTTGTCGACCCGGTGACTCGGATCGAGGGTCATCTCCGCGTTGAGGCGGAAGTCGACGGCGGCGCCGTGAAAGAGGCGTGGTCGTCGTCAACCATGTTTCGTGGCATCGAGTTGATTTTGCGCGGTCGAGATCCGCGGGACGCGTGGGCATTTGCCCAGCGGATCTGCGGCGTGTGCACCACGGTTCACGCCATAGCCTCGATTCGGGCCGTCGAGAAGGCGATCGGCGCGGTGCCGCCGCCCAATGCGAGGTTGCTGCGCAATCTCATCATGGCGGCGCAGAGTGTCCAGGACCATGTGGTTCATTTCTATCATCTCCACGCGCTGGACTGGGTTGATATCGTCAGCGCGCTCGATGCCGATCCGGCGAAGACTTCGTCCCTTGCCCAATCGATCTCGGACTGGCCGCTGTCCAGCACGACGTATTTTTCCGGGGTGCGCGACCGCATCAAGACCTTCGTCCAGCGCGGCCAGCTCGGCCCCTTCGCGAATGCGTATTGGGGCCATCCCGCCTATCGGCTGCCCCCCGAAGCCAATCTGTTGGCGGTGGCGCACTATCTGGAGGCGCTCGACTGGCAGCGGCGTTTCATCAAAATCCATGCCATTCTGGGGGGTAAGAACCCGCACCTGCAGAGCTTTCTGGTCGGCGGCATGGTGACGCCGGTCGATCCTGATTCGCAAAACGCGCTCAATATTGACACGATCACGGCGCTGGACAAGCTCGTCGCCGACGGCTTGGCGTTCGTCAGCCGTGTCTATCTGCCGGACGTTCTGGCGATTGCTTCCTTCTATAAGGATTGGGCGTCCATCGGCGCCGGCATCGGCAACTATATGGCCTATGGCGATTATCCCGAGGACGACAGCGAGAATCCTCAGTTGTTCCTGCCAACCGGCATCATCCACGGCCGTGATCTGACAAAGATCGGGACGGTCGACCAGGCCATGATTACCGAGCAGGTCGCCCATTCCTGGTATGATTATTCGGTTGGCGATGACAAGGGACTCAATCCATTCAAAGGCGAGACCACGCCTCACTACACTGGACCAAAGCCGCCTTATGAGAGGTTGGAAGTCGCCCAGAAATACAGCTGGCTGAAGTCACCGCGCTATGACGGCGCGGCGATGGAGGTCGGGCCGTTGGCGCGCATGCTGGTCGCCTACGCCTCCGGGCGCCCGGCCCGAGTCAAGGAACTGGTCGATAAAACTTTGTCGACGCTCGGGGTCGGGCCCGCGGCGCTGTTCTCCACCCTCGGCCGCGTCGCCGCGCGCGCCATCGAGGCGCAGGTGCTGGTCGAGTCAATGGACAACTGGGTGCGGGGCCTGGCCGATAACATGGCGCGCCGCGATTACCGCATCCAGGACAATTCGAAGTGGGAACCCGGCAGTTGGCCGAGCGATTGCTTCGGCGCCGGCTTCCACGAGGCCCCGCGCGGGGCGCTCGGACACTGGGTCCACATCAGCAACGGTTCAATCGTCAACTACCAGTGCGTCGTGCCGAGCACGTGGAATGCCGGTCCGCGCGATGCCCATGGCCACCCCGGCCCCTACGAAGTGGCCCTGGTCGGCACTCCCGTCGCCAAGCCGGAGCAGCCGTTGGAAATCCTGCGCACGCTGCATTCCTTCGATCCCTGCATGGCCTGCGGCGTCCACGTGGTTGATGTGATGAAACGCGAACTGGCCCGTGTGAGGGTCGTGTGAGTGTCATGGCTGATACGCGCCGTGCGCCCGTTGCCGTCGAGCGGGTCTATGTCTGGGAGCTGCCTGTCCGCCTGGCGCACTGGTCGCTCTTTTTCTCGATTCTCATCTTATCCGGCACCGGCTATTATATTGGTCATCCCTTCGTCAGCGTTTCGGGTCCGGCACGCGATCATTTCGTGATGGGGACCGTGCGCATGGTGCATTTGTATACCGCGATCGTGTTCGCGCTGGCGGTGCTGGTGCGCATCTATTGGATGTTCGCCGGCAATGGCTATGCACGCCTGACCCAGCTCGTCCCGCTCGGTGCCGAGCGGATTCGCAGCTTCTGGGATACCTTGATGTTCTATTCCTTCATGCGCCACGACGCGGACCAAAGCGCCGGTCATAACGCGCTGGCGGGTTCAAGCTACGCCATGATCTTCTTGATCTATCTTCTCATGATCGCGACCGGCCTTGCGCTCTACACGGTCGACGCTTCGCCCAGCTCGCCGTTTCAAGTCTTCGATTTTTTGATACCGCTGTTCAATGGCTTGCAGATGGCGCGGTTGATCCATCACGTTGGCATGTGGATTGTGCTGATGTTCGCCGTGGCTCACATCTACTTCGTGATCGTAGCCTCGTTCGCCGAGCGCATCGGAACGTTCGATTCGATCGTGTCCGGCTACAAGTTTCTGCGCAGGCGAAAAGCAGGCATCCCGTGAACAACGGATCCGCGGCAAAGTCCGCCGACAAGACGATTGACGTACTCGTTCTGGGGCTGGGCAATGTCCTGCTCGGTGACGACGGACTTGGCGCCGCCGCACTTGCCCGCGTGGAGCGCGACTACTGCGTCCCGCCGGGCGTCCGTCTCGAAGACGGCGGCACGCTTGGTCTTGCCCTTTTGGGTTTGCTGACGGATTCGGACCACGTGATCCTGGTCGACGCCGTGCGCACCGACGATCCGCCGGGAACATTGGTCCGGCTCGATGGTGCAGATGTCATGGATGCGGTGCGGGACCGGCTGTCGCCTCATCAGGTAGGAGTTGCAGACCTTCTTGACGCCGCGCGTCTGATCGACAGTTACCCGACCGCGGTCACGCTGCTCGGGCTGGTGCCGGATGCCATCGATTTGGCGGTGGTCCGGTCGAGTGCCGTCGACCGCGGGCTCGACGAACTTGTCTCGGCTATTGTCCGCGAGGTGCAAAGCCTTGGCTATAAGATGGTTCGGGAACCGGGGGCGTCAGGCCGGCATCGCCCTGTTCACAATCTCACTCGCCATTTCGGGATGTGAACGCGAAGCGCCCAACGTACCTGCTGGACTGCTGGCATCACGCGAGGCCCGGCAGGCAGGCGGCGTCATCTTTGCGGCCAACTGCGCCATCTGCCACGGTGTCAGCGGTGACGGACGCGGGCAGCGGCGAGAGTCAATGAACCCGGCACCTGCGAATCTGACGCTCCCACCGTGGTCGGAAGAGACGAGCGCGGGCCGGACATTTCTCGCCATTCGAAATGGGGTGCCCGGGACCGCGATGCCGTCGTGGCGAATTCTGGATGATCGGCAAATCTGGGACCTGGTGGCCTACATCACGTCGCGCAAAGGCTCGTAGATTCGTCAGGTTGCCGTTCACAACAATTTTAACGAACAACTGCAAGATTGGCATAGGGTTGCTCATTCAACCTTCGGCTCGTCATGGCGGCCCACACCGAACGGCAACATCTGGCGTACACTGCGCCGCAATTGTTCGATCTCGTCGCCGACGTCGAACGGTATCCGGAATTCCTGCCCTGGATGATCGAGGCGCGCATACGCCACCGCAAGGATGGCATGATGCTGGTGGATATGACGATTGCGGCCGGACCACTGCGCAAGCGATTCGCAACGGCGGCGGTGCTCCATCGACCGCATCGGATCGAAATCAGCAGCCAAGATCCTCTGTTCGATCGTTTTGAGCAGCGGTGGACTTTCGAGCCGGCCGCCGACGGCGGCACCAATGTCGAATATCACGTTGATTTCAAGTTCCGATCGCGCGTGCTGCAAATGCTGATGAGAAAATCATTCGCCGAGCGCGCTATGGCGACGATGTCGGCTTTCGAGCGTCAGGCGCATCGGCTTTACGGCGGACAATCGTGACCTCGATCGGACCGCATCCGATGTGCAGCAGTCCGGTTGCGCGATGAACGCGAGAACGTTTCAAGCGTGTTTTGCGTGATCGCCGGCATGGCCCGAAACCACCGTGCCCGGATTCAGCCGCGGTTCGGCGCCGATCCAATACAATATATTGGCCAGGATGCAGAGGCCGGTCGCTGCAAACCAGACCATAGCGGTGCCGACGAAGCCGATGAACAGGCCCCACCATGGGCTGTGCGCCAGGAACAAGATGGACCCGAGGGTAATATTGACCCCGACCGTGAGATAGATGCGCCGCTCGAGATACCAGCTGTCGGTCTGCAGGAAATAAAGGTTCCAGCGTGTCGGCGCGCGCGTCCCGAGCCCCGCCTTGAAACCGAGCAGGCGGAGTATATTGCCGATCGGGCAGAAACCGGTCAGCGCGACATTGATGGAGACAAGTCCGGTGGCGATGACCCCGAAAATCCACAGCGGATTCACCAGCACCGCCAGCAGCGTGCAGGTCAACAGAACCATGCCGGCGATCAACCAGACCGTCCGCTCGATGTACCAGCGGTCGGTGGGAACGACGTAAATGCCTTTGCGCATCGTCATGGCTTCAATGTACTCCGCTCAAAAGCCGACGCAAGTATCCATAGATAAATTTTATGGGAAGATAAATTTTATGGAGTTGCATTGATCTACATCACAGGACCAATCCGACACTGAGCAGCAAGCTGAACAGGGATTGAATTCGCACGGTTTGCAAGAGAATTCGGTTGAAACCATGTCCGCATGGTTCGTGAGCGAACTGGTAAATCAATGCAACCACCAGCGGCAATGGAATGAGCGCCAGCCACACCTGGCCGCGCCCGAGCGCGTGCCCGATCGGAAAGAGCAGCGCGAAGGGGAGCAGCATAAGAGCCGCGTAAATCCAGTTCGTCACAGATGGACCCGCCACGATGGCCAGGGTCCTTCGTCCGACGCGCGCATCGGCCTCGGCGTCGCGGTGATTGTTGACCAATAACACCGCTCCGGTCAGGGAGCCGATCGCCAGACCAACCTCGATCGCGGCCGGACCGAGCGTCGCCGTGCAAAGCCAGTAGGTGCCGCATACCGCACCCACGCCAAAAAACGCCACCACGAATAATTCCCCGAGCGGCGTGTAGGCGATTGGTAGCGGGCCGCCGGTATAGGCCCAGCCCGACAGGATGGACAGAACGCCGAGCAGGAAAATCGGCCAGCCCCCAAGCCAAACCAGATAGGCGCCCATGAGCGCCGCCACCGCAAAACATGCACATGCAGCTCGATTGACCGCGGCTCCGTCCAACAGGCCGGAGGCGGTCGCTCTCGGCGGTCCGACACGATCCGGCCCGTCGCCGCCACGTTTGGAATCAGCCGCATCGTTGTGCAGGTTGGTGCCGAGCTGGATGAACATGCTGCCAATGAGGGCGGCGACGACCGCCGGCCAACGGAGCTGCCTTTCCACCGCCCAGGCGAGTGCGGTCCCGACGATGACTGGCGTCATCGAAAGGCTGAGCGTCTGCGGCCTCGCCGCCATGATCCAGGGTGACAGGTTCATGAGGCCATTCAATATACGATATTAAAGACAATAAAGCTGCGTAGCCAAAATTTCGGTAGTGCCTTGATTGGTTTTTCTGATCGTGAGATTTCGGATATTTGCTTGCGAGTGCCGGGCGCGACGGCCATGGCGTTGCGATGAGACTTATGCAACTGCGATTTAGTGAACCGGTGCCGGGTGGCGGGCTGCAGCGATCTGCGTCAACTGCCGTAAATAAGCGATCTTTTCATCGACGGTGTGTTGGATATGGGCGACCTGCTCCTCGCTCAGGTGGCGGTACTTGCCGATCAGCTTGAGGTACTCCGCAACCGGTTCCGGCCGGTCAGTCGGATGGGTGAATTGCAGCCCATTTCCGGGATCGTACTCCCACAGGGCAATGAAATTCGTGCGAACTTGCATCCGGCAAACTTGCGTTGTCATCGCCGATGGGAAGCGCCAACCAGTCGGACAGGGGGCGTAGACATGGAGATAGGCCATGCCAGTCTTCGCGACTTCGATCGCCTTCTCCAGCTTGGCGTAATAGTCCTCAAGGAATGCGGTCGAGGCGGTGGCGACGTAGGAACAATTGTGCATCGTCATGATCACCGGCAGATTTTTCGCCTCGGTTCGCTTGCCCCGCATTTGGCCGCCGACCGGCGTGGTCGAGGTCCACGAACCGTAGGGCGTCACGCCGGACGACTGCATGCCGGTGTTCATGTAGCCTTCGTTATCGACGCAGATGAATAAAATCGGGTCGTTACGCTCCGCCGCGCCGGAGACCGATTGGAATCCAGCATCGGAGGTGCCGCCATCACCCGCCAGCGCAATCGCCGTGACATTCCGCCCGACGCGGTTGTACTGCATCTTGACACCGGCCAGCATGGTGGCGGTGTTGGTCAAGAGTGAATGAAAGATCGGAACCTTGGCGCCAGTCTGCCCATTGTAGCCGACCGTCCCCATGCCAGGGATGCAGCCGGGCGGCGCGGCAACGACGGCGTCCGGCCCCACCATGCGCATGGTGTGGCGGATCAAGAGTTCGGAGTTGCAGCCGTGACAGGCGGAGAGGCCGCGGCAGAACATGTCCTCCTTGTCGGCATAGGCATTGAAGATGCGCGCCGCCGTGCGATACTCGATCGCCTCGCGCGGACAAGCTTTCACGCAGGCCGGATTGCCGTCGCATAAATCGCATTTGGCGACGTGGCCGACCGCGGTCTCATAGACGATGCCGGCATAGGCACAGCCGGCTGTGCACAACAAACAGTTGACGCATTTGCTCTCGGCCCAGTCGATGACCCCATTGTCGCCGTTTTTCGAAAGAGCTCCAGATGGACAATTCATAACGCAGATCGGATCGGCGCATTGCCGGCAAAGCGCGAGCTCGACGCCGTCGCCAATAGCCTTGGGAAGGATGCGGATGCGCGAGTACGCGTGATCGTTGGAATTCGCTTTGGCCTGCGCGCAGGCGGTCATGCAGTCGCCGCAGCCGTCGCAGCGGCTTGCATGGAATTGCAGGGTGCTGAAGCACTTGCCCACGGTGCGCCCCTAACGCCAGATCTGCGACATCAATTGTCGCCCGGTCAGCTGTGGATTGGCGATGAACTCGGCCTTGACCGAGGAGAGATCGGTGCGTCTGAGGATCAGCTGCCACATAATGCCGGCATCGACGAAATCGTTGATCGTGGCGATACCAACCAGCTGTCCGTCCTTAAGGACGATACGCCGGTAGACCCCGTCGGCCTCGACACCGCTCTCTTCGATCTCGACCCCACTGCAGGTAGTGCCGCGTCCGACGGAAATCGCCTGTTGTCCGAAGAAACTGTAGGTGTTGAGCGGCACGGCGCCCGGAAAAGGCACAACGCCTGCGTCGCCGGCCATGCCTAGGCCGGCAATGCGGCCTTGCTCGACCGCATTCGGCAGAATGCCATTGACGACATTGCCGCCCCAAAACCCGCGCGCCTGTGCCACGTCGCCGGCGGCCCAGATATTCGGCAGGTTCGTACGCATCCAATCGTCGACCAGAATGCCGGTGTCCACTTCGATGCCCGATCCGTGCAGAAATCCGATGTTGGGCCGGACCCCTGTGCAAACCAGCAACAGATCGGCCGCGATCGTCGTGCCATCGGCGAGCGTGGCGAGACAGAGGTCGCCCCGCCGCTCGACGCTGCGCAGCGTTTGCCCCATCAACATGCGGATGCCGTTGCGGGCGAAAGTACGTTCAATGATCGCCGAGGCCCTCGGTTCGAAATACCCTGAGAGCGCGTGCGGCTGCAGTTCGACCACCGTGACCGCAATCTCGGCCTTGGCCATGTTTTCGGCGGCGTGCATGCCGATAAGGCCGGCGCCCAACACGATCGCCGACCGAGCTTTGCCAATCGCTTGCCGCAGATCGATGGCGTCATCCATGGACCGCAGCACATGAAACGGCACATCGGTCAGGCCACCAACCGGTGGCAGCATCGGCGCGGCGCCGGTGGCGATCAGCAGTCGGTCGTACTGCCAGGTCTCACCGGATGCGAGGCGCAAGCTTGACTGGGCCGGATCGACCGCGACAACACTCGTGCCGGGCACGAATGCGATCGCGTTATCGCGGAAATAGGCTTGGCCGCGTAGAACCACGTTGTCGGGCTGCGACCGTCCGGACACCACGTATGGCAGAATGGTCGGCGAATAGGGAAGATGGGCGTCGCGCGTCAACAGCGTCAACGTCCCGTCGGCGTCAATCAGGCGGATCGCCGTCGCCGCTTCCAAGGCCGCATGGCTGCTGCCAACGATGACGTACTCGCTGTGCATGGCGCTCTCAATCGTTCTCGTTCAGCCAGACCGGCTCATTGGCGGCGCGGCACCATTCCAGCTCGCGCGTTAGCGCGATGCAGCGGGCGAAATGCTCGACGGTGATGTCGGCGCCGGCAAGACCGCCGATAAGGCTGATGGCTGGAATGGATCTGCCGGTGTGATAGAGCGCTGCCAATGTCTCCTGATAGACCGGGCCGGAATTCCAGCCAAAGCTCACCGAGCGATCGACGACGCCGATACGATTCACCTTCGCCAGTGCGGCCACCATCGCCTGGAGCGGAAACGGCCGGAAGGTCTTGATCTTGATGAGGCCAACCGCTTCGCCCTCGTTGCGGGCGATGTCGATCGCATCCTTGGCAGCGCCCGTCATGCTGCCGATGGTGACCAGCGCATAGTCGGCGTCGTCCAGCCGATATTCCTCGACGAGCGGCGCGTGATAGCGGCCGAACCGCTCGCCCCAGACGGCGTGCACCTCGCCGATGACTTGCAGCGCGTTCTGCATGCCGCGGCATTGGCCCTTACGATAACGCACGAAGTTGCGCGGGCCAGCACCGCCGGCGCCGCCGGTCAGCGGATCGACTCCCATCGGCCGTAATGGATCGAGCGCAATGTGCCAGTTGATGGCCGGCGGACCGAGGAAGTCATCGACGTCTTGCTGATCCGGCACCTCGACTCGGGTGACGCCAAAAGAGAGGTAATTGCCGTCATGACAGACGTTTACCGGTAACATGACGTCGCGGTGCTCGGCGATCTTGTAGGCCATAATGATGGTGTCGAGTATCTCCTGCACCGTTTCGCAATACATCTGAATCCAGCCGGCTTCGCGAACGATCATGGCGTCCTGTTGCCCGCCCCAGACGCACTGCGGGCTCAGCAGATCTCGCGTGACCAGCGACGCCACCATCGGCAGCCGCAAGCCGGGCGTGCGGACATAAGGTTCGAACATGAAGGCAAGCCCCGGCCCGCACGTCGCGGTGAAGGTCCGACCGCCGGCGAGGGCCACGCCTTGCAATCCGCACATCACCGCATGTTCTCCCTCGACATTCATGAGGTCGGCCTGCAAGCGGCCATCGGCGATCATCTGCGAAAGGTGTTCCACCAGGGAGGATTGCGGCGTAATGGGATAAACGGCGACGACGTCCGGGCGTGCCAGGCCGACGCCGATTGCCGCGGCCTCGTTGCCCT
This sequence comes from Xanthobacteraceae bacterium, assembly GCA_049522435.1. Classification (GTDB taxonomy): domain Bacteria; phylum Pseudomonadota; class Alphaproteobacteria; order Rhizobiales; family Xanthobacteraceae; genus BOG-931. Next base: position 16,837 of record JBEKNW010000081.1, read on the forward strand.
CGCATACGGTGAAGTGCGGTTTATTGGAGGTGGCGCGGGATTCACGAGATTCATGAGGAGCTGTGTTCATCGGCCGACCTCCTCAACCATGCGGATAGCGCGGTGCGGACACTCCTGCGCGCAAACTCCGCATCCCTTGCACACGGCCAGATCGAAATCGAACCAACGCGGCTTCTCGACCACGCATTGCACCGGACAGTAGAGCCAGCACAGCCCGCATTTGACGCACTTGAGCCGATCGATCAGCGGCCGCATGCTGCGCCAATCACCAGGCAGCATTCCACTCAAGACGGTGGCGATCGGTGCCAGATCATCGGGAATAGTCGACGCGTCGAAATGATCACGCGACTGCCGCTTCATGGCCCACCTTCTTCAATTCGTGCACCTCAGTCTCGTTGTAGCCGCGCTCGGCCGCCGCCAGATTTTCGGTCAATCCGGCGTCGCGGAAATCCATTTGCCGTAGCGCTTCCTGGAGCGAGGCGAGTGTCAGCAGTCCGGTGGTGCGCGCGAACGCACCGAGCATGACCGCATTGGTCACCGGTTTTCGATAGATCGAAAGCGCTATGCCAACCGCATCGCACAGGCCGACATGGGAAACAGAATCTGGGAAGCTGAGTTCTTCCAGCTTTGCCTTCGTTGCGAGCACCACGGTGCCGCCCGGTTTCATGCCGGCAAAAATATCGACTGTGCGCGGGACGGTGGGATCGATGCAGACAACGCAATCGGGATGGTAGACGTTCGTCATCGCCCGGATCGGCTCGGTAGCGAAGCGCAGAAAGGCCGCAACTGGGGCGCCGCGGCGTTCGAATCCGAACGACGGGATTGCGACCGCATGTTTGCCAGCGTCGATCAGCGCTTGCGCGAGAATCGAGCACGCCAGGACGGCGCCTTGGCCGCCCCGCCCATGAATGCGAACCTCGTGCCTTTCGTGCACAAACTTGCTCCGAAATTCACTGAAACTCCGGTAGGCTCTTATTCTTAAGTGTGCGTAGGCGTGCGAATAGGCTGACAATAAGCCCATGGTTCAGTGCGTAACGCTTTGATCTTGATCAAACGCCGCGATTGCTTTGAACCATGCCTATCCGGATGCTTGCCAAAGATACCGGACTTTTTGTCGTTGGCGGACCGCTGTAAAAATAGCTTGTCCAGCTTAAAGGGCTTTGCCCCACGTAAGCCAGGTAAGAACTTATCCGCTTAACGTATAAGCAAAATGGGCGGGATTGCCATTGGTAATGTCCAGCTGCAACAGTTCTGGCACCTCATAAGGGTGGTTTGCCAAGAGGTATTCCTTAAGCCTGGGGAACAGGTCTTTTCGTCCTTTGATCAGCAGCAGGAATTCCTTTGCCTTATTGAGTTCTCCTTCCCATTCATAAACGCTGGATATCTCGCTGATCTGCACGCAAGTGGCCAGCTTTTTCCTGACGATACCCTCGGCAAGGGTCTCACCTTCGGCGCGGCTTGCGCACGTTGTCATGACCATCGAATAATCCATGACCAACTCCTGTGGTGGCCGTTCAGAATGATTCTATTCGCCGACTGCGAATCGACAACAGGCACAATTGAAAAACCTGTCATTGCCCTCGCCGGGATATTGCGACGATCTCCGCCATTCTTTCGCAGCTTCATCAACTTGTTATTCGGCGTGCAATTTTTTGCCCCCATTCGCCGCCGATTTTGCGGCGTCAAGTGCTCGGCATATCCTTTCAGGCGTGATCGGCAGCTCCTTGATCCAAACTCCCGTGGCGTTGGCGATGGCATGCGCCACCGCGCCCAGCACGGGCAGCGTGGTCCCTTCGCCGATCTCCTTGGCCCCGAAAGGACCCGCTGGTTCGTAAGAGTCCACAAGGCCGCTGAAAATCTCCGGCGCATCTTTGATGGTCATCATCAGATAGCCGTGAAGATTCGGATTTAAAATGCGGCCCTTTTCATCGAACAGGACTTCCTCCATGATCGTTTCCCCGGCACCCATCACGATGGCGCCCTCGACCTGGCCACGGGCCATCTGGGGATTAATCGGCGTGCCGCAGTCGTGGTAGTCGGTGAAACGTTCGATCTTGACCTTGCCGGTTTCCAAATCCACCGCCACTTCGCAGACCGAGCTGCCGAAGGAGTAGGCGGGACTGGTGCCGACGGTCGCCCCCTTGTAATCGCCTCCCAATCCCTCCGGCGGCTTGTAACAGCCGGTCCCCACCAGCGGACCCTTGTCGTTGAAATATTTCCGGGCGACCTCTTCCCACGGCACGCTCTGGTTTTTCCCGGCGGCAAACATTTTTGCATCCCGCGCCACCACTTCCGATTCGTCGCAGTCCAGCATCGCCGCCGCGTAAGGTTTCATGCGCTCCACGACTGCCTGGCCGGCCCGCGCCACGG
>JBEKNW010000082.1:0-19045 GCA_049522435.1 Xanthobacteraceae bacterium
ACGGCGATCGCATCGGCCGCAAGGCGACGCTGATCGCCACGCTGCTGTTCATGGGCATTGCAACCTTCCTCGTCGCGTTTGTGCCGACTTACGCGTCGATCGGCATCTGGGGCGCGGTGATCTTGACTATCTTGCGGGCGCTGCAAGGCATCGGCGTCGGCGGCGAATGGGGCGGCTCCGTGCTCTTGGCGATGGAGTGGTCGCGCACGCACGGTCAGCGCGGGCTGGTGGCCTCGTGGCCGCAATTCGGTGTCCCCTGCGGGCTGCTGTTGTCGAATCTGGCGGTCCTCGCTTTCAGCGCATGGTCGGGCGATCAGTTCGTGGTCTGGGGCTGGCGCGTTCCCTTCGCGCTTTCGATCGTCCTTGTCGGCATCGGTCTGTGGATTCGCCTCGGCATCCTGGAGACACCGGTGTTCCAGAAGCTCCTGGATCAGGACAAGATCGAGAAGGCCCCGATCTCCGAAGTCTTCAAAAAACAGCCGCTGGAGATCCTCCTTTCGGCATTGCTGCGCCTGTCCGAGCAGGCGCCGTTCTACGTCTTCACCGCCTTCGTCTTCGCCTACACGGTCGGTACGCTGCATATGTCGCGGGACCTCATTCTCGCCGCGGTGATGGTGGCGGCCTGCGTCTCGTTCATCACCATCCCGCTCTCCGGCCACATCTCCGACCTCATCGGGCGCCGGAAGATGTACCTGATCGGGGTGGTTGTGACCGGCCTGTTCGGGTTCCTCTACTTCGGCATGGTGGATACGGCGATCCCGTCGGCGGTCTTCATCGCCATCGTGCTTTCGCTCATTCCTCATGACATCCAGTACGGACCGCAGGCGGCGCTGATCGCGGAATCGTTCACGCCGCGCTTGCGCTACAGCGGCGCCTCGCTCGGCTATCAGCTGGCGTCCGTCATTGCCGGCGGGCCGGCGCCGATCATCGCCACCGCGCTGTTCGCCTTCTATCACTCCGGCTATGCGATCGCCATCTACATCGCCGGCTGCGCCGTCATCAGCGCGGTAGCGACCGCGTTCATGCCCGATTACACCGGCAAGGACATTTCGGCGGAATATGATTTTGATGAAGAGTGATGCGCGTTGCCGATGCTGGCACGCGCAATCTCGATAATATACCTGCGACGAACCCGGCCCGCTCCCTTCCCCTTGCGGGGGGAGGGAGCGATCGTGCGTAACGTCTCGTCAGCAAATGGATAGAATCGTACCAGCAGACGCAGCCCAGAGCAGGCGAGCCCGGCCGTGGTATTTGCAGCTGTGGTTCCTGGTGCTGGTGGCGATGGCGATCGGCATCGCGCTCGGCCAGCTCTACCCGAACATCGGCGCGCGGATGGAGCCGCTTGGCGACGCCTTCATCAAGGCGATCCGCGTGCTGATCGCGCCGATCATCTTCGGCACGGTCGTGCACGGCATTTCCGGCATGGCCAACATGGCCAAGGTCGGCCGCGTCGCGCTCAAGGCGCTGATCTACTTCGAGGTGCTGACCACGATCGCTCTGGTCATCGGGCTCCTCGCCGTCAATCTTTTCCAGCCCGGCGCCGGAATGAATGTCGACCTGTCGCACCTCGATACGTCGAGCGTGGCGCCTTATCTGGAGCAAACCCGTGGGCGGACGACCGCGCAGTTTCTGCTCGACATCATCCCGAACACGTTTGTCGGCGCGTTCAGCGAAGGCAACGTGCTGCAAGTCCTCTACGTCTCGGTGCTGTGCGGGTTCGCGCTGAGTTGGATGGGCAAGGCGGGCGAGCCGCTGCACGATCTGATCGGAACGGCCACGGAAATGTTTTTTCGCATCGTCGCCATCGTGATGTGGGCGGCGCCGATCGGCACCTTCGGGGCCATTGCGTTCACCGTGGGCAAGTTCGGCGCCGGCTCGCTGTTCTCCTTGGGCAAACTGCTGGTCAGTTTCTATATCACCTGCCTCATTTTTATTTTCGCCGTGCTCTGGCCGATCTGCCATTGGTGCGGTTTCAGCTTGTTGAGGTTCATCCGCTACATCCGGGAAGAACTGTTGATCGTGATCGCGACCACGTCATCGGAAACGGTGCTGCCGCGCATGATCGCCAAGCTCGAAGTTTTAGGCTGCGAGGAGAGCGTGGTCGGCCTCGTCATTCCTACCGGCTATTCCTTCAATCTCGACGGCACCTGCCTCTATCTGGCGACGGCCGCGATGTTCTTGGCGCAAGCGACCAACACGCCGCTGACCATCGAGCATCAGATCGGGCTTTTGCTGGTGCTGCTCCTGGCGTCAAAGGGCGCGGCTGGCGTTGCCGGCGCGGCGTTCATCGTGCTCGCGGCCACGCTCTCTTCGGTCGGAACGATCCCGGTCGAGAGCGTGGCGCTCATCCTCGGCGTGCATCGCCTGATGTCGCAGGCGCTGACGCCGACGAACCTCATCGGCAATGGCGTCGCCACCCTCGTCGTCGCCAAGTGGGAGCGGGCGCTCGACGAGCGCCGCCTGCAGGAGGCGCTCGCCGGCAGGGGCGCCGCACCGACCGCCTAATCCATTGCCGCGCCAGCTACTTTTTCAACGTCGATGGTCTGTGGTAGTCTTGCGCCAATGTTCGGTCCACGCCCCGTCCAGCTCTTCGTCTGGTTGGTCTCGCTGGCTGTTGCCGGCTGTGCCAACACCACCGTGCAGGAAGCGCAAACTTCGGTCGGCGGTGCACCGCCGCGGCCGAAGGCGGTGCTCGTCAACGATTTCGTGTTTTCCTCCGATGTAGTGGTCGTCGATCGCGATTTCGCCGCGCGGCTGGAGAGCAAGTTGGGCACCATGACCGGCGATGTCGTCAAGGCGATCACCGCCAAGCGGGTGAATGACGAGATCGTGGCCACTATTATCGTCCTCGTGGGCGCGGCCGGTCTCACTGCGCGGCCGCGCGGCCAGGAGGAACTCACGCCTAAGAATGGCGCACTGGTCATCACCGGCCGATTGCACGCCGTCGATCAGGGTAACCGCCAGCAGCACAACCCGGTCGGCTTCGGCACCGGCCGCAGCGTTGTCGCCGACATGACGGTGTCGGAGGTCTCCGAGGGCACAGAGAAGCAATTGCTTACCTTCACGGCGCAAGCGCAGAGCGAGGGCCAGTCCGGCGCCGCAATTAGGGGACCGGGTGCGGCGGCTTTCAGCGCGGGGATCGCCACGGTGCTTGCCGCCAAAAGTGCGCCCGACGTGAATCTGTCGCCTGACGTAGAGGCGCAGGTGCGCGGGCTCGGCCGTGCTGTCGCTGACGCGATCGTCGCCTATGCCGGGCAGCAGGGTTGGAAGACTAACGCGGGTTTGCCTGCGCCACTGGAGGACGCGAAGCCGGTAAACAAAAAGCCGGAGAAATTGCCAGTCGCCGCTGCGAAGCAAAGTGGGTCAACGACCACGACAAATACAATCCCTTGCCAAGCATTCACGAAAAATGAGCGCGGGAATTGGTACGTTAAGGGGCCGGTCACCTTTGATATTGGCAGCGCTGAAAACCAAACTCTGCATGATCTGGAAATTCCACCCAAATTTTTCATTATCGGCGGTGTCGATCTTTACGAAACCATTCAGAACAAGTGCAGCGGCTGGCAACCGGTCGTGCGACCGGCCGGGCGATTGCAATGAGCGGGCCTGTCTTGCTCACTCCTGAAACAGAAAGGCCGCCTCCGACATTGCACCGACATTTTCGATCCGACGCTGACGACCCAAACCGGCCATAGCGGTTCGTTGTTGGACCCAAGTCCTAAGTGCGAAGTCGGGATTGGCCCGGTATTGAGCCAAACCATCACCTTCGACTGTTGATTTGGCCTTGAGCGCCATTTGGCGGGCCGGCTTTGCGCACATATAGTCAAGAGTATGCCGGCGGAAATTTCGGTCCGATTGAGCAGCGATAAGGGGCCGCGGCCGAGCTTACGGCAACGCGGATCGCCCCCGGGGGAGGTCATCGATGACTGGTCACGTATGGGAAAAGTCCTATCCGCCGGGGGTTTCGTGGGACCCGCCGATGCCGCGGCCGGTCGCGATCGAGACCATCCTCGACAAGGCGGCGGACATCTGGCCCGCCAAGGTCGCGATCGATTTCTATGATCGGACATTGACGTTCGCCGAGTTGCACGATCTCGCGGTGCGCGCCGCCAAGGGGTTTCAGGCCCTCGGCGTCGGCCCGGGCGTCAATGTCGGGCTGCATCTTCCCAACACGCCCCATTACGTCGTCTGCTTTTTCGCCGTGCTGATGGCCGGCGGCCGCGTTGCCAATTTCAGTCCGCTGGCGGCGCCGCGCGAGCTCGAGCACCAGCTCGTCGATTCCGATGTCGAGGTGATGGTTACGCTCGGCATTCCGGCACTCTATCCGCAGATCGCGGCGCTGAAGGGCACGGCGAAGTTCGCGACCCTCGTGGTCTGCAATCTGGAAGACTTTCTGCCCGAGCCGATCGTGCGCGCGTTCGTCGGCCCGAAGATCGAGCGGATCGGCGGCCCGGGGCGCGAGGTCGATTTCGCCGCGCTCATCGCCAATGACGGGGTTTTTGTTCGTCATCCGCACGGCCCGCTCGAGGACGAGGTCGCGGTGCTGCAATATACCGGGGGCACCACGGGCGAGCCGAAGGGGGCGATGCTCACGCACGCGAATTTCTCGGCGGTCGTCAACGCCTATAACCATTGGACCAGCGCCAGCCCGCAGAACGAGAACGACAAGGCGCTGGTCGTGCTGCCGCTGTTCCACATCTTCGGGCTGTCGTGCATCATGCTGCTCTCGGTCCATACCGGCACGCAGATGATCATGCATATCCGTTTCGACGCCGATCGAGTGCTCGGCGACATCGCGCGCAAGAAGATCACCATCTTCTGCGCCGTACCAACCATGTATTCGGCGCTGGTCAATCATCCGAAGATCAAGGAGTTCGATCTGTCGTCGCTGCGGCTGTGCGCATCGGGCGGCGCGCCGTTGCCGGTCGAGGTGCTGCAGCGGTTCCGCGACCTCACCGGCGTCACCCCGCGCGAAGGCTACGGCCTCACCGAAACGGCGCCGCTCGGCACCATGCAGGTGACCGACGCCGCGCCGCGGCCGGGCTCGGTCGGGCTGCCGGCGCCGCACACCATCATCGAGGTCGTCGACATCGAGAGCGGAACGCGGGTGCTGCCGGTCGGCGCCAGGGGCGAGATTTGCGTCAGCGGCCCGCAAGTCATGAAGGGCTATTGGAAGAAGCCGGAGGCGACCGCGGAGGCTTTTCGCGGCGGGCGTTTCCATACCGGCGACATCGGCTTCATCGACCAGGACGGATTCCTCACTTTGGTCGATCGCAAGAAGGACATGATCCTGTCGGGCGGCTTCAATGTTTTCCCACGCAACATCGAGGAAGCGATCTACGAGCACCCTTCCGTCGCCGAGGTGACGGTGATCGGCATTCCGGACCCCTACCGCGGGCAGTCGGCAAAAGCCTTCATCGTGCTCAAGCCGGGGCAGCTTGCATTCACCTTCGACGAGCTCAAAACCTTCCTCGCCGACAAGCTCGCCAAATATGAAATGCCGGCCGAAATCGACATCCGCGCGAGTCTGCCGAAGACGCCGGTCGGCAAGCTGTCGAAGAAAGAGCTGGTGGCCGAGGAATTGGCCAAGCGCGCGGCGGCAGCCGCGACCGCGGCTACGTGAGCGCAGGCTCGCCGGATGAGGCCGCACGTGCGAGGGCGCCGCGTCCATTGTACCCCAATGTCGGTTCATGCAAGCTTTAGGGAGGGGATACCATAGGCTGGGGGCTCATAGATGCCCTACCTTGTCCAGAACGAGCGGGCCAAGCTCATAGCAAACGCCTTTGATAGGGCGTCTACCGGCTGCTTCGGCACTGGTATCTTCGTTCCAACGGCCGCCCAAATGTTAGGTCAGACTTCAGTTCCATTTGACCATCTTCTCGTCGCAATTGGGGCCTGGGTTTTCTTGGGCGCAATACTACATTTCGAGGCAAGGCGCCTAATCGGCACGCTGCGAGAGTGATATGACTCAAACGGAGTGGTTCCTATTTGCAATCCTGCCGCTTTCATTAGCGGTAATCGTCATCATTGTTGGCGAATGGAGTCGCTCTGTCCTGATCAGGATTCCGCTCGAAAGTGATAAAGCCAAAGTAACAATGAAGGATGAGCGAACGACACCTTCTTCGAATACATCCGCCACAACTAGACGCACACAACAAACGGGGCTGCGTATTGTGTTTGAGACAATCGCCGCATACTTAAGTGCGATTGTGGGTGCTGGTTTGACATTGGCACACACTATTATCAAATTTTTTGAATAAATGGACGAACGTTCGTCGGAATTGTTCTGTTGTTATTGAACGCCGGCAAATGACGCGCGGCTTCATATGAATACGCGCCTGCACTGTTTATTAGACCCTGTCGCCAAATGCGCGGCGGCTATCGGCGGAAATCTTTCGAAGATCGGCGACGGCGCGATTAGAGTATTCAACCTTCATGCGCGGCGGAAGCTTCGGAATGCCGCTAGGACCTCCTCATCGCTCGCCACACCGCTCCGGTCCGCCTCGTCGATTGCATGCAGTTCCTCGGGCGTCGCTTTGTACACACCGCTGCGGCGCGCTTCAATGTCGCGCGCCAATTCGGTAAGTTCGTCCTGGTCCTCCGCGGGCCAAGTCTCAACGCGCTCCAACAGGGTCTTCAGCTGCTTGGTTGCCATGGAGGAAATATAGCACGGTAATCCTTGCCGAGCCATATGCTGGGGGGATCGCCGATCCGAGGGACCAGGCAAGGAAGGGTCGATTACCGCCGTTGATCGGCGGTGAAGTTTCGGTGCGAGGTTGCGCACAACGACGACCATGATCCGCCCACAACCGTGTGATTTAATTGGCGACCCCGGCAGGATTCTAACCTGCGACCTTCAGCTTAGAAGGTCGTCGAGAGGCGTCGATATCATTGAAGAATTAGCGTTTTGGCACGGATTTGGCGCGAGTTATTTTGGGAAATCGGGTCGTTGAGAAATAGCCTCGATGTCTTGGTAATGAAGCTCATTCGTGATGAACCCGGCTTCTAGCGGCACCCTCATCGAATACGTCTGAGGGTAATCATGACGTTTCGCCATTACCCATCTAACGCACTCAGCAATCGTCCCGGAGTGAATGGGTTTAAAAGATGGTAGGGGTCTATGCCCTCCGACGTCCCTAAACTCGGTTCTGTAGACATCGGCTTTCGCATTGAAGTCAGACATTGGTTGCTCCGAGGAGTGATTCTTTCATAAGTATACCAAATGCCATCACTTAACCGTATCTCATTATAAGCGCTAGAAATGCGCAAATTCCGAACCCGACGAGAAAGCCTCGCCCGAAGCCCCTATTGAAGCCTATCTGGCTTACGAACTGTTCTAAGCGCTTCTCCTTGTTCGTTTGTTCTTGGATCAGCCAGCGAGATGCATCGCTCGGGCTCATACGATTCGTGTCCAGAGTCTTTAAGTCTCCAAAAAGTTTCAGCAGGAGCGCCATCTCGTCATGTGACTTCTCTCTTAGTTGGGCTCGGATGCCATCAAGAACCTCAGACGCTGTTTGATAACGTCCAGAATCTTGCATAGGGTTCCCCTTCGTTACAGCAAGTAGCAAGTACGCTCTATCTGGGCTACCAACTGCCCACCAACTGCCCCGATCAACGAACGCAATTGGCGACGGCAAAAGCGCACTGCTCGTTCGGCGTGAGTAATCCGCCTGTCGGGCCAAGATAGTTGAGGGCGTTCACGTGTCCGTCGGTCAACGTGACGTTCACGGTGCAATGCCGCGTGGTGCTCGTGCCGTAGCTGGCCTGTGTGAAATCGTTACCTGAGCCGTATGACCAGACTTCGGTTGCTCCCTCGGCAGCTTTGTTGGCCGGCGGCCCCATGCAGGCAAGGACCTGTTCTCTCGTTAGGCCCATCATCTTGGCTTGTGCGTCGCTGGCGACCTGCGCGCGCTCAATCGCGCAGGCGGCGAGGCCGGCCGCAAGCAGTGCGGTCGATAAAATACGCTGGACTGACATGGCCGTCGTGCCCCCAAGCCGCACTGGTTGCGGCGTAACAGTCTTGCACGCGTGGGTGCGGCGATAAAGTGTCCTTTAGCGTCGATGATCTCCGGCGGTTGGTCTGTTGCGGAAACATCGCGTGTGCGTTTTTGTTCGCCGTTACCCCGCGTCATTTTGCGCAAAGTAGAGGCAGCAAACAGTCACCCACAACCGTGTGATTTAATTGGCGACCCCGGCAGGATTCGAACCTGCGACCTTCAGCTTAGAAGGCTGTTGCTCTATCCCCTGAGCTACGGGGCCGCGTCCTGTCCGCCGTCGTGGCCGGACTTGTCCCGGCCATGACGAGTCAGAAGCCGGCGCCGCTTTTATTATATAGAAGCGACGAAAAAACGCCCGGTAAATTGCTTGCCGTCGCCGCGCCGGCTGCGCGGATTGATTGCAAAAACTTAAGAGTCAGGCAACCCCATCCGGTCACGACCTCGACACGATCCTTGCCTCCAATCCGGTAGCGGGTGAAATTGCGCACCCTTCGGGAGGAGATCACCGATGCTTTCGCTCATTCGCGCCGGCCTCGCCGCCGCGCTGTTGGCCGTTGCGCCGCTGGCCGCGCATGCTGCCGAAAAGCCATTCCAGAATAGCGATCTTGCCGACAGCGCGATCAAGCTCGAAGCCCAGATCAAGTCGGACGCGGGAGCGCCGACCAAACCCGTGGCGCAAATCCGGCGCGACGCCGACGCGGCTTTTGCCAAAAACGATTTCCGCGCCGGCATGGCGCTGCTCGGGCAGATCGTTGCGGCGGCGCCGAACGACAGCGCCACGTGGCTGCGCCTGGCGCGGGCGATCATGCAAGTCCGTCCGGCCAATGACGACGAGCGCAAGCTTCTGCTCGAGCGCGCCTCGACCGCCGCCTACATCGCCTATCAGCGTACCACGAGCCGCACTGAGGAGGCCGACAGCCTCGCTTTTCTCGGCAATTTGCTCAGCCAACGCGAAGAGTGGCGGCCGGCGCTCGACGCGCTGCGGCTCTCGCTCGAGCTGCGCGAGGTCGCCGATGTGCGCGGACAATACGAAAAGCTGCGCGAGCAGCACGGCTTCCGCGTGCTCGATTACAGCATCGACGCCGACACCGCCTCGCCGCGCGCCTGCTTCCAGTTCTCGGAAGACTTGCCGCTGCGCGCCGACTTCTCGCCCTTCGTAGTGCTCGCCGGCACCGACAAGCCGGCACTGTCGGTCGCCGAGAAGCAGCTCTGCGTCGAGGGATTGCAACACGGCGAGACCTATACGGTCACCTTGCGCGCCGGACTGCCGTCGGTGGTGCATGAGACATTGTCGAAGTCCGCCGACTTCGCCATCTATGTACGCGACCGAAAGCCGTTCGTGCACTTCTCGACCAACGCCTACGTGCTGCCGCGCGTCGGCCAGCGCGGCATTCCAGTCATCAGTGTCAACACCCGCGCGATCGCCGTCGAGATCTACCGCGTCGGCGACCGCAATCTCGTTGGCGCCGGCGGCGGCGGCGGCGGCGACGATTCCGAACGCGGTGATTTCCAGCGCAGTCTCGGCCGTTACGAGCTCGAGCAACTCCGCCAGTCGCGCGGGGTTGCCGTTTGGAAGGGCGAACTCGCGGTCGAATCGCCGCCGCTCAATGCCGACGTCACCACCGCCTTCCCGGTCGACCAGGCGGTCGGCGATCTCAAGCCCGGCGTTTACGTCATGGTGGCGCAGCCGCAGGAACTGAAGAACCTCGACAACGATTACGGTTCGCTGGCGACGCAATGGTTCATCGTCTCCGATCTCGGTCTAACGGCGTTTTCCGGCAATGACGGCATCCACGCCTTCGTCAACTCGCTGGCGACGACCGACGCAAAGAGCGGGATAGAGCTGCGGCTCATTTCGCGCGGCAATGAGGTCTTGGCCACGCGCCGCACCGATGCGAGCGGCCATGCGCAGTTCGAGACAGGTCTTGCGAGCGGGGAGGGCGGCTCCGCTCCCGCCATGCTCGCCGCGAGCGATGCTCAGGGCGACTATGCCTTCCTCAGCCTCAAATCGCCGGCCTTCGATCTTACCGACCGCGGCGTCGGCGGCCGTCCCGCGCCCAACGGTCTCGACGCCTTCGTCTATGCCGAGCGTGGCGTCTACCGCTCCGGCGAGACGGCCTACCTCACCGCACTGTTGCGCGACGCGCAGGGCGCCGCTGCGCTCGGCGTGCCGCTGACGCTGATTATCGAACGGCCTGATGGCGTCGAGTTCCGGCGCGCATCGGTGGCGGACCAGGGATTGGGCGGCCATGGCGTGTCCTTGGCGCTGCCGGCCTCGGCACCGACGGGAACATGGCATGTGCGCGCCTTCACCGATCCGAAGCGGCCGCCGGTCGGCGAGACGACTTTCCTGGTCGAGGATTACGTGCCCGATCGGATCGAGTTCGATCTCAATTCGCCGACCGGTCACATCTCGCAAAAAGTCCCGGCCAAGGTCGATGTCTCCGGACGCTTCCTCTACGGCGCGCCGGCGGCCAACTTCGATCTCGAAGGCGACATGACGATCGCGGTGGCGAAAGAGCGGGCGGGCTTTGCCGGATATCAGTTCGGCCTTGCCGATGAAGAGGTCGAAGCCGTCCAGCAGCCGCTCGCCGACCTGCCGACAACTGATGCCGCCGGCAAGGCGAGTTTTTCCGTCAATCTCGACAAGCTGCCGTCGAGCACGCACCCGCTCGAAGCGCAGATCGCCGTGCGCATGGCCGAGCCCGGCGGCCGCGCCGTCGAGCACAAGGTGACGGTGCCGGTGACGGCGAGCGGCAACATGATCGGCGTCAAGCCGCAGTTCTCGGGCCGCTCGCTGGCCGACGGCGCCAGCGCCGCCTTCGATGTCGTCACCGTGGCGCCGGACGGCGCCGCAATCGTCCAGCGCGGCCTGCACTACGAGTTGCTGCGCATCGATACCCATTATCAGTACTACAAGCGCGACGGCAGCTGGAACTACGAGCCGGTCAAGACCACCAAGCGCGTCGCCGACGGAACGATCGATACGACGCTCGACAAAGCGGGGCGCATTGCGCTGCCGGTGACGTTCGGGCGCTACCGGCTCGAAGTCGCGACCGGCGATGCCAACGGTCCGGTGACGTCGGTTGCTTTCGACGCCGGTTTTTATGTCGAGGCGAACGCGGATACGCCCGACATGCTCGAAGTCGCGCTCGACAAGGGCGAATACCGGCCGGGCGACACCATGACGGTCGCGGTGACGGCGCGCAGCGCCGGCCGCCTCACGCTCAATGTGATTGCTGACCGGCTGCTGGCGAGCGAGACGACCGAGGTAAAACCCGGCGTGGCGCAGGTGAAACTGCCGGTGGGCCGCGACTGGGGCAGCGGCGCCTATCTGGTCGCGACACTGCGACGGCCGCTCGATGCGCCGGCGCAGCGCATGCCGGGCCGCGCCATCGGCGTGCAATGGTTTTCCATCGATCGCGCGGCCAAGACGCTCGGCCTCGAGATGAAGGCGCCGGCGCTGTTGCGGCCGAACTCGACCTTGCGGCTCCCGGTAAAGGTTTCCGGGCTCGCGGCGGGCGAGGAAGCCAGAATCGTGGTCGCCGCCGTCGATGTCGGCATTCTCAATCTGACCAACTACAAGCCGCCATCGCCCGACGATTACTATCTCGGCCAGCGGGCGCTCGCCGCGGAGATCCGCGACCTCTACGGCGACTTGATCGACGGCATGCAGGGCACGCGCGGCCAGATTCGCAGCGGTGGCGACCAAGGTGCGCAGCTGCAGGGCAGCCCGCCCACGGGACCGCCGCTGGCGCTCTATTCCGGCCTCGTGACGGTCGGCGCGGACGGCAATGCCGAGGTGGTCTTCGACGTACCCGACTTCGCCGGCACGCTCCGCGTCATGGCGGTGGCGTGGAGCAAGGACAAGGTTGGCCACGCCACGGCCGACGTCGTCGTGCGCGATCCGGTCGTGCTCACGGTGACGCTGCCGCGCTTCCTCCTCCCGGGCGACCGCTCCAGCATTCATCTCGATCTCGACAATGTCGAGGGTCAGCCCGGCGACTATGCGATCGCCGTGACCAGTGCCGACGCGGTCACCGCCGGCGCCGGCGCCGGCGGCGGCGCCACGCAGAAGCTCGCTTTGCGCGCGAAGGAACGCGGCGCCGCGACTGTTCCGGTCACCGCCACTTCCGCGGGCAGCGGCACGGTTCGGGTGAGCGTGAGCGGGCCATCGGGCTTTGCGCTGGAAAGAAGTTTCGTGCTCGCGGTGCGGCCGCCGGCACAGATCCTGGCGCGGCGCACGTTAAAGCCGATCGGCAAGGGCGAAAGCCTGACGCTGTCGAGCGATCTCTTCGCCGATCTTGTCCCCGGCACCGGCTCGGTCTCGATCTCGGTCGGCTCTTCGACGGCGCTCGATGCGGCGAGCTTGCTGGCGGCGTTGGATCGCTATCCGTACCGCTGTTCGGAGCAGATCACGAGCCGGGCGCTGCCGCTTCTTTATGTCGGCGACCTCGCCAAAGACGCGCATTTGGCCGTCGATCCCACGACGGATCAGCGGATTCGCGACGCCATCGAGGCGCTGCTCACGCGGCAGGATTCCAACGGCTCGTTCGGTCTTTGGCGCGTCGGCGGCGACGATGTCTGGCTCGATTCCTATGTCACCGATTTCCTGACCCGCGCGCGCGAGCGCAAGATCGCGGTGCCCGAAACGGCATTCAAGCTGGCGCTCGATCGGCTGCACAACGTGGTCGCCAACACCACCGATCCGGGCAAGAATGGCGGCACCGATCTCGCCTACGCGCTCTATGTGCTGGCGCGCAATGGGGCGGCTCCGATCGGCGACCTGCGCTACCTCGCCGACGCCAAGCTTGATGCGCTGTCGACGCCGATCGCCAAGGCGCAAATCGCCGCCGCGCTGGCCATGGTCGGCGACCGCGCGCGGGCCGAGCGCGTCTACGCGGCCGCGCTTGCCGCGATCGCGCCCGCTTCGCAGCCCGATCTCGCCGGCCGCGAGGATTACGGCTCGACGTTGCGCGACGCCGCTGCCCTGGTCGCGCTCGCGGCCGAAGGCGGCGCGCCGCGCGCCACCGTGCAAGCGGCCGTCCAGCGTGTCGAGGCCGCACGCGCGTATCTGCGCCCGACTTCGACGCAGGAGGATGCCTGGCTGTTGCTGGCGGCGAGCGCCATGGCCAAGGATGCCGGCAAGGTGTCGCTCGACGTCGGCGGCGAGCCGACGCAGCACCCGCTCTACCGCACCATCCGCGCCGGCGACTTGAAGGAGCCGTTGCGCGTGACCAATACCGGCGAGGATGAGGTTGCGGCCGTGGTGACGGTCACCGGCGCGCCGCTCACGCCGGAGCCCGCGGCGGAGAAAGGTTTTAAGATCGAGCGCCTCACTTACACGCTCGACGGCGATCCGGTCGATGCGAAACAGGTCAAGCAGAACACCCGCCTTGTGGTGGTGCTGAAGATCACGGAAGCACAACCGCAATTTGGTCGCGTGATTCTTGCCGATTATCTGCCGGCGGGATTCGAGATCGACAATCCGCACCTCGTTTCCTCCGGCGATACCGGCACGCTGTCGTGGATCGCGGATGCTGTGGAACCTGCGAATGCCGAGTTCCGTGACGATCGCTTCACCGCCGCCTTCGCGCGCAAGAAGGACGATGCACCCGTGTTCACCGTGGCCTACGTCGTTCGCGCGGTGGCGCCCGGCAAATACGTGCGCCCGCAGGCGAGCGTCGAAGACATGTACCGGCCCGACCGCTTCGGCCGCACGGCAACCGAGAACGTGGAAGTCACGGCGGGGAAATGACCGAGACCCGTCATTGCGAGCCAACGGGCCCGGCCCGAAGTGGCCGGCCCGATGACAGGCTCCGCGAAGCAATCCAGTCGCGCCTCGCGGTTCTGGATTGCTTCGTCGCTTCGCTCCTCGCAATGACGCGCACGAGATTATGTTTGGTTCTCCTCGCTGCATCTTTTGTCTGCCTTTCGGCGCTTGGCGGCGCTGCGTATTGGATCGCCGCGCTCGGTCCGGCGCCGCTCGGCAAGGAGGTCGAATTCTCGACGCGCGTGGTCGATCGCGATGGCCGCCTGCTGCGGGCCTATGCCACCGGCGAGGGCCGCTGGCGGTTGCCGGCGCGGATCGCCGATGTCGATCCGCGCTTCTTCGACGTGCTGTTTGCCTATGAGGACAAACGCTTCCGCGCGCACCACGGCGTCGATCCGCTGGCGCTTTTCCGCGCGGCGTTCCAGCTTGCAACGAGCGGCCGAATTCAGTCCGGCGGCTCGACGCTGACCATGCAGGTGGCGCGGCTGTTGGAGCCGCGCAGCGGCCGAAGTTTTGTTGCAAAACTCCGCCAGATCGTGCGTGCGCTCGAGATCGAGCGGGTGTTGACTAAGGAGGAGGTGCTCGCGCTCTATCTCGATCTGGCGCCTTATGGCGGCAATATCGAAGGCATCCGCGCCGCCTCTCTTGCCTATTTCGGCAAGGAAACGCACCGGCTGTCGCTCGGCGAAGCGGCGCTCTTGGTCGCCTTGCCGCAATCCCCGGAGCTGCGAAGGCCGGACCGATCGGCGCAAGCCGCGCGCACAGCGAGAAACCGCGTGCTCGACCGCTTTGCCGCGTTGCGCAGCGTGCCGGCCGATGAGATTGTGCTGGCCAAGGCCGAACCGGTGCCGACAGGCCGCCGCGCCATGCCCATGCTGGCGCCGCACGCGGCGGATCGGGCGATCGCCGAAACCCAGCCGGGCAGCGAAGTTCGGCTCACCATCGATGCCGACCTGCAGAAAAATCTGCAAGAGCTCGCGCGTGCGCGCATCCGCACGCTGGCGCTGACGCTCGGGCCCGATATCTCGCTCGCCATGCTCGTCGTCGACGATGCGACGGGCGAGGTACTCGCGCACGTCGGCTCGCCCGACTATTTCGACGAGCGCCGCGCCGGCCAGGTGGACATGACGCAAGCGCTGCGTTCACCCGGCTCGACGCTGAAGCCTTTCATCTATGGACTGGGCTTCGAGGACGGCGTCATTCACCCCGAGACATTGATCGAGGATCGGCCGGTGCGCTATGGCGCGTACGCGCCGCAGAATTTCGATTTCACCTTCCAGGGCACGGTGTCGGTCCGCAATGCGCTACAGCTCTCGCTCAACCTGCCGGCTCTCGCCGTGCTCGACCGAGTCGGAGCAAGCCGGCTCGCGGCGCGCATCGCCCAAGCCGGCGCGGCGCTCATACTGCCGGAGGGCGAGGCCCCGGGCCTTGCCGTGGGTCTCGGCGGCGTCGGCATCAAGCTGTCCGATCTGGTGATGCTGTATGCCGGGATCGCGCGCCTTGGCATTGCTTTGCCGCTCAGTGAGCGCATGGAGCTCCCTCCCCACAAGGGGGAGGGAAATAGGCTGCTGCAGCCGGTGGCCGCTTGGTACGTGAGCAACGTGCTTCTCGGCACGCCGCCGCCTGAAAATGGCGCTCCCGGCCGCATCGCGTTCAAGACCGGAACCAGCTACGGCTACCGGGATGCCTGGTCGATCGGCTTCGACGGCAAGCACACGATCGGCGTGTGGGTCGGCCGGCCCGATGGCGCGCCGGTGCCGGGTCTCATCGGGCGCATCGCGGCAGCACCGATCCTGTTCGATGCCTTCGCCCGGTTGCCGACGCCGCCGGTAGCGCTGCCGCGGGCGCCCGCGGGAGTGTTGGTGACAACGAATGCTAAACTACCGCCGCCGCTGCAGCACTTTCAGCCGAGCGTTCGCGCCGGCGAGGCGACGCAGGGGATGCTGCATATCCTGTTTCCGCCCGATGGCGCCCGGCTCGAGCTGCGCACGACCGACAGCAAGCCGGATCCAATTCCGCTCAAAGTGACCGCCGCAGTGGCGCCGCTCACCATACTCGTCAATGGGATTCCGGCACGGGCGCAAGCGCGGGGCAGTCTTTTCTTTCAGCCCGAGGGCCCGGGATTTGCGCGGGTGACGGTGATCGACGCGTCCGGAGCTGCGGACAGCGTTGTCGTGCGCCTCGAGGACAGCGCATCTGCAATAGCTCCCGTGCGGGCCGCGCCTGCGCTCTGTCCGCTCACGCCTTGCGGTCTTCCCTGAACCAGTCCTTTCCCGGGTGCAGCGTTTTCACTATTGTCCCGGCGGCCGTGACCGAGACCCAATCGAATCAAGTTCGCTCTGCGCCGGGGGCGGCAGCGCTCCTGCGGCGCATAGGGAATAATCTCCTGCGCTGGAGCCGCGCCCCGGTGCGTGCGCCGCGGGCGCGGCCTCCTCGGCCGCGCGCCAGCGCCATCGCCGCGATTGCGCTCACGGTCGCGGTTATCATCGCTTCGATGTTTCTCGTCGACACGGCGGCGAGCGAATGGGCGCGGCATCTGCCGGTTTGGTTCATCGAGACATTCGCGCAGATTACCGATTTCGGCCTCTCGGGTCGGTTTCTCTATCCGCTCGGATTTATTCTGTTGGCTCTCGCGGCCGTTACGTCCCCGGCGCTGCCGCGTTTCACGCAAGGCGTGCTCGAAGCGCTCGCCGCCCGCGTCGGATTTCTGTTCGTGGCGATTGCCGCGCCGGGCCTGTTCGTGACCATCGTCAAGCGCCTGATCGGCCGCGCCCGCCCTTTTGTCGGCGGCCACGACGATCCGTTCTTGTATATGCCGTTCATCTGGCGACCCGAATATGCCAGCATGCCGTCCGGTCACGCCACGACGGCGGCGGCGGCCGCGATTGCGGTCGGCGCCATCTGGCCGCGCGCTCGCGGGGTGATGTGGCTCTACGCGCTTCTCATCATGTTCAGCCGTGTCGTCGTCCTCGCCCATCACCCGAGCGATGTGATCGCTGGCGCGCTGGTCGGGGTCGTCGGCGCGCTCATGGTGCGTCGCGCCTTCGCTGCGCGGCGTCTGGTGTTTTACGCGACGGATTTGCGGCCCTATCCGGGACCCTCATGGCAGCAGCTCAAAGCCGTTGCCCGCCAGCTCGTCGTCCGGCGCTGACGTCGTGATGATCATCACACGCCGCGTCAATTAAGTGCAGTGTGACCGTAATCTTAAATATTTCTACACGACCGAGACATTGATTGATGATAGAGTGATTGTGCTCTGGGCACTCCTTCTCGACATGCGTTGGAGCGTGAATATTGGGTCAAGCTGAACTGCTTGGCAGGCGTCGGGGTTCGAAGTGCGGACATGGTGGCCATACCTTGATCTTGCGAGGGGTGTAGCTGCGCTACTTGTGGCACTGTCGCATCTGCGCGGATTTGTATTCGTTGATTTTCATGCCGTCGATCATCCCGGGCTTGTGTGGTCTGGTTTTTATTTCGTAACGGGCTTCGGCCACCAAGCGGTGATGGTATTTTTTGTGATGAGCGGCTTTCTCGTCGGAGGGACGGTGGTTTCGCGTGCCGAGACCGGGCAGTGGTCATGGATTGACTACGCCATCACGCGGATGACGCGCCTTTGGATCGTACTTCTCCCAGCCCTCCTATTGACGGCACTGTGGGACAATCTTGGGATCGCAATCACCGGCTCGTCCTTTTACAACGGCGGAATGGCGGTGATTTACACTAGTACCCACTTTCATAGAAACGTGATTCGCGCGGGCAGTGAATTCGAGAGTCGGATGAGACACTTGTTCGCATCGTTGCCTGCGCGGATTGGTGATTCCGGGTACTAGCGGCCCCGCGCCCGATCCTTCGCGATACAACGTCGCATCTTTCTTCGGCAACTTTCCTACAGACCATTGCCGCGCCAACATTCGGTTCGAACGGCCCATTATGGAGTTTGGCTAATGAGTTCTGGTACTATCTTCTTTTTCCGCTCTTGTTTTGCGCTATTGCAAACAAGACGCAGGTAGGCGTCAAGCTTGGCAGCGCGGCAATCGCCTTGACCATCTGCTATTTGCTGCCGACCGGGTTGCTTATCTATGGCTTAATTTGGTTGCTTGGTGTTGTGGTCTTCGTGGTTCATAGCAAGGTCGCTCTTACGCGATCTTACCGGAATATTCTGCTCGCATTCTCTGGAACCGTATTGGTAGTAGCGCTTGCATTTAGCCGGACATCAACATTGGGTATCGGAGACTTCACGATTGGCGCCGCCTTCGCTGCAATGCTCATACCGCTAAGTCATATTCGGCGGGCGAGTTCAATGGTGACTAAGCTTTCACGGGTTGGGGCCGAATTTTCTTATACGCTCTACCTTGTACATTTCCCGATTGCGGCGTTCTTGGCGTGCTACCTGCTAGACAATCGGCGGCTAATGCCGGGCCTCGCGAGCGCGACGGTTTTTGTAGGACTGCTGGCAATCGTGGTCTTATATGCCTACGGAGTATACTTCCTGTTTGAGAGGAACACGCGCACTGTCAGGCAGGTGATTTGGAAACGCGTGACCCGATCCCATTCCGGCGAAGCCCCGACGGCGGCTGAAGCCGCATTTCCAGAAAAGCCAGCCGCCGAATAGGCGAACTGGATATACTGAGCGGTACTTGCATCACTCGCCAGTCGCTTTTCGTGCCGCTCATGATCCGATGGGGTGCTGACGAACCTAGCGTGTCGGGCAATCGCCATTTCGCCATGAGCGATGGTCTAGTTTCCCATCGTCGGTCCTATTTGCCTCTCTCCGTCACCCGCCTAATATGGCATGTAGCAAGCCGCGAGAAGTTACGAGTTACGGTGACAGTGCACTTAATTCTCACGCAGCTTACGAGCAAATAAGTGCTGGCGTTACGGTGACAGTGCACTCAATTGCCGAATGCGATCCGGCACGCCAGCATGGATACGCGGGTCAAGCCCGCGTATGACGATTCTTTACGGCGTCACGGATGACGAGACGCCTCTTGACAATCGTCCCCATTTCCGTTATACACCGCGAATCTCGCTCATCGAGGGACGCCTTCGGCCGAGGGTACTCCCGAATGCGGAGCGAGAGCGGTGCCCGCGCGCGGAAAGATACGGTCCGCTCCCGGGCAGCTTCGGGCATCATGCTGACCGGTACTACGGCCGGTCCGTGGGGTGCTTCCACTGGACTGGGACAGGTAGGGGCGGGTAACGCCCGCCTAGCAAATGCAATGGCGACCGCGTCCCAGGAAGCCTGGCCTGGAGCTGAGCGAAAGGGGCGAAAGCC
>JBEKNW010000083.1:0-18893 GCA_049522435.1 Xanthobacteraceae bacterium
GGAGGGTGGCGAAGAGATCGTCGCCGCCCTCACCTACACAGTAAGCGCGGTCCACCACGATGCCTTCTACCGCCGGCTCGCGGAGGTGGTCGCCGCCTGTCCGGACATGGACCGTGCCTATATCAAGGATCCGGCCGGATTGCTGACCCCCGACCGGGCCCGCACGCTCGTCCCCGCTGTCCGAGAGGGGCTGGCCGGCAAGCCGCTGGAGCTGCATTCCCACTGCAATATCGGCCTTGCCTCCTATACCTACATTGTGGCGGCCGAGCTGGGGGTGGCAGCCCTACATGTGGCGCTCGGGCCGCTCGCTAACGGCTCGTCTCTCCCCTCGGCCCTCCAGGTAACGGCCAACCTACGGGAGCACGGCCACCGGGTCGATGTCGACGACCACGCTATGGCAATGGCGGCCGACTATTTCGGCCGCATCGCTAAGGCCCAGGGCCTGCCCATCGGCGCCCCGCGCGACTACGACGCCACGTTCCTGCGCCATCAGGTGGCCGGCGGCGTCATGACCACGACCCGGCGGCAGCTCGAAGAAGTCCGTCTGGGCCACCGCTTCGCCGAGGTCATGAAGGAGGTGGACAGGGTGCGCGCAGAACTCGGATATCCGATCATGGTGACGCCCTTCCCGCAGATCGTCTGCACCCAGGCGCTGTTCAACGTGATCGGCCCCAAGCGCTACGCCCAAGTGCCCGATCAGGTGATCCGTTACGTGCTCGGCAAGTTCGGGCGTCCGATAGCACCGGTTGACCAAGCCGTGCTTGATCGCATTCTCGCCACGCCCCGGGCCCGTGAGATCATGGCCGAGCCACCGCCCCCGTCGCTCGCCGAATTGCGGCAGCGGATCGGATCGCATCTCTCTGACGACGAATTTCTCCTGCGCGCCACCATGCCGGCAGATCAGGTGGATGCCATGGTGGCCGCTGGCCCGGCCCGCATCGGTTACAACCCCGACACCGGTCCGCTCTTTAAGCTGCTGGCGGAAGCTGTCAGGCGGACCGACCTGCACTATCTCCGAATAGAGAAGCCTGGCCTCACGTTGGAGCTTTCCTGCGGAGGTGTCTCTTGATCTCCTCCCCCGCAGCTGTCGCGCGCCTCCGCGCCGCCCGTGGTTTCGTGTTCGACATGGACGGGACGCTGGTCCTCAGTGATGCGGGGCACCAAAGCGTCCGAGCTCTGCCCGGCGCTGCCGACACGATCAACGGGCTGGCCGGGATGGGCCTGCCATTCTCGGTACTCACCAATGGCACCCTCAAGCCGCCGGCCGAACTCGCTGCCCTGCTCCGCGGTGCCGGCCTTCCGGTCCCCGACACTCGAATGCAGACCCCGGCCTCCATCGCCGCCGCTTACTTTGCACGCCGGGGGATCGCGCGAGTGATGGTGATCGGAACGCGCGGCACCATGGTCCCGTTCGTCGAGGCTGGCCTGACCGTGCTCGGCACGGATCGCCGGGCCGAGGTGGATGCGGTGTTCGTCGGCTGGTCGCGTGACTTTACGATGGACGACCTGGAGACCGCCTGCCACGCCGTGTGGGGCGGCGCGCGGCTATTCACCGCCTCGGTCAATGCATTTTTTGCCACCGCCGACGGCCGCGCCATTGGCACCTCGCGGGCAATCTCGGCCATGATCACCAGCGTGACCGGCAAGCGCCCCGTCGTCCTCGGCAAGCCGTCACGTGAAGCCCTCAGCAGCGCCGAGCGGTTGATCGGCGTGCCGGCCGACGGGATAGTGGTCGTTGGCGACGATGCGGGCCTGGAAATCGCCATGGCCCGTCGGGGCGGTGCGCTTTCCGTCCTCGTCACCACGGGCATCGCCGGACGCGAGGCGCTGCATGCCCTACCCGAATCCCGGCGCCCCGATCTCGTGGTCGAGAACGTAGGCGAGATGTGGCGCCTTTACCGAGGTGCCGACGCGACCTCAACCTCCATCCTGGGAGCCGAACTATGAGCCGCACCGTCCTCGTCGCAGGAGCAGGGATGGTCCCCTTTACGAAGCCAGGTACCGGCGCGAGATACGACGTCATGGGTGCGGAGGCCGGCCGCCTCGCCTTGGCCGATGCCGGAATAGCTTACGAAGACGTGGAGCAGGCCTTCGCCGGTTACGTGTTCGGCGATTCGACCAGCGGTCAGAAGGTCCTCTACAGCCTCGGCATGACCGGCATCCCAATCGTCAACGTCAACAACAACTGCGCCACTGGCTCGACGGCGCTGTTCCTTGCGCGGCAGGCGGTCGCGAGCGGAGCCGTGGAATGCGCGCTCGCTGTCGGCTTCGAGCAAATGAATCCCGGACCGCTGGGTTCCATTTTCCCTGACAAGCCCGACCCCTTCGAGAACTTCAATCGAGAGACCGAGGCCCTGATTGGAGACGTGAGTCTGCCACACGCCGTGCGCTTGTTCGGCGGTGCCGGCCTCGCTCACATGCAGCGGTACGGTACCCGCCTGGAGACGTTCGCGAAGATCCGTGCCAAGGCGAGCCGCCATGCTGCCCGCAATCCGCTCGCCATCTTCCGCAAGGAGGTGACGGTCGAGGAGGTCATGGCCTCCCAAGTTCTCTGGCCTGGCGTGATGACCCGCCTTATGGCTTGCCCTCCGACCTGTGGTGCGGCGGCGGCCATCGTAGTGTCGGAAGACTTCGCCCGCCGCAAGGGAACCCCGGCAACCGTGCGCATCGCCGCCCAGGCTATGACCACTGACTTCCCGAGCACGTTCGAGGCCCACGACATGCGTCGGGTGGTAGGCTGCGACATGGCCAGTGAGGCGGCCTCCCGGGTGTACGAGGCGGCCGGCATCGGCCCGCAGGATGTGGACGTCGTGGAGCTGCACGACTGCTTTGCCCAAAACGAACTCATATCGTACGAGGCGCTCGGCCTGTGCCCGGAGGGCGGCGGCGAAAAATTCGTGGAGGACGGCGACAACACCTTCGGCGGCCGCTTCGTCACCAATCCGTCCGGGGGCCTCCTGTCCAAGGGACATCCCCTCGGGGCCACTGGCCTGGGCCAATGCTACGAGCTGGTCCATCAGCTTCGCGGGACCGCCGGCGCCCGGCAGGTCGACGGTGCAAGACTCGGTCTCCAGCACAATCTCGGGCTAGGCGGGACCTGCGTGGTGACGATGTACGAGAAGGTCTGAGAACCATGTATCCGTTGTGTATACCGAGAACTTCATTCGTATTGATTAGAGCGGAATCGGGCTGACCGTATAGCCGCGGTTTGAGAAGTAGCTTGCGCATTCGGCTGGGGTGAAGTGGCGGAGCATGCGCCCGATCGCGGTCCAGAGAGCGTCCACCGACCGAACGGCTTCCGGGCGGAGGAGGCTCTTGAGCTTGGCGAAGGCCTGCTCGATCGGATTGAGGTCGGGCGAGTAGGCCGGCAGGTAGATCAGGCTTGCCCCACATCGCTGGATCGCTTCGCGAACACCTACGACCTTGCGGCTGGCGAGATTGTCCATGATGACGAGATCGCCTGCATTGAAGGTGGGCACCAACACCTGCTCGACATAGGCGCGGAAGATTTCACCGTTCATCGCGCCATCGACGACACACGGCGCTGTGATGCCGTCATGGCGCAAGGCGGCGTTGCCGCCTGCGGCGTCTGTGCCGCGAGATGTTGCGGCCATTCACCGTCGGCGACCAATTGGGCGGCAAAACGGCGAAGCGCGGCTTCCGCCGTTTCGTTCAGCAACGTCTCAAATCCCTTTGTCGGCGAACGCGCATGCCCGGGCGCGCCCTGGGCGCGGGGGACGGCCGGCATGGCCAGGCTGCCGGTCGCGGTGGCGGCACCGAGTGCCGTGGTGGTGAGGAATTGGCGGCGGCTGACGGGCGATCGTCCTACCCTTTGTCATCGATACACTGCGCCGCGAGTTGGAGTCACTCGCTATCTCCTTCAAGAAGCAACTTTACGTGTCTCTGCTTGGAAAGTTTGCAGCGATTTTTCGCGATTAGCCGAAACGAGTCAGCGCATCAATGCCCCGGGGGTCGTCAATTGAAGCTTGAGCAATTGATCGCTTCGCACACGTCGGCGACTTCGACAGTTTTGCCAAAGAACAAGTGGAGCAGCAGATGAATGGCAGGATCGCGTCACTCGGCGCCATGGAAATTCTCGACTCACGGGGTAACCCACGTTGAGGGTTTTCGTCGAGTTCCAGGGCGGCATTCGGGCGAGCGCGTCAGTGCCTTCAGGCGCTTCGACCGGCACGCCAGGCAGCCATGAAGAGCTGCTTCTATCTCTGTCACCAGTCACTGACGACGAACGGTGACTCCGAGGTGCGCGGCGAAGCCGCGCCTCGAAGGGCGACGGCACGCTCTCATCAGTTCGCATCAAGCCTTCCGGATCCGGAATGTCAGGAGTTTCTTCTCTTTGCGCGTTTCTTCCAGCGTGTCGCCGGTCTGGTTCAGCAAATTGGGGATGTCGATCCCGGCAAGCGGATCGGTACACTCCACGATCAGAATATCGCCGGGCGCCATGCCGCCGAGCGCCTTGCGGGTTCGCAGCGCCGGCAGCGGGCATTTGAGGCCGCGCAGGTTGAGGGTCTTTTCCGCCATTATTTGAGAGTCGTCGAAACCGCCAATCGTCCTTATCATATCGGCGATGGTTGTCGATTCCAGCATCCAGCGCATCGCGCGCCTGACGCCGCTCAGTGCGGTGCTTGCGGTCGTCGCGACCCGCATTGGCGCGGTGAAGCCGCGCAAGTCCCCGGTTGCGGCGGCGCGCGGCCACGTGCTTGCCGAGGATGTCGTGGCGTCGGAGCGACCGCCGCGTCCGATCGCGTTGCGCGACGGCTTCGCCGTCGAGGCCGCAACGATCGCCGATGCCGGCCCCTACGCGCCGGTGCCGTTCGCGTCGATGCCGCGCCGCGTTGACGCCGGCGAGCCGCTGCCGAGCGGAACCGACGCGGTGGCGCCGCTCGATGCCGTCACGCTGCGCGGAGATCGCACCGAGGCCATCGCTGCGGTTGCAGCCGGCGAGGGGGTGCTGCCTGCCGGCGGCGACGTTAGCCCGCGAACGCCGCTGCGCCGTGCCGGCGAGCGCTTGCGCGTTCTCGACATCGCCGTCGTCGCCGCCGCCGGCATTGCGGAGGTAACGGTTCGCGAGCCGCGCGTCCGCATCGCCTGCGGCAGTGCCGCGATGACGCCCTTGATCGACGCTGCGCTCGTTATGCTCGCCTGCGCCGTCACCGGCGCTGGCGGCATTGTGCTTGGCGCTCGTGGAGAGGCGGGCCGCCTCGACGAGGCGCTGACGGATGATCGCGCCGATGCGGTGATCGCAATCGGCGGCACCGGCAGCGGCCGGTACGACGCGAGCGTGCAGACTTTGGCGCGGCTTGGCCGCGTCGAGGCCCACGGCATTGCCGTTTCACCCGGCGAGAGCGCGGCGTTCGGGTTGGTCAGCGAGCGACCTGTGTTGCTTATGCCTGGGCGCCTGGATGCGGCTTTGGCGATCTGGCTTCTGATCGGGCGCCATCTCATCGCCAGATTTGCCGGTGGCAGCGTCGAGGACGCGCCCGTAATGCTTCCGCTCGGCCGCAAGGTCACCTCGACAATCGGACTTGCCGAATTGATCCCCGTGGGCTGCGGCGACGGCATGGCGGAGCCGCTCGCGTCCGGCTATCTGTCATTAGGGTCGTTGGCGCGTAGCGACGGCTGGATCGTCGTCCCGGCCGAGAGCGAAGGTTTTGCGGCCGGGACGCTGGTTGCCGTGAGGTCATGGCCATGAATGTAAAATCCGGCACGTCGCCGAGAACGGCATCCAGTGAGCGCGGCGCATCGATCCTTGACGCGGTACGGCGCGCCTCCCGGCAGGAGCAGTTTCTTCAAGTCGTCTCTGCGGAGGAGGCGCGCCGGCGGTTTGAAGCGTGCATCGATCGCTCACCGCTCGGCGGCGAAAGCTTGCCGCTCGCCGCGACGCTGTCCCGCGTGCTCGCCGCCGACGTCGTCGCGCCGGTCGATGCGCCACCGTTCGACCGATCCAATGTCGACGGCTTTGCGGTGCGCGCCGCCGATACTGCCGGTGCGAGCGACGGGGCGCCGCAACGTTTCAAGCTCAACGCCGAAGTGGTCGCCTGCGGAGTTCAGCCGGCGGCCGAGGTGACGCCCGGCACTGCCACGGCGATCGCGACCGGCGGCGTCATCCCGCGCGGCGCCGACGCCGTGGTGATGATCGAGCACACGGAGCTGATCGACGCCGTCGCGCCCGCGATCGACCTGCGCCGAACGGTCGCGAGCGGACAGTTCATTTCCTATGCCGGCTCGGACATCGCGCGCGGCGAAACCCTGTTGCGCCGGGGCACACGCATCGGCTCGCGCGAGATCGGCGTGCTCGCCGCCTGTGGCTTCGACGCCATCGAGGTCGTGCGCCGGCCGCGCGTCGCGGTACTCTCGACCGGCGATGAGCTCGTCGCGCCGGGCCGGCCGCTCAAGCCCGGCGGCATCTACGACAGCAACGGCGCGATCATCGCTGCCGCGATCGTCGAAGCCGGCGGCGAGCCGGTGCCGTTCGGCGCATTCCCGGACGAAGAGGTCGCACTCGAAGCCGCCATGCGCACCGCGCTCGCGTCGTGCGATATGGTCGTGCTCAGCGGCGGCACGTCGAAGGGCGCGGGCGACCTGTCGCATCGCATGGTGTCGCGGCTTGGTACGCCCGGTATTCTCGTGCATGGCGTGGCGCTCAAGCCGGGCAAGCCACTTTGTCTTGCCGTCATTGACAACAAACCGCTCGTTGTGCTGCCGGGATTTCCGACCTCAGCCATCTTCACCTTCCATGCCTTCGTGGCGCCGGTGATACGTGCCCGCGCAGGGCTGCTGCCCGAAGCCGCGAAGACTGTCACAGCGCGAGTGCCGGTGCGGATCGCC
Source organism: Xanthobacteraceae bacterium (assembly GCA_049522435.1). GTDB lineage: Bacteria > Pseudomonadota > Alphaproteobacteria > Rhizobiales > Xanthobacteraceae > BOG-931. Next base: position 6,847 of record JBEKNW010000083.1, read on the forward strand.
TCCGAGCTTGGCCGTGAGGAGTTCGTGCTCGTTTCGCTTGTTGCCGGTGACGACGGCCTGATCGCGTTTCCGACCGGCAAGGGCTCGGGCGCCGTCACCGCCTTCTCCCAGGCGGATGGTTTTTTGACCATCGACGCACTCGCCAGCACGCTTGACGCGGACACCAGGGTGGAAGTCACGCTGATCGGCGAGGAGGCGCGCGCGCCAGGTCTCGTCATCATGGGCAGCCACGACATCGCGCTCGATGTTGTGGTGGGGGCGCTCGCCGAGCGTGGCTTCGCCGCCCGCACCATCGCGGTCGGCAGTCTGGGCGGCGTGGCTGCATTAAGCCGCGGCGAATGCGATCTCGCGCCCGTTCACCTCGTCGATCCGGCGACCGGCATCTACAACAAGCACCTGCTCGCTCCCGGCCTCACGCTGGTGCCCGGCTGGCGGCGGATGCAGGGTTTTGTCTTTCGCCCCGGCGACGCGCGCTTCGAAGGCCGCACGGCCGACGCCGCGCTCAAAGCTGCGCTCGCCGATCCCGCCGTGTTGATGGTCAACCGCAATGCCGGCTCCGGCACGCGCGTGCTGATCGATAGGTTGCTGGCGCGCTTTCAGGCTGAGTGGGAACCGGTCAGCGGCCCGGAAAGCGCGCCCGCAAAGAAATTCGCGCGGCCCGCGGGCTACGCCAATCAGCCACGCTCGCACAACGCCGTCGCCGCAGCCATCGCCCAAAGCCGCGCCGATTGGGGCGTCGCGATCGAGCCGGTGGCGCGGATGTATGGACTTGCGTTTCTGCCGATTGCGCCGGAGGAATACGATTTTCTACTGCTCGGAGCGCGCCGCGAGCGGCCCGCGGTGCAGGCCTTCCTCGCGGTGTTGCGCCATGAGGCAACGCGTGCGCGTATCCGCGCGCTCGGCATGGAACCGAGCGGCCCGCCGCGGACTGGGACCTGATGGCGCAGCTCAGCGACGATTGTTTCGCCTTCTCCGGTCCGTTGCTTCCGGTCGCCGATGCCGCGCGTCTGATCGCTGAACGCGTCGCGCCGGTCGGCGGACGCGAGACCGTGACGCTGCGCGAGGCCGCCGGGCGTGTGCTTGCCGAGGATCTCGTCGCTCCGGTCAATGTGCCGCCCTTCGATAATTCGGCGGTCGATGGATACGCAGTGCGCGCCGACGATGTTAATTCCGAGCGCGAGATGCGCCTGACGATCGTCGATCGGGTCGCCGCCGGTGATGCCGCCACGCATGCGCTCAAGGCCGGGGAGGCGATCCGCATCTTCACCGGCGCGCCGATGCCGGCGGGCGCGGATACGGTGTTCATGCAGGAGGATTGCCGCGTCGAAGGCGGTGCCGTCGTTGTGCCGCCCGGATTGAAGCCGGGCGCCAATCGTCGACTGGCCGGCGAGGACATGCGCGCCGGGGCCGTTGCTCTACCGGCTGGCCGCCGCCTCGCAGTGCAGCACGTTGCGCTCGCGGCTGCACTTGGTCTCACCGGGCTTGGCGTGCGCCGCCGCGTGCGGGTCGCGTTGTTTTCGACCGGCGACGAGATCGTCGAGCCAGGGTCATTGCTGCCGCGCGCTGCGCTTTATGATTCCAACCGCTGCCTGCTCTCGGGTCTGCTCGCGCGTTTCGGCGCGGAGGTCACCGACCTCGGCATTCTCGGCGACGATCCGAAAAAACTCGCGCACGCGATCGGCGCTGCCGCCGCCGATCATGATCTCGTGCTGACGTCGGGCGGGGTCTCAACAGGAGAGGGCGATTATGTGCGCAGCGCGATCGAAAGCATCGGCCGGATGGTTTTCTGGCGCCTCGCCATCAAGCCCGGCCGGCCGGTGGCGATGGGCGTTATTCCCGGATCGAGGAGCGGCGATGGCACCGCGTTCGTCGGACTGCCGGGAAACCCCGTGGCGGTCTTCGTCACCTTCGTATGCCTGGTGCGGCCGTTGCTGTTGCGGCTCGCCGGCGCGCTGCCCGAGCCGTTGATCGCGATGCCGACGCGCGCGGCCTTCTCCTATGAGAAGCGCAAAGGCCGGCGGGAATATGTACGCGTGGCGTTGCGCCCGGCAGCTGACGGTAGCATCGAGGCGGTCAAGCACGCGCAGGACGGCGCTGGCGTTCTGACTTCGCTCACCGAAACCGATGGCCTCGCCGAGCTCACCGAGGATGTGACCAAGATCGAGCCGGGCTCGACCGTCGGCTTTCTCTCCTACGCGGCGCTGGTCGGCTGAAGCGATCCAGAGTAATTCCGCTCATTCCCGCGCAAGCGGTGAAGATGGGGCCGCCTCAATCATCCTGCACCGCGGCCTTGCGCCGGTGCTTGGCGCTTTCCTCCTCGACATAGGCGAGGTCCTGATCGAACACGATGCGATCCTCGCCGGCGAGCGCGATGAAGCGTTTGCCGCGCGTACGGCCGATCAGCGTGAGATTGGCCTTGCGCGCAAGCTCCACGCCCCAGGCGGTGAAACCCGAGCGCGAGATCAGGATCGGAATGCCCATGCGCACCGTCTTGATCACCATCTCGGATGTCAGCCGGCCGGTGGTGTAGAAAATCTTGTCGGCCGAGCCGACGTGATGCTTGAACATCCAGCCGGCGATCTTGTCGACGGCGTTGTGGCGGCCGACATCCTCCATGTAGACGAGCGGGCGATCTTCCACCGCGAGCACGCAGCCGTGGATGGCGCCGGCCTCGAGATAGAGCGAGGGCGTCGTGTTGATCTTGTGGGTGAGCGTATAGAGCCACGACGTGCGCAGCACAGCCTTCGGCAGCGTGACGGTCTCCAGCGCCTCCATCAGATCGCCGAACACGGTGCCCTGCGCGCAACCCGAGGTCTGCACCTTTTTCTTCAGCTTCTTCTCGTAGTTCGTCTTGCGCTTGGTGCGCACCACGACGACAGCCAATTCCTCGTCGTAATCGACGCCGGTAACCAGGTCGTCGGGCTTCAGCATGTTCTGGTTGAGCAGATAGCCGAGCGCGAGATACTCGGGATGGTCGTTGATGGTCATCGCCGTCACGATCTCCTGCGAATTGAGGAAGATCGTCAGCGCGCGCTCGACTATCACCGATGTCTCGATCGTGGCGCCGGTCTGATCCACGCCTTTGACGCGCTCGGTCAAGCGCGGATCGAGCGGATCGGGACGAATCAGGTAGTCGTCATCGGGCGAAGTCATGCCCCTAATGTAGGTGAACGGGCGCGCCGGCGAAAGCGAGCTTAAAGGAGGCCCGAAAGCGTCAACGCCGCCCGCGCTTCGATCGGCCGCTACCTGGACTTTTATAATGGCTGGCGTCCGCACTCGAGCCTTGACGGCTTCACACCCGATCACGCCTACTTCACGCCGCTGCCTCTGCGCTTGGCAGCCTAACCTCGGCAGAGGCTCCACTTGTCGACGCCGAAAAACTGTTCAGACAACCGGGTGCAGCTCTTACTATATCGCCGACCACAACATGGTCCCTAAGCGGACGAGTTGGGAAAGCGGCGGAATTGGAACCGCGAGGCACTCGAACCCGAACGAGGACATGTCAATGAACGACGTGCGCAACATGCTGGAGACACGCTTTCCGGGGCTTCACGCCCGCATCGAGAAGATGCTTGTCGAGGCTGAGGCAAGATACAATCATCAGACTAACCAGGCTGCATCGGAATTCCTCCTGGAGCATACTCGGCGCACAGCGGCCATTGCCCATAAGATATCCAGAATGGAAGGAGTCGATTCATTCCTTCCGGCCCTCGTGGCGCTCTACCATGACGCGGGCAAGTTTCATGAGGGTGAATACCACAAAGATGACATTGCGGAAGAAGAGCATGCGGCGGTCCTGGCTGGAAGGATGCTCGGCGAGTTCGGTGTAGAACTCAGCGATATCGAGGCTGTGCTCGAAGCGCTGCGCGCCCTGTACGACGACCGGCTCCCGTGTGTCGGCGCCTGCCGCATCGTGCAGGACGCGGACCGACTCGACAAGCTGGGCGCGCTGGGCGTGGGCGCCTTCTTCACCAAGGCGGCCCTGCGCGGACGGGGCCTCATCGATGCGCTCGTGCACACGGCGAGCCGGGAACTGACTTACGCTCTGGCGGCGCCGCGATCCATGTTTACGGAAACAGGGAAGAAGCTCGCCACGGAGCAGGCGGCGAAAACGATCGCTTTTTTTGATGATCTTTTGGACGATCTTGAAAGCTGGGGAATCGCCTCTTTCGAACACCGCACCATCATTCTGGAGGAGGATTTCCGCACCCGCGACGGCGCTTCCGTGCAGAGGATGGAAGTGACTATCGTCATGCCTCGCGCCTGCCCGGATTGCGAAGCGCCGCTCGGGCTGACGCATCTGCGCGGACGAGGCGTGAAGTGCGAGAAGCTCACAGCACGTTTCGCATGCGGAGGCTGCGGCTACGCCGACGAAACCTCCTTCTGCCTGCCGGTTTTCGCCTGACGCGGTCCCGGCGCCCCTGCGGACCAATTCGGGAAAGCCCGGCCGACCGCCGGCAGTGGGCCACCCGGTCAGAATGTTCGAGAGAACGGAAGAATCCTCCGCTTGAGGGTTCGCCACAGCAGCCGATTCGTTGGCGGCCTTGATTTTTATCAAAGTAATTGGAGCTGAGGCCGACGATATTGCACATGGGGTTTCGTCCGCCCGTGGACAACCCTGCACCATCGATGTGCTCACGCAAGCAGCACCGGACCCACGAAACAGATTAACCGAGCATGACCGCCGAGCATGACCGCTCAATGTAAAGAACGGAAACAGCGTTGGCCCGCCATTCACGCCGGTCACGTTCCGCCGGAATCTCCGGTCACCTTCGACCGCAATCGTCGGTCATCTTGAGCGGAATGCACACCACAACATTAAATTGAACGAAAAGGCCAGAGAAGATCGTGGAAACTGTAGCCCCTATCAAAGAAATTACCGATCTCATAGAGGAGAAGGGTGGGACATCGTTCCAACTCTGCTATCAGTGCGGAATTTGTGATGTTGTTTGTCCCTGGAACAGGGTCAGACAATTCAGTATGCGCAAGATAGTCCGGCAGGCTACGTTCGGTTTGACTGAAATAGAACAGGAAGACCTCTGGCGTTGCACCACCTGCGGAACCTGTCCTAGGCGCTGCCCCAGAGGTGTCAATCAGATAGAGCTCGGAGTATCGCTGCGCAGGATTGCCACGGAATACGGGATTTTTCCCGATTCCGTCACTCCCATCGTGCGCGTAAGCGACAGCCTCATGGCTGAAGGCAACCCGTTCGATATGGCACGGGCAAAGCGGGCGGATTGGGCGGAAGGTCTGTCGGTCAAGACCTTCACCGAAGGGATGGAGATTCTCTATTTTCCCGGCTGCTATCTCAGCTATGACCCGCGCTTGAAGAAGGTAGCCGCTGCCACGGCCAGGATCCTCAACAAGGCTGGGGTCGATTTCGGGATATTGGGATCGAAGGAGAATTGCTGCGGAGAAAGCATCCGCAAGACGGGGAATGAGCAAATATTCAAGCACCTGGCCAAGGAAAACATCAAAACCTTTATCGATCATGGGGTGAAGAAAATCCTGGTTTCCTCCCCGCATTGTTACCACACGTTCAAGAACGAATATCCGGAATTCAGCGTCCACTTCGAAATTGTCCACATCTCCGAGTATTTGCGCGAGCTGATGAACGAGGGGCGGCTCGAGCCCGCCAGGAAGTACGACAAGAAAATCACTTATCACGATCCCTGCTATTTGGGCCGGCATAACGGGATATTCGACGCGCCTCGGGACGTCTTGAAGCAAATGACCTCCACGGAACTCGCGGAGATGCAGGACTCCCGGGAAAACAGTTTATGTTGCGGAGGCGGCGGCGGCAGGATCTGGATGGAGACTCCCAAGCAAGAGAGATTCTCCGGTCTGAGATTGCAACAAGCCATCGACGTCGGGGCTGAGGTGCTGGTTACCGCCTGTCCATATTGCCTCACAAATTTCACGGATAGCAGCCTCAGCCTGGAGGATGGTCGAGCGATAGAGATCAAGGACATCACTGAAATCGTCCAGGAAGTGATCTGACATGCCAGTCGAACGACTAACATCCAACAGCTCCAAAAACGACAGTATTGGAGATGTACTGGTTGTCGGTGGCGGGATCAGCGGTATTCAAGCCGCGCTCGATCTCGGCGAAACCGGTTTCAGGGTTTACCTGGTCGATAAATCACCCGCCATTGGCGGCAAGATGTCTCAGCTCGACAAGACATTTCCCACCAATGACTGCTCGATGTGCATTGAATCTCCCAAGTTCATTGAATGCAGCAGACATCCTAACGTCAACATCCTGACCAACACCGAAGTTGTCCGTGTCGAGGGCGAAGCAGGAAGGTTCAGGGTGTCGCTGAACAGAAAGCCCAGATACGTCATTGAGGACAAATGTACGGGTTGTACGACCTGTTTCGAGTACTGCCCGGTCCAGGTCCCTGATCCTTACAATCAAAACCTGTCGTTGAGCAAAGCTATCCATATACACTTTTCCCAGGCAGTGCCGCTCATCTCCTATATAGACCCTGAAACCTGCCTCTATCTTCAAGACGAAAAATGCAACATTTGTGTAGGAGTCTGTCAGCAACACGCTATCGATCTTCATCAAAAGCCGGAAAAGCTGCAAGTAGAGGTAGGTGCGGTCGTTCTGTCTCCGGGTTATGACATTTTCGACCCTGCGGTGCGGGGCGACTATGGCTACGGCAAGATGAAGAACGTCGTCACCAGCCTCGAATTCGAACGCATGTTATCTGCCACCGGACCGTACGAAGGCGAGATAAGGCGTCCTTCCGACGGAAAGCATCCGGAGCGGATCGCCTGGATTCAGTGCGTCGGTTCCAGGCAGGTCATCCCCGGCGGCAACACCTATTGTTCGGCTGTTTGCTGCGCGTATACACAGAAGCAGGTAATTCTGGCAAAAGACCATTACGCGGAGATTGATGCCACGGTATTCCACAACGATATCCGCGCCTTTGGCAAGGATTTCGAACGCTACTATCAAAGAGCGGAAAAGCTGCCCGGAGTTCGATTTATCAGAAGCTACGTGTCGATCGGTAAAGAGATTCCGGAGAACAGGAACGTCACGATACGATACTCTACTAATAGTGATGGAGTGAAGGAGGAGGAATTCGATCTGGTCGTGTTATCTGTCGGATTGAGTCCTCCCAAGGATGCGGCGGACCTGGCAAGCAAGTTCGGCATCGAGCTTAATTCCCACGGTTTCTGCAAAACCAATCCGGTTAATCCTATTGAGACTTCCCGCCCGGGAATATTTGTCAGCGGAGCCTTCCAGGGTCCTGTCGACATCCCGGAATCGGTTGTGTCCGCCAGCGGGGCCGCTGCCCTCTGTGGCGAGCTGCTTGCCTACCAGCGTGGAAAGCTGAGCAGAGAGCGGGAATATCCACCGCAACGCGATGTAGCGGAAGAGGAGCCCAAGGTCGGGGTTTTTGTCTGCCATTGCGGAGCAAATATCGGCAGGGTGGTCAATGTTCCTTCTGTCGTTGAATATGCCTCCACGCTGGATAACGTCGTTCACGCCCAGGAAAGCCTGTTTGCATGCTCGACAGATAATGCCCGGCAAATAGCCGACACCATCCGTGACAAAGGGCTCAACCGCGTCGTCATCGCGGCCTGTACGCCGAGGACCCATGAACCGTTGTTCCGGGACACGGTGCGCGAAGGAGGAATAAATCAGTATTTCCTCGACATGGCGAATATCAGGGAACATTGCTCCTGGGTGCACTCCCGGGAAAAGGAAGATGCCACCGCGAAGGCAAAGGACATCGTCCGGATGTCGGTGGCCCGAACTGCCCTGTTGCAGCCTTTGCAGGAAATCGAGCTGCCGATCAACAAAGCGGTTTTGGTTATAGGCGGAGGTCTGGCCGGGATGACCAGTGCTCTGAACATGGCCGAGCAGGGATTTCAGGTTTATCTGCTGGAAAAGGATCATGACCTGGGGGGCATGGCGCGCAGGATTCATTACACCCTCGAAGGAGTGGATGTTCAAACCTATCTGGGCGAGATCATCCGCAAAGTTTACCAGCACCCCTCAATACACGTTGCCACCGATTCGACCATCGAAGAGGCGTCGGGCTATGTGGGGAATTTCACAACCAGGGTGCGATCGGAACGAAGAGTCAAAGAAATACGCCACGGAGCAGTCATCATCGCTACCGGTGCCGAAGAATACAAACCAGCCGAATACCTTTACGGGGAAGATGATCGGGTATTGACCCTGCTCGATCTGGAAGGGCGAATCGCCAGGAATGAAGAAACGGTGATGAACGCCCAGACTCTGGTGATGATCCAGTGTGTCGGCTGCAGAACGGCAGAGAGAAATTATTGCAGCCGGGTATGCTGCAGCCAGGCTGTCAAGAACGCCCTGAAACTGAAACAGATCAACCCGGAGATCGAGATCTACATTATCTTCAGGGATATGAGAACCTACGGGTTCAAGGAGGATTATTACCGGGAGGCGGCAACCAAGGGGATCAAGTTCATTCGCTATGAGCCGGATGACAAGCCCGTGGTTGAAGCTGTTGAGGAAGACGGCCGAAACATTCTGAGGGTTACCGTTACCGATCCTATTTTAGGTCGGAAGCTCGCCTTGGATGCCGATTTCCTCGCGCTCGCCGCCGCAGTCGTCCCTTCAACTACCAATCAAAAATTGTCGAAACTATTCAAGGTACCATTGAATCCGGACGGCTTCTTCCAGGAAGCTCATGTAAAACTAAGGCCCGTGGATTTTGCCGCGGAGGGGATCTTTCTGTGCGGCACGGCGCACTATCCAAAGCATATGACGGAAACGATCAGTCAGGCTTACGGAGCTGCGGGCCGCGCCATTAATGTCCTGTCAAAAGATTCAGTTACCGCTACCGGCGCCATTTGCGATGTCAACGAGAGTGCCTGTATCGCGTGCGGGGCATGTATTTCAGCTTGTACGTATGACGCCATTGACTTTTTTGACGCGCCGCTGGGCAAAAAGGCCAGGGTTAATCCTGTGCTTTGCAAAGGAGATGGTCTCTGTAACACCAAGTGCCCGACAGGAGCCATTTATCTGAATCATTATACCAATGAAGAAATCCTCCGCCAGATCGACGCCGCATAAATGGAACTTTGCCGGATTGAACAGAAAGACTGCAGACGCGCGTAGAAACCAGCTGAGTTGCGCCACCAGGATTACCGCCATAGGAGCGAATTTGGAATGGCTACAGTGCATGAATTCAAACCGCGAATCCTGGGCTTTCTATGCAATTGGTGCAGTTTGGCCGGGGCGGACCTGTGCGGGGTTTCCCGCTACCAATACCCCCCCAGCATCAGGGTGATCAGAGTGATGTGTTCCGGCAGAGTCGACCTGGAATTCGTGCTCCGGGCCTTTGCGAACGGCAACGACGGTGTGTTCATCGGCGGCTGCTGGCTGGGAGAATGCCATTATATCACGGAAGGCAATTACGATGCATTGAGCATGATGCATCTGGGCAAGAAACTCCTGGAATATATCGGGCTTAATCCGGATCGGTTAAGGCTTGAATCGATATCGGCATCCGAAGGAATCCGTTACGCTGAAGTTGTTACTGACTTTACCGCCAGGTTGAAAGAACTGGGCCCGATCGGCGCGGGTGAGGGTATGGATCAGGGCGCGCTAAAGCTCAAGCTGGAGGCGATCAAGAAATTACTCCCATACATCAAGCTCGTGGAAAGGGAGAAACTAAGAGTGCGTTTTGAAAGCAAGGCGGAGTATGAAAAATTTTTCGCCAGCGACGAGCTGAATTCGTTGTTCAATAAATTGATCGTGGACAAGCTGGCAATCAGCCAGATCAATGTACTTCCGCAGCAGCAAGCGCCTTCCACCGGAGAAATCGCAGACAGTCCGGGCATGAGTGCGTCTGAAGTATCAAGCCGCATTCACCCCGGTTCCGGACGGCGCGGCGGACGCGACTTGCCGAAGGGCAGGCAAGTCGAGGCGCAGGCGCTGGCGGAGGTGTGCGGGCTCCTCGCCGACCGGCCAAGACGGCGCGACCTGCTGATCGAATTCCTGCACCTCCTCCAGGACAGCTACGGTTGCCTTCATGCCCGGCATCTGGCGGCTCTGGCGCAGGAGCTCAGGCTCGCACTCGTCGAAGTCTACGAGGTTGCTTCCTTCTACGCTCATTTCGACATCGTGGTGGACGGCGAGCCCGCGCCGCCGCTCTTGACCGTGCGGGTATGCGACAGCCTCGGCTGCGAGATGTTCGGGGCGCAGCAATTGTTGCGTGACCTGCCGGCGAGGCTCGGCCCTGGCGTCCGGGTGGTGCGGGCACCCTGCATGGGCGGCTGCCATAACGCGCCGGTAGCCGCCTTGGGCCGCGCCCTCCACGAGCATGCGACGCTGGACAGCATCGCCGCCGCCGTCGCCAAGGGAGACGTGCATCCGCATCTGCCGCAGTACCGTGCCTTCGACTCGTATCGCGCCGACGGGGGCTACCGCTTGCTCGAAGCCTGCCGCGCCGGCACGCAGCCGCTCGACGCCGTGCTCAAGGCGCTCGAGGATGCGCAGCTTCGCGGGTTGGGCGGCGCCGGCTTTCCCGCCGGCCGCAAATGGCGCCTCGTGCGCGCCGAGCCGAAGCCGCGCCTGATGGTGGTCAACGCCGACGAAGGCGAGCCCGGGACCTTCAAGGACCGCACCTACCTCGAAACCGACCCGCACCGGTTCCTTGAAGGCATGCTGATCGCCGCCGAGGCGATCGAGGCCGACGAGATCTATATCTACTTGCGCGATGAGTACCCGCAGATCCGCGAGTTGCTGCTGGCGGAAATCGCCAAGCTCGACGCGGCGGGGCTGGTGCGCCGCGGCCGCATCCACCTGAGGCGCGGCGCCGGCGCTTATGTCTGCGGCGAGGAATCGGCGATGCTCGAAAGCATCGAAGGCAAGCGCGGGCAGCCGCGCCACAAGCCGCCCTTTCCATCCGAGGTCGGGCTCTTCGGCCGGCCGACTCTCATCAATAATGTGGAGACGCTCTATTGGGTGCGCGATATCGTCGAGCGAGGCCCCGACTGGTTCGCCGGGCAGGGCCGGCGCGGCCGCAAGGGGCCGCGCAGCTTCTCGGTCTCGGGCCGGGTCAAGGAGCCGGGGGTGAAGCTCGCCCCGGCCGGCATCACCGCCCGCGAGCTCATTGACGAGCATTGCGGCGGCATGCTCGAAGGCCACGTCTTCAAGGCCTATTTGCCGGGCGGCGCCGCGGGCGGAATTCTGCCGGCGACAATGGCCGACTTGCCGCTCGATTTCGGCACCCTCGAGCCCTATGGCTGCCTGATCGGCTCGGCGGCGGTCATCGTGCTCTCGGACAAGGACGACATGAAGGAGGTCGCGCTCAATCTGCTGCGCTTCTTCGCCGATGAAAGCTGCGGCCAGTGCACGCCCTGCCGCGTCGGCACCGAGAAAGCGGTCGAGCTGCTGCAGGCGCCGCGGTGGGACGGACCGCTTCTCGAGGAGCTGGCCGGGGTCATGACCGCCGCCTCGATCTGTGGCTTGGGCAAGGCGGCGATGAACCCGGTCCGCAAGGTGCTGGAGCATTTCCCGCAGGAGGTGTCGTGAGCCGAGCGGCCTACGGGTCCGAGCGGACATGGGGGAAAAGATGAAGACCTATAAATCTGCTCCCCGCTTCGATGCGGTAATGAGGTTTTCTGGCGAGCCCGTACCGGGGCCTATCCCGGATGAGCTGAAAATTAAAGTCAGAAAGAGAAGATCGACATGAGTGAAGTCTCTTTGAAGATTGACGGCAAGGATGTCGCCGCAACGGAAGATATGACCATCTTGGGAGCAGCCCGAAGTGCAGGCATATCCATTCCTACGGTCTGCCACCACGAGAAATTAGAGCCTTTCGGCGGCTGCCGGCTTTGCATGGTGGAAGCAGAGGCCGCTGGCCGGACGAGCCTGGTTGCCGCCTGCAAATACCCGGTTCAGCAAGACCTGGTGGTCAGAACCCGGTCCGAGCAGATAGATAAAATCCGCAAGGTGCTGACGGAGCAGTTGCTAGCTTATGCCCCGGAGTCCGAGGTATTGCAGAATCTAGCCCGGGAATATCGGGCAGACAAAGACCGTTTTA
>JBEKNW010000084.1:0-18826 GCA_049522435.1 Xanthobacteraceae bacterium
CCATGACGTTCAACGCCGCCAGACCCGGAAGGGCGACGATGAACATCGCCGGAATGATGGCGAAGTATTTCGCCACGTCGTTGGCGATGGAGAAGGTCGTCAGCGCGCCGCGCGTGATCAACATCTGCTTGCCGATGGCGACGAGGTCGGTGAGCTTGGTCGGATCGGAATCGAGGTCGACCAGGTTGGCCGCCTCCTTGGCCGCCATCGTTCCCGAATGCATGGCGAGACCCACGTCCGCCTGCGCCAATGCCGGTGCGTCATTGGTGCCGTCGCCGGTCATGGCGACGAGCCGCCCCTCGCTCTGCTCCCGGCGAACCAGGATCAGTTTCTCCTCGGGTTTCGCTTCGGCGACGAATTCGTCGACGCCCGCCTCGGCCGCGATCGTCTGCGCGGTGATCGGATTGTCGCCGGTGACCATGATGGTGCGGATCGCCATCTTGCGCAATTGCTCGATGCGCTGACGAATGCCGGGCTTCAACGTGTCGGAGAGAACGACGATGCCCAGGATGTCGCCGTTGACGCCGATGGCGAGCGGCGTCGCTCCTTTCTTGGAAACACGATCGGCGATGGCTTGAAGGTCCACCGGTGCCGAGCAATGGAACTCGTCGACCGCATTTTGAACGACGGCACTCACTGCGCCTTTGCGGATAATCTCCCCGCCCGGAAGGTGGATACCGCTCATGCGGGTTTGCGCCGAGAACTCCAATCCTTGCGCCTGTTCGAGCCCGGGCACCGGCTGGGCGCCGCGCGCTTGGCTGCACGAGCGAACCGATCGTCCTTCCGGCGTCGTATCGAAGTAAGATGCGAGGAACGCGGCCTGAACCAGGTCTTTCTGCTCGCGACCAGATACTGCGATGAAATCACTCGCCTGGCGGTCGCCCACGGTGATCGTTCCGGTCTTGTCGAGGATCAGCGTCTGGACGTCGCCGGCCGCTTCGACCGCCTTGCCCGACATGGCCAGCACATTGAACTGCATCGTGCGGTCGATGGCGGCAATTCCGATAGCGGAGAGCAGCGCCCCGATGGTCGTGGGAATGAGCGCGACGAGCAGTGCCACGAGATCGGCGACATTGATCTGCGCCTCCAAGTACGTGGCCACCGGCCCGATCGTTGCGACGACGATCACGAAAATCAGCGTCAGGATGGAAAGCAGGACCGTGAGCGCGATCTCGTTGGGCGTCTTTTGCCGCTTGGCGTTTTCAACGAGGTGGATAATGCGGTCGAGGAACGAGCTGCCGGGGTCGACGGAGACGCGAACCATCAGCCAGTCGGAAATGACGGTCGTTCCGGCGGTGACGGACGAAAGCATGTCGGTTCCCGGCTCCTTGAGCACGGGCGCGGATTCACCGGTGATGGCGGCTTCGTTGACGTAGGCGACGCCCTCGATGACCTCGCCGTCTGCCGGCACGACATCGTTCTTCTCGATCCGAATGAGATCGCCTTTGCGAAGGTCCGCAGCCGGGACAGTCTCCTGGCGCCCGTCCTCGAGCACGCGGACGCCGACGAGGTCCAACCGGGTCTTCCGCAACGCGGCGGCCTTCGCCTTGCCGCGACCTTCGGCGAGCGCCTCGGCATAGTTGGCGAACCAGACCGTCAGGACGAGGATGATCGTCACCACGCCGTTGTAAAGGCGGGACGCGCTCGATGGTCCGAACAGGTTCGGATCGATCGTCAGCGCGAGGGTCACCAGCGCTCCGACCCACACGACGAACATCACCGGATTGTGGATTTGCACGCGCGGGTCGAACTTGGCGAGCGATTCCTTAAAGGCCTGCCAGAACAGATCGGCGGAGTAGGCGCTTTGCGGTTGCGTGCCGCGAAATTCCGTGCCGAGCGCAGCGCTCTTCGTGTCGGCTTGTTGTTTCGGCGCCATGAGATTTCTCCAGCAACGACCGTTAAGTCGATTGCATCAGCTAGAAGGTGAGCCCGCTCTTCATGGCGAAGAACTCGGCGATTGGTCCGAGGACGAGCGCGGGGAAGAAGGTCAGCGCGCCCACGATCAGGATCGTCGCGAACCAGAACACGCCGAACGTGACAGTGTCGGTCCGCAGCGTACTGGTGGTCGCCGGCGTGGTCGGCTTGCTCGCGACCGACCCGGCGACCGCCATCAGGAAGATGATGGGCGGATAGCGGCCGATGAAGATGACGGCGGCGATCGCCAGATTGAACCAAGGCGTATTGGAGTTGAGGCCGGCAAAGGCCGAGCCGTTGTCCGCCGCCCCGGAGGTGAAGGCATAGAGGACCTCGGAAAAGCCGTGCATGCCGTTGTTGCCGAGCGAGGACAAGGCGTAGGGCGCCAGCATCGACCAGGCGGTGGTCGGCAGAATGACCAGGGGATGGATGAGTAGCGCAAGTGAGATGAGGATGATCTCCTGCTTCTCGATCTTCTTGCCCAGGAACTCGGGTGTGCGCCCGACCATCAGCCCCGCCACGAACACGGCGATCAAGCCGTAGATCAAGGCGTTGAGGAAGCCGATGCCCTTACCGCCGAACACGCATTGCAGCATCATCTGGCCAATCATCGAGATGCCGGGGAGCGGCGTGTAGCTGTCATGGGCGGAGTTGACTGCGCCCGTCGTGAAGCCGGTTGTTATTTCCGCAAAGAGCGCGCTCGCGGAGATCCCGAAGCGGACCTCCTTGCCCTCCATGTTGCCTCCGGGCTGGTCGGCGGTTGCGCTGGTCTCGATGCCGGCCTGCCTCAGGATTGTCGTGCCGCGTTGCTCGGGAAGGACGCAAAGGAGGAGAAACAGCACCACCAATGTGCCCATGACGCCGTAGAGCACCCAGCCCTGGCGGCGGTTGCCGATCATCTCGCCGAAGGTCACGACGATCGCGGCCGGCAAAAGGGCCATAAGCACGATCAGGATGATGTTGGTGATCGGCGTCGGATTTTGGAACGGATGCGCCGCGTTGACGTTATAAAAACCGCCGCCGTTGGTCCCGATGAGCTCGATCGTGTCTTGCGATGCCACAGGACCCACGACGATCGTCTGATCGGCTCCCTGCAGGGTGTGCGCAGTCAGGCTCGCATCCAAGGTCTGAACCGCGCCTTGCGCAATCATCACCAATGCGATCAGAAAGCAGATCGGGATCAGAACGCGCGTGATGAAGCGGATAAAGTCCCGATAGAAATTGCCGAGATCAGAACCGCCGTTTTTGACGGTGAAAGCGCGAATCCACGCCATCGCCACGACGAAGCCCGTCGTCGCCGAGGTGAACATCGGGAAGGTGATTGCGCTCATCTGGCTGAAGTTCGACAGCGTCGACTCGCCGCTGTAGCTCTGCCAGTTGGTGTTGGTGATGAAGCTGACCGCGGTGTTGAATGCCTGAAAGGCCTCCATCCCCGAGAAGCCCAACTGGTTGAGCGGCAGATGATCCTGAAACGAGTAAATCGCATAGATCATCAGCGCCATGACCATGTTGGTCGCCAGCATGTGGAAGGTGTACCCCTTCCACGTCATCGCCTGCCTTGTGACCTCGCGGCCGATGAGGAAATAGATGGCGTTGTCGATCGGATCGAAGAACCGGTCGAACCTTGTCTTCCGGCCCATGACGATCCGGGCCATGTAGCGACCCATCGGGATGCTGAGGAGGAAGATTGCAAGCAGAGTCAAGATGATCTGCAGCCAAGCCGGGACAGCCATAGGAGCTCCTTCGAAGCTTGCGGGCTTCCGCTCGTACGGATCAGATTTTTTCTGGGTTTATGACCGCGTAGAACAGGTAAATCACCAAGAGCACGACAAGCAGCGCGAGCACATAGACCGACACCATGGTGACCTCCGTTGCGTTTCGGGACCGCGTGACCCGTCCGATCGCAGCATTCCTCACAGCGAGTTCGTGGTGTCTCCGGCTCTCGCCGCAGCGCCATCGCCCGCCGGCTCGTATTGCGTCTTGGCAATAACGTTCTCGGCGAACTTCACCAAGCCGAACATCAGCGCATAGCTGGCGATCAGCACGAAAAACATGAGTACCGTAAGCGCCATGGAATTCCCCTTGTTTGAGCAGACGCCCTAGCACCGAGTAGCGCGTAGAACCGCAAAATTGCTACAAAGGAAAGCAAATTGCCACAAATGAAATAGGCGATTGCCGTTCTCGTCGCGCGTTGGTTTTATTTGTCATTGAACGCATTTGAATGCGAGAGCAGAGCGCAGTCTCCGATATAAGAATCCCATATAGGTTGCGCCATGAGCTTTGCGGTCTGGCTTTTGAATCTGGCGCTGCAACGGGCTTATCCGAAGCGATAGAACACGCGCCGACGGCGCGCTGCCGGGCTGAAACCGGCGCAATACGCTGTTGCATCCTGCTCACTGCAGCTGCGACGGAAAGCGGTTCCCGAGCAATCACATATATTTTGCGTGGACGTCGATGGTCGACTCGACGCCGACGCGGTCGAAATTCGCCGCCAGCCATTGGTCGGTGCGTTCGCGACCGATGTTAAAAAGATGCGTCAGGAATTTCCAGGTGCCGTTCATCTTGCTGGAACCTGACAAATCTCTGATCACGTCCTCGGCTTCGATCAAGTGCATGAGCATTCGTTTGCCCGCGGTCAGCTTGCCGTCCTCGATAAGCTTGGTCACGAAAGCGATGGCCCGCATCTCCCGCATCAGCGATGAATTGAAGCTGATCTCCTGCATGCGATTGAGGATCGTCCGGGAATTAGTCGGGAGCTCGGCCCGCTCGGTCGGCGTCAGGTGAACCATGATGACGTCGCGAGACTCGCATCCGTAGATTACCGGAAAGATCGCGGGATTTCCCATGAATCCGCCGTCCCAATAGGCCTCGCCGTCGATCTCGGGCGCGCGCATCATGAATGGCAGGCAGGCCGAAGCGAGCACATGGTCAGCGGTAATTTCCTCATTGGTGAAGATTTTCACCTTACCGGTCCGCACGTTGGTCGCGCAAAGAAACAGCTTGACCAACCGTTGCTGGCGTACACGCTCGAAGTCGATGACCCCGTTGAGCAAGTCCTTGAGCGGATTTATGTCGAACGGATTGAGCTGATAGGGCGACATAATGCGACTGAGGAGGTCCACGAACACGTAACCAGGGGTATGTTCGAGACCGAAATTTGGATTCATCTGGTCGAACAAAGAGGGCGCAATGATGCTGGAGGATGCTGCTTCGGACGTTTTCTTCCACCATGTTCTCAGCAAATCCCTCGCCCCCTCGCGGCCACCCGCCGCCAGACCGTCGGCGAGCACGACGGCATTGACCCCGCCGGCGCTCGTCGCCGTGATGCCCTCGAAAGCCACTCGCTCGTCCTCGAGCAGGCGATCGAGCACACCCCAGGTGAAGGCGCCGTGGCTGCCTCCTCCTTGCAGCGCCAAGTTGACCACCTTCTGCCCGGCAATTGACGTGCTGGCCTCGATCTCGGCGGGATTGGGTTGTGCGGTCATCGTTCCCCTCCACTGCGCGCTGGTTCGGACGGACTTAATGGAACGGAAACCTACCACCGGCGAGCGGGCCCGACCACCGTGATTCGACGGCGAACAAGCGGACCTGCGCCACATCGCCAAGGACAGCCGCTTGGCCTGTTTCGTCCGGCAACGTACTATGCTGAAAATTCTCTGTCGCTCTGGTCCGGAAGCTCGGTCAGGCCACGATAAATCCGCGGGAGGCGGGCCGCGATGCAGGAGATTGCGGACTGGCTGAAAAAGCTCGGCATGTCCGAGTACGCCCAGCGCTTCTCCGAGAACGGGATCGATGTCTCGGTCCTCCCCCATCTGACCGATCAAGACCTCAAGGATATTGGCGTCCTGCTCGGGCATCGGCGGAAAATGCTCGCGGCCATCGCCGAGCTTGCCGGCGCTGCCCCGGCAACACCTGCACCCGCCGCCGGGATGGAGCCGAAGACCCAAGACACCGCCGAGCGCCGCCAGGTCACGGTCATGTTCTCGGACCTGGTCGGTTCGACGGCACTCTCCGCCCGCATGGACCCGGAGGACCTGCGTGAGGTCATTGCGGCCTATCACCAATGCGCCGCCGAGACGGTGCGCCGCTTCGGCGGATTCGTGGCGCAATATTTGGGCGACGGTGTGCTGGTGTATTTTGGCTATCCGCAGGCCCACGAGGACGACGCCGAGCGGGCGGTACGGGCGGCGCTTGCCCTGATCGCGGCGGTGGTGGGGCTGAAGACCCGCGCGTCACTGCAGACCCGTGTCGGCATTGCCACCGGGCTCGTTGTCGTCGGCGACCTGATGGATTCGGGGAACGCGACCGAGCGCGGCGTCATCGGCGAGACGCCGAACCTGGCGGCGCGCCTGCAAGGGCTCGCCGAGCCGAACATGGTGGTCATCGCCGAGGGCACGCGAAAACTTCTCGGCAATTTGTTCGAGCTGCAAGACCTCGGGGCCAGGGCGCTTAAGGGCATCACCGGGCCGGTGCGGGTCTGGGCGGCGCTGCGGGCGAGTTCGGTGGAAGGCCGCTTCGAGGCGCTGCATGCGGCCGGCCTCACCGCGCTCGTCGGACGGGACGAAGAAGCCGAATTGCTGCGGCGACGCTGGTCCAGGGCCAAGAGCGGCGAAGGCCAGGTGGTGTTGCTCTCCGGCGAGGCCGGGATCGGCAAATCGCGGCTCACCGCCGCGCTATTGGAAAGCGTCGCCGGCGAGCCGCACGCACGTTTGCGCTACTTCTGCTCGCCGCAGCACACCGACAGCGCGCTTTATCCGATTATCGGCCAGATGGAACGCGCGGCCGGACTGGCGCACGACGACACTCCGCAAGCGAGGCTCGACAAGCTCGATGCGGTGCTCGCGCGGACTTCGACCTCTATGCAGGACGCCACGCTCTTTGCCGAGATGCTGTCGCTGCCGAACGACGGACGCTATCCCACGCTCGAACTGGTCCCGCAGCAACGCCGACAAAGAACCCTGGAAGCGCTCATTTCGCAAATCGAGGCACTGACACACCAAAGTCCGGTGCTGATGATCTTCGAGGATGCGCATTGGACCGATCCCACGAGCCTGGAACTGTTCGGTCGGGTCGTGCACCGGATCGCGAGCCTTCGCGTGCTCCTGATCGTGACCTTCCGGCCGGAATTCGAGCCGCCCTGGGTCGGACGGCCGCACGTGACCGCCCTCACGCTCAATCGGCTGGCGCAACGCGACATCGACGCCATGATCGACCGGGTCGTCGGCAACAAGCCGCTGCCGGCGAGCATCCGGCAGGACATCATCGAGCGCACCGACGGCATCCCGCTGTTCGTGGAGGAGATGACCAAGGCGGTGCTGGAAGCGGAGAGCGAGAGCGCGGCCCAGCACGTGGCTGCGGCGGTTCCGTCCCCGGCGCTGGCGGTCCCCGCAAGCTTGCACGCCTCGCTGATGGCGCGGCTCGACCGGCTCGGCCCCGCCAAGGAAGTGGCGCAGATCGGTGCGGCGATCGGGCGGGAATTCTCGCATACTCTATTGGCTGCGGCGGTGCGCAAGCCGGAGGCGGAGCTCAATTCGGCGCTCGACCGTCTCATTGCGGCCGGTTTGCTGTTCCGGCAAGGCGTGCCGCCGCATGCGACCTACCTGTTCAAGCATGCGCTGGTGCAGGACGCGGCCTATGGCACGCTGCTGCGCGAGCCGCGACGCGCGCTGCACGCCCGTATCGCTGAAACTCTCGAGAGCCAATTTGCCGACATTGCCGAAAACCAGCCGGAGCTGCTGGCGCGTCACTGCACCGAGGCCGGCCTGATCGAGAAGGCCGCGGGCCTGTGGGGCAAAGCGGGACAGCGCTCGCTGGCGCGTTCGGCGCTGGTTGAAGCCGCAGAGCAGCTCACGCGTGGGCTAGCCCAGATTGCGGCCTTGCCCGCCACTCCGGCGCTGCGCCGCGAAGCGATCAAGCTTCAGGTCGCGCTGATAACCCCGCTCATCCATGTCAAAGGCTATGCCGCGCCGGAAACCAAGGCGGCTGTGGACCGGGCACGTTTGCTGATCGAACAAGCAGAGGCGCTCGGAGAGCCTCCCGAAGACCCGCTGCTGTTGTTCTCGGTCCTCTACGGCTTCTGGATCGCGAGCTACGTGGCATTCAACGGCGACGTGATGCGCGAGCTTGCGGCGCAGTTCCTGGAGCTGGCGGAGAAGCAAGGCGCGACTGTCCCGCTCATGATCGGGCATCGCCTCATGGCCATTTCCTTGCTGTGCACAGGTGCCATCGCGGAAAGCCGAGCGCACTACAATCAGGCGCTCGCGCTTTACGATCCTGCCGAGCATCGATCGCTGGCGACGCGTTTTGGCGTCGACGCCGGAGTGTCAGTCTTGTCGTTTCGATCCTTGGCCCTGTGGGCGCTTGGCTATCCCGAAGCCGCGCTCGCAGACACAGACCACGCGCTCAAGGATGCGCGCGAGATCGGTCAAGCTGCCACATTATTTTACGCGCTGGGCCTGGCACCGTGGACCGATCTCCAATGCGGGAATTACGCGACAGCAAACTTGCTCGTCGACGAACTTGTCGCCGCGGCGGACGAAAAAGGCTTCTTGTTCTGGAAGGCGTTCGGAATGTTGGGGCGAGGTTGGCTTTTTGCACTGACCGGGAAAGCCACGGACGCAGTCGACATGATCACCTCCGGAATGGCCGCGTGGCGGTCAACCGGAGCAACGGTGTTTGTGCCGCTGCACTTATCGAATTTGGCGAAAGCCTATGCGGAACTCGGCCAATTCGATGATGCTTGGCGCTGCGTTGGCGAAGCGATGACCGCAGTCGAGACAACCAAGGAAAGGTGGTACGAAGCCGATATCCATCGCATTGCCGGGGAAATCGCGCTTCAATCGCCGCAGTCGGATGCGGCGAAAGCGCAAGCCTATTTCGAGCGTGCGCTCGCGGTCGCGCGCGCGCAGCAGGCAAAGTCCTGGGAACTGCGCGCGGCGATGAGCATGGCGCGGCTTCTTCGCGATCAGGGCAAGCGGGACGAGGCCCGCGAACTGCTCGCTCCGGTCTATGGCTGGTTCACCGAGGGCTTCGACACGCGCGATCTGAGGGAGGCCAAGGCGCTGCTCGACGCGCTGGCCTCATGAGGGCGCTTTAGGCGAGGTATCATTTGACGGCCTTGCGCCGCCGCGGCGGCGGCGGGGCGGCGGGGGCGGACCAGCGCTCGGCGGCAGCGTCGTCGGCCGTCTTGGCCTCGACCCAGGCCGATCCTGTGGCCTTCTCGACCTGCTTCCAGAACGGCGCGCGCGTTTTCAGGTAATCCATGAGGAAGCTCCCCGCCGCGAATGCCGCCTCGCGATGGCTCGCTACCGTCGCTACGAGCACGATGATCTCGCCGGGCACAATTCGCCCATAGCGGTGGATCACCGTCACGCCGAGGAGCGGCCAGCGCCCGCGCGCTTCCTCGACATGCCGGGCGATCTCCGCTTCGGCCATGTCCGGATAATGTTCGAGTGTCAGCGCCGCAATCGGCTCGCCGTTCTCCTCGGCGCGACACAGACCGGTGAACGTCACGACCGCGCCGATATCGGTTCGCCCGCGCGTCATCCTCGCCGTTTCGGCGGCGACGTCGAAGGCCTCGCGCTGCAGGCGGATGGTCGTAGTCATGGGCTCCATCTTAACCTCTCCCCGCGCGCGGGAAGAGGTCGGCCCCCACCCAACCCTCCCCCGCATGCGGGGGAGGGAGAAGAATCAGCCGCCGGTCATGGGCGGAAAGAACGCGATTTCGCTTGCGCCCTCGATCGTTGCATCGGAGCGCACATGGCTGTGGTCTATTGCCGCGCGGATCACCTTCGGGTTCTCGAAAGCGTAGGCATATTGCTCATCCCGCCGGGCGAGCCAGGCCATGAGCTCGCCAATTGTCGCGACGCCGGCGGGTGGATCGATCTGTTCCTCCGCCTTGCCGACGCGCTCGCGCACCCAGGCGAAATAAAGCAGCTTCACGCGTCCTCCCGGGTCAGGTGGTGGAGTCCCGCCTGCAGATAATCCCACCCCGTATAAAGCGTCAGCAAGGCGGAGAGCCAAAGGAGCGTGATGCCGGTCTTGGTGACCACCGGCACGATCGCGTCGCCGGCTTCGCCGGCGATGAGAAATCCGACGGCGACAAGCTGCAGCGTCGTCTTCCATTTGGCGAGCCGCGTCACCGGCACGCTGACGCGCAGCTCCGCGAGATATTCGCGCAAGCCCGAGACGAGGATTTCGCGGCAGAGGATGACGACCGCCGCGAGCAGCGACCAGCCGTGGATGGTGTCCTCCGCGGCAAGCATCAAGAGACAAGATGAGACCAGGAGCTTGTCGGCGATCGGGTCGAGCATGCGGCCGAGCGAGGATTGCTGGGCCCACATGCGGGCCAGATAGCCGTCGAGGAAATCGCTGATCGCCGCCGCGATAAAGAAAGCGAGCGCAACCCACCGGAGCCAAAGCCCGCCGTCAAGGATGCTTTGCCAGAACATGCAGCCGACCACGATCGGTACGGCGACGATACGGCCATAGGTCAGGATATTGGGAAGCGCGAACGGATGCGCGCGCAGCCGGCCTGTCGTCGTGGTCGTTAAATTCATGGCTGCACCATAACGCCGCCGCGCCAAGGCCGACAGAGCCTTGCGTGGCATGCCAGCTTCGCGGCATGCGCAGCGAAAGCCCCTGCCCGCCTGTCACTTCGAAGTCCGATCACGCCGCCCCCTCATGGAAGAATTCGTAGATGCGCCGGGCCGTTTCAGCGCTGATACCATCGACTTGCATCAAGTCCGTGACCGCGGCGCGCTCGATCGCTTTGAGCGTGCCGAAGTGGTGCAGCAATGCGCGCTTTCGCGTCGGCCCGATGCCCACGATCTCCTGCAGGCCGGCCTCGCGCAGATCGCGCAGGCGACGCGCCCGGTGCGAACCGACCGCGAAACGATGCGCCTCGTCGCGCAGCCGCTCGACGAAATAGAGCACCGGATCGCGCGGCGGCAGCTTGAACGAGTCGCGGCCGGGAATAAAGAAGGTCTCGCGGCCGGCGTCGCGGTCCGGCCCCTTGGCGATGGCAACGAGCGGAACCTCGACGCCGAGCGCGGTGAGCACCTCCCGCACCGCATTGAGCTGCCCCTGCCCGCCGTCGATCAGAACGAGGTCCGGCCAGGGGGATTCGGTGTTGTCGCCGTCGGTTCCTTTCACCTCTCCCCAGGGGGGAGAGGTCGGCGCGCGAAGCGCGCCGGGTGAGGGGGGTCCGAGGCTGGAGATTTGTTCTGCAGCTTCCGCGCCCCTCACCCCGTCCCTCTCCCCACTGGGGAGAGGGGGCGCAGCCTCAGCGCCTGTGATCGTCGCTTCCTGCGCAATCATACCGTCGGCGCCCTCTGCACGCGGCGCGTCGGCGATGAGCCGTTTGAACCGGCGCGCCAGGACCTCGCGCATCATGGCAAAATCGTCACCGGGATTAAGATCGGCCGAACGGATGTTGAACTTGCGGTAGTCTCTTTTGCGGAAACCCTCCGGCCCGGCGACGATCATGGCGCCGA
This sequence comes from Xanthobacteraceae bacterium, assembly GCA_049522435.1. Classification (GTDB taxonomy): domain Bacteria; phylum Pseudomonadota; class Alphaproteobacteria; order Rhizobiales; family Xanthobacteraceae; genus BOG-931. The sequence continues at coordinate 11,409 of JBEKNW010000084.1, forward strand.
CCGCGTTCGAACCCTGAATGTGGCTGTTGTCGTAGACCTCGATGCGTCGCGGCATGCGGGGCAAGCCGAATGTCTCGGCGAGTTGGCGCAAGAGCTTCTCCTGCGAGGATGTCTCGGCAAGCTTGCGGCCGAGCGCTTCGCGCGCATTGGCCAGCGCGTGTTCGATCAAATCCTTTTTTTCCCCGCGCTGCGGCACCGCGACCTCGATCCTGTGCCCGCTCTTGGTGCCGAGCGCTGCCGCGAGCAGCTCACGGTCCTCGATGTCGTGAGAGATCAGGATCAGGCGTGGGCACGGCTTGTCGTCGTAGAACTGGGCGAGAAACGCGGCGAGAATTTCACCGGGCGAGATCGAGCGGTCGGCCTTGGGGAAATAGCCGCGGTTGCCCCAGTTCTGCCCGGTGCGGAAGAAGAACACCTCGACGCAAGCGAAGCCCCCCTGCTGATAGAGGGCAAAAACATCGGCCTCCTCCACGCCGCGCGGGTTGACGCCCTGGTGCGCCTGAATGGCCGAGAGCGCAGCCAAGCGGTCGCGGTAAACGGCGGCACGCTCGAAGTCGAGCGCGAGCGCGGCCTTTTCCATCTCACCGGCAAGCTCGTCTTTGACCGCTTTGCTGCGCCCGGACAGGAAGGCATTGGCTTCGCGCACCAGCACCGCGTAATCGCTGAAGGCGATCTCGTTCGTGCACGGCGCCGAGCAGCGCTTGATCTGATGCAGCAAGCACGGCCGGGTGCGGCTCTCGAAGAAGGGATCGCTGCAGGAGCGCAGGAGGAAGGCGCGCTGCAGCGCGTTGATGGTGCGGTTGACGGCCCAGACCGAAGCGAACGGGCCGTAATAATGGCCCGGCCGCGTGCGCGCGCCGCGATGCTTGAGGATTTGCGGCGCCCAATGATCCGACGTGATCAGGATGTAGGGGAACGACTTGTCGTCGCGCAGGAGCACGTTGAAGCGCGGCCGCAGGCGCTTGATCAGGTTGGCCTCGAGCAGCAGTGCCTCGGTCTCGGTGCGGGTGACGACGAATTCGAGCGCGCGCGTCGCCGCGATCATCCGCTCGATGCGGGTGTCGAGGCCGGTTGGACGCGCATAGGCGCGAATGCGGTTCTTGACGTTTTTGGCCTTGCCCACATAGAGCACGTCTCCCCGCGTATCGATCATGCGGTAGACGCCGGGCTGGGATGGCGCGAGCTTGGCGTAGCGGAGAATGGCGGCCCGGCCGGCGGCAAGCGAATCCTCCTCCCGCTCGGCGCGATCTTTGGCAGCGGTCTCGTCCGCTTCAGGAAGAGACGCCTCCTCGTCTTGCTCTACGATCTCGATCTCGGGCTCGATGTCTTTCTTCGGAACGCTCATGCTTCGTGACTTGGAATATCCTGGCCGGAGGATTTGAAATTCTTCACGGCGTGGCCGCAAACTCGCATAGGAACTTCAAATCCAAACCCACGCTCAATCATTATTCGCTGGTGTCGCTCTGCTTTCGAACCTCGCATAAGTGCCGCAAGTACTGGCGAACTTCAGAACCGGGACACAAGGCGAACGTAAGGTTTGGAGCGGCGGCGGACCAGGGGAGGCGATCTCGCCCCGACCGCCACTGCATCGATCGCCACCGGATTGCGCGATGCGCGGGGGGTGCGCCCGAATTGAATTGCTAGCGCCCGAATTGAATAGTTATAGACTTTCTTAACGATAACGACTTGGCATTACTTAGCGTTTCATCAAGGTTTAACTTAAACATCGCGATAAATTCTTTCGATCAAGAGGACAACCTTACCTCTTGCCCGGGCATTCTTCCGCCGGTTTGCCCGTTACGCATCTAACCGATGCTTTGCGAGGTCAGCATGAGACCAATTCTGGGCGTGGCGATTTTGCTGGCGATGACGGGGATGGCTGCGGCCGCCGACTATTATACCGCGCCCGCGCCGCTCGGCGCCTATAGCTGGGCCGGTCCCTATCTGGGCGCCAATGCCGGCTACCAGTGGGGTTCGGTCAGCAATAACCCGACCCAGCCGTCCGGCCTCGCCGGAGGCGTCGAGGCCGGCTACGACTGGCAGCGCGGCCAGTTCGTGTTCGGTGGCGAAACGGATATCGAACTGTCCGGCGCCGACGCCACGTTTGCGCCGACGGAGTTCTCCAGTCCATGGTTCGGAACCCTGCGCGGCCGCGGCGGCGTCGCCTTGGGCAATGTTCTCGTCTTTGGAACCGCCGGCCTGGCCTATGGCGACCTGCGAGCGGACACCGCAGGTTTGACAGAGTCCCACACCAGCCTCGGCTGGGTGGCCGGCGGCGGGATCGAAGTCGGCTTCACCCAGCGCTGGTCGGCAAAGGCCGAATGGCTCTACCTCGACCTGGCGGACCACAGCTATTCGCTGACGGGTACCAATAACGGCTTGACCGCCAATCTGCTGCGCTTTGGGGTCAACTACCATTTCTGACCGGCGCGCCGGCCAAGCCGCGCGGTGGCATCCGCACCCGCGAATGCGGAACGCGCCAAAGTTCCGCAATGTACAGCTTCTGCAAAAATTAGAAGTCATTTAACCATCCTTCGGCCGATATTAAAACATAATTACCTATAATCGTGACATCGCCAAGTCTATTGTCGCCACAATATTGTCCGGAAAGAGAAAATGCCTGTGTCCTTTCTGCACTAGACGAAAAACTGATTGCGAATACTATCCAGGACTTCAGCGTAACGGAGGTCCACAAATGAAGCGTGTGTTTCTTGCGGGCGTCGCCCTGGTGGCGCTAACGGGAGCGGCAGCGGCGGCCGATCTGCCCCCCGCCCCGGCGCCCTACTACAAGGCGCCGATGTACGCGCCACCCTCTTACAACTGGAGCGGATTCTATCTCGGTGTAAACGGCGGCGGCGCCTTTGGGAGCTCGACTTGGGATTCGACCGGTTCCTTCAATCTGACCGGGGGTCTCGTCGGCGGCACGATCGGCTACAATTACCAGATCGGCCACGTGGTCGTCGGTGCCGAAGGCGACATCGATTGGAGCGACATCAAGGGAACAACCACTACTGCTTGCGCGGCCGGCTGCACGACCAGCGATTCGTGGCTTTCGACCGTGCGCGCGCGCTTGGGTTATGCGGCAGACCGATTCCTGCCCTATGTTACCGGCGGCGCCGCGTTCGGCGACATCCGCGCCTCGACACCCGGTTTTGCCGGCAGCAGCACGACCAATGCCGGCTGGACGGTGGGTGCCGGTATTGAGTTCGCCATCGCCGGCAACTGGACCGCCAAGGCGGAATATCTCTACGTCGACCTTGGTAATTTCAATTGCGGCCTCGGCTGCGGCACGACTGCGGTCGACCATGTGTCGTTCAGCGATAATATCTTGCGTGGCGGCATCAACTACCGGTTCTGATCTTCGATCAACCGCATAAAGGCAAGCGCTGCAAAACGCCCCGGGGACGCGGTCCCCGGGGCTGCGCGTCATACGCCTAAATCTGCACCGCGGTCGCGGCGAATGCCGGCACGCGCGCGGCGAAAGTATCGAGCCAGACGACGAGACGCGGGTGGTCGCCGCGCCAATCGCCGCCAAAGCGGAGATCGCGATAACCGAGCGCACAGGCGAGCGCGATCTGCCCAACATCGGGAACGCCGGGGATGGCGCCGAGCGCCGGCGGCGCGGCTTCCAGCACGGCGAGCGCGCGCCTAACCTTGCCGGCCTGATGATCGAGCCACTTCGGTTCGTGGTTGGCGGGCGCGCGCCAGCGGCCCTCGTAGACGGTCAGGATCGAGGCATCGAGGATGCCGTCGCATAGCGCCTGCAACCGCAGCGCGGCGAAGCGCTGAGCGGCATCGCGCGGAATGATCTTGCCGCCGCCGGCGCGGTGATCGAGATATTCGAGGATCACCCGCGAATCGTAATAGGCGGTGCCGTCCTCGGCGATCAGCACGGGAATCTTGCCGAGCGGATTCTGCTCACGGACGGTGTCGTGCGGATCTACCGTGTCGGCCGCCTCGATCCTCACATCGTCGAAGCCGAGCACGGACAGCGCGATCTGTGCCTTGCGGCCGAACGGAGAAGGCGCTGCAGAACGCAGGATCATCATGGCAGGATCATCAGCATCGGCGCTTCATCGGCGCTTCATCGGCGCTTCATCGCCGTAAATCGCCGTAAGTGGAAACGATGAGACAAGATGATAACTCACCGCGGCGGGGAAGTACCGCGGCGCTGTATCGGCTCGGCGCCGCGCCCGCGCGCGCCGCGGCCGCGTCGGCCTAGACCATGATCCAATTCAATTGAATCGGATCATGGTCTAGTTTTTGTTCGAGCATGATCCCTTCCGACCTTCCTTCGCCCGCCGAAGCGGGCTTCGCGAAGGCGGGAAACCGGCATCCACTTTTCGGGATCATGCTCTAGCCGGTGACGACCAGATTGACCGCCTTCGGACCTTTGCCCTTCTTGTCGGGTTCGACATCGAAGCTGATGCGCTGCCCCTCGATCAGCGATTTCAGTCCCGCGTGCTCCACGGCGGTGATGTGCACGAACACGTCGCGCCCCCCGTCGTCGGGCTTGATGAAGCCATAGCCGCGCTCGCCATTGAAAAACTTGACCGTACCGGTCATTGCCATCGAGCAACTCCTTCCCCCGTGGTTGCTTCGCCGCCGGCCTCCACGGCGCGACGGCTTGGCCGGACATCCACACGGAAAGGTCTTAGGCCGCGGACGGCCTCAGTCACTCCGCCGGCCCCCACAGGAGGCGGAACGTCTAAGCCAGCAACAGGTCAGTTAGACACATTTTTTGCGTGTGGAAAAGTGGGCGACTACCGTCGACTACCGCGCGCCGACCATCCGCCTACCGTTCTTGGGCCAGCCAGTCGATCCGGCAGGCCGCCCGCGGTGAAAGTGCGCTGCCGATCGCGGGCATGAAAATCCGCAAATCCGGTTCGAGCGTGAATGGCGGATTGACCACGATCAGGCCGGAGCCGACGAGACCGGCCTCCGCGCGCGGCGGGCCGAGCGTGAGCTCACAGCGCAAGACATTTGGCAGCGCAAGCCGCTGCAGCCGCCGCGCCAGGGCGTCGGGCGCGCCGCGCTCCTTGATCGGATACCACAGCATGTAGATGCCGGTCGGCCACTTGCGATGCGCGGCCGCAAGCGCACCGGACAGGCGCGTGAAGTCAGTCGCGTCCTCGAAGGGTGGATCGATCAGGACGAGGCCGCGGCGCTCCTTGGGTGGCACGCAGGCGCCGAGCGCCGTCCAGCCGTCGATCGCCAGCACTTTGGCGCGGGCGTCGCCGCGCAGCGCCGCCGCGAGCGAAGCGGCGGATTGCGGCTCGAGCTCGCAGGCGATGAGGCGGTCCTGCGGCCGGAGCAGATTTTCCGCGATGAGCGGAGAACCGGGATAGGCGCGCAGTTTGCCGTCAGCGTTGAGCGCCGCGACGGCGTCGAGATAGGGCGTCAGCAATGCCGGCAGCCCGTCCCGCCGCCGCGCCTCCCAGACGCGCTCGATTCCTTGGTGCCATTCGCCGCTGCGGCTTGGCTCCGGCCCGGAAAGGTCGTAACGGCCCGCGCCGGCGTGGGTGTCGATGACGCGAAAGGCCGCCGGCTTCTGCCGCAGATGCACGAGGATGCGCGCCAATACGGCGTGCTTATGCACATCGGCAAAATTGCCGGCATGGAAAGCGTGGCGATAATTCATCGCTCGACGAATGCAAGCATCGAATGCCGCCTGGTGCCGCGCACCGAACTGGCGGCTCGCGCAGTTGCGCACCTTACCACGAGCGGCCCAAATCCATCGGCAGCCGCCTCAGCCCCCGCGCAGCGGCGGCATGACCAATTGGTCCCTCGGGCAGCTCCGCCGCGCGATCTCGGCGCAGTCGCGGAACTGCAGCTCCTTGGAGAGGCAAATCCGGACCTCGGTCAGCCGCTTCTTGTCGCAGCCGATGGCAATGCCGTTCGCCGCAAGACCGGGATTGGCTTTGATGAAAGCCTCCGCCACCGCAGCCGGATTAACGCTAAGCGGCTCTTGCAGATCGATATATTCCGGCGGGATTTTCACCACCGCACGCGCTTTGCGCACGGCCTCGAAGTAGGCGCGCGGCGCAAGTCCCGAGCAGGTCCCGTGGCGGTCCCACTGATTGAAAATAAGATGGGGCGCCGGCATCACATCGAGCATCGAAGCAACGATGCCGCGGTCGAGCCGCGGGGCCGGGACCTGGCAATATTCCGGAAATCCCTTGTCATATTGCGGCCACAGCCCGTGCACGACGAACGAATAGGGCCGCGCTCCACATTGCAGCGTCGCGGCCCGCGCGCCGTCCCGCTCGGCGGCGGCGGCACAGAACGACGGCGACCAGGAAAGCGACAGAACGTAGAAGTCAAATTGCCCCGCCTCGTTCTGCCGCGGCTGCTGAGCCGGCGCCTGCGACACGGCAGCGATCAGAACCAAGGCAACAAAGGCGGCGCGAACAACGGACTTGACCATGGCTTACCCCCGACAAGACTGCCGACGTAGCGGACAATGTAGGCAGCTTTTGTCGAACAAATCAAGAACAAAATGAGAATGAATGGGGGTGCTGGCCCGGTGCTGTCCTAAATTCCGAGCCTTCTGTCCTAATTTAATTTGCCCATTGTCCTAATTTGTCGGGAACCAAATTCGCCGGTCGATCATTGTATCAGCGGTCACGGGATGAGTTTGTTGTCTCGAAGATCAAGAGCCCCGGCTCCCCCGCCCCCCCGAATCCCGGCTGGGGCTCTTTCTTCGATCACCCTTTAGGGTTGGAAATTTATCAAGGTTCTGACTGCCAACCCCGCTACCATGCGGGGAAGTGCTGGATACTACTGGCCCGACCAATCCTCACACCCACCTGCGTCTCCAGAGGATCATGCGTTCAGCGCCAAGTGGCCGGCACTAACAAGGGAGGGAGGCTCCGACTTCGGTCGGGGCCTCTTTTCGTTTTGGCCGCCTCAGTTGGCGGCCTCGTCATCTTTTCCAATATTGACTAAGCCTTCAGGTAACCCGCCGATAGGATCGATCTTTGCAGCGATCCGGCAAAGGGGTGCTGTCCTAATTCCGAGGGGTTTGTCCTAATTCGCGACCGAAGGTGTCCTAATTTCATTGGAGCAAATTTTACGGAAGCTTTACTCGAATACCTTATGCTTGGTGGCATGCGTGCAAAGTTCCGCCAGTTCTTGGCCGACGAATCTGGCGCGACTGCGATTGAATATGGCCTGATCGCAGCCGGCATTGCGGTTGCTATTATTACGGTTGTGAAGGGCGTCGGCACCAAGCTCAATACGACCTTTTCCTCGATCTCTACGCAGTTGAACTAATCCTCGCCGCTCGTCAGCCCCTCAGTGTCTGTCCGGAATCATATTGAGTCTCCTGAATCAGTTGTGATTCAAGGGTGGTGGCCTGATTCGAGGAGGGGTCACCGATGTGGACGGCACAGAACCGTAGGCGTTACGACCGCAGC
>JBEKNW010000085.1:0-18801 GCA_049522435.1 Xanthobacteraceae bacterium
CCAGCTTCGGCCGCAACCGCGCGATCACCTGATCCACCCCGACGCGTTGCGACAACGGTTTCAGCGAGACAAAGACCGAACCGGTGTTGATCTGCGCGTAGCCGCCGCCGCTGCCGACGCCGGTATAGCCCACGACGTTCTCCACCGCGGGATCTTCGCTCACGATATTCATCATCTGCCGCAGCTTGCGGCTCATCAGCTGGAACGAGATGCTTTGATCGGCCTGCAGCGAGCCGATCAGCCGTCCAGTGTCCTGCTGCGGAAAGAAGCCCTTGGGCACGATGATGTAGAGCTCGACGTTCAGGCAGATCGTGGCGATAAAAATCAGCAACACCCAACCGCTGTGGCGCAGCGCCCAGGTCAGCGTGAGTCCGTAGCCGCTGCGGACTCGCTCGAAGAAATTTGGGCCGCGTTCCACCTCTTGCGCCGGCCGCGTCTTCAGGAGCAGCCCGCACATCATCGGCGTGGTGGTCAGCGAAATCGCCAGCGATACGAGAATGGCAATCGACAGCGTCACGGTGAATTCGCGAAACAACCGGCCGAGAATGCCGCCCATCAGCAAAATCGGAATGAATACTGCGATCAGGGAGAGGCTGATCGAGAGTACGGTGAATCCGACCTCCCGCGCGCCGCGGAAGGCTGCCTGCATGTGCGGCATGCCATCATCGATATGCCGCGAGATGTTCTCCAGCACCACGATCGCATCGTCGACGACGAAGCCGGTCGCGATGGTGAGCGCCATCAAGGACAAGATGTCCAGGCTATAGCCCAGAAGATACATGGCGCCGAAAGTGCCGAGGATGGAGATCGGCACCGCGACGCTCGGGATCAACGTCGCCCGGAGATTGCGGAGAAAAAGGAAAACGACGACCATGACCAGAAAGACGGCCATCACCAGCGTCAATTCCGTATCGTGCAGCGAGGCGCGGATCGTGGTGCTGCGGTCGATGGCGATGGTCACATTCATATCGGCCGGCATCGCCGCTTCCAGATGCGGCAACTCGGCGGTCACGTTGTCGATGGTCTCGATGATGTTCGCATTCGGCTGACGGAACAGGATGACCAGGACCGAAGGTTGTCCGTTGGCCATGCCGAGGTTGCGCAGGTCCTGGACGGAGTTTTGCACGTCGGCGACATCGGAAAGCTGTACCGCCGCCCCGTTGCGGTAAGCGATGACGAGCGGAGCGTAATCCGCCGCTACGTTCGCCTGATCGTTCGTGTAAATCTGATAGCGCCGGTCGCCGTCGTCGATGGTGCCTTTCGGACTGTTGGCATTGGCCGAAGCGAGCGCCGCGCGCACATCTTCGAGGCCGATACCGTATTTGTAGAGCGCCTGCGGATTGAGCTCAACGCGCACTGCCGGCAGTGTCGAACCGCCGATGATAACGTTGCCGATGCCGCTGAGCTGCGCCAGCCGCTGCGCCAGAATGTTGCTCGCAGCGTCGTACATCTGGCCTTGCGTCATCGTCTTCGAGGTCAGGGCCAGAATGAGGATCGGCGCATCGGCCGGATTGACCTTGCGGTAGGTGGGATTGCTGGGGAGGTTGGCCGGGAGATCGGCGGCGGCGGCGTTGATAGCCGCTTGGACGTCGCGCGCGGCGCCGTCGATGTCGCGGCTGATGTCGAACTGCAGCGTGATGCGGGCCTGTCCGATCCCGCTTTGCGAGGTCATTTCGGTCACTTCTGCGATCTGGCCGAGGTGACGTTCGAGCGGCTCCGCGACGCTGGTCGCCACCGTGTTGGGGCTGGCGCCGGGAAGCGACGCGGTGACGGCGATGGTGGGAAAATCGACCTGCGGCAGCGGCGACACCGGCAATTTCGAGAAGCCGAGAATGCCGGCGAGCGCTATCGCCAGCGTCAGCAATGTGGTCGCCACCGGCCGCGCGATGAAGGGCGCGGAGATATTCATTCGCCGGGCTCGCCGGCCTCGCCGGGGGCGAGCGGGTTGGCGGGCCGCCGCCCGGTGAGACGAAATGCCAGACGATCGAAGTAGAGATAAATGACCGGCGTGGTGAACAAGGTCAGTATCTGGCTGAAGATCAGCCCGCCGATGATGGCGATCCCGAGCGGTTGGCGCAGCTCGGAACCGGTCCCGGTCCCCAGCATCAGCGGCAGCGCGCCCAGGATCGCGGCCATCGTGGTCATCATGATCGGCCGGAAGCGCAGCAAACAGGCCTGATAAATCGCGTCACGCGGCGGCAGGCCCTCGACGCGTTCGGCATCCAGCGCGAAGTCGATCATCATGATCGCGTTTTTCTTGACGATGCCGATCAGAAGGACGATGCCGATAATGGCGATGACGTCGAGATCGTAGTGCAGCAGCATCAGCGACAGCAGGGCGCCGACGCCCGCCGACGGCAGGGTCGACAGAATCGTGATCGGGTGGATGAAACTCTCGTAAAGAACGCCGAGCACGATGTACATCGCCACAATGGCGGCGATGATGAGAAACGCCTCGTTGGCCAATGAAGACTTAAAGGCCGCTGCGGTACCTTGGAACGCCGTGGTGAAGCTTATGGGAAGGCCGACCGCCTTTTCGGTCTGCTCAATGGCGTCGACCGCCTCGCCGAGCGAAACGCCCGGTGCGGTGTTGAAAGAGATGGTGGTTGCGGGTAACTGGCCGAAATGCGTGATCAGCAACGGCCCGGTATGCTGCTCGATATGCACGATCGCCGACAGCGGCACCTGCCCATTGGTCGTTGAGGATGATGAGGGCAGGTAGATCATGGATAACCCCTCGAGCGAGCGCTGCAGTGAGGGGTCAACCTCCAGGATCACGCGGTACTGGTTCGACTGGGTATAGATGGTGGAAATGATGCGCTGGCCGAACGCATCGTAGAGCGCGTTATCGACAGTTGCCGGTGTGATCCCGAAGCGGGCCGCGGTGGCGCGGTCGATGACGATATTAAGGGTCAGCCCCTGTTGTTGCATGTCGCTGGCAACGTCGGCGAGCTGCGGCAGTTGGCTCAGCTGCTGCACCAGGCCGGGCACCCAGGTGTTGAATTCGGTGGGATTGGCGTCCTCGAGCACGAAATGATAAGGCGCTCGGCTGATCGTGGAATCGATGGTCAGGTCTTGCACCGGCAGCATGTAAAGCGCGATGCCGATGATGCCGGATACCTCCTTCTGGATCCTGCGGATGATTTGGCTCGCGGTTAAGCTGCGCTCGTGGTGTGGCTTGAGGTTGATGAGAAAGCGGCCGCTGTTTTGCGTTTGATTGGTGCCATCGACGCCGATGAATGAACTTAAGCTTTCGACATCGGCGTCCTTCAGGATCGCCTCGGCGAGCTGGTTCTGCAGCTTCGCCATGGCTTGGTAGGAGATGCTTTGCGATGCTTCCGAAATTCCCTGGATCATCCCGGTATCCTGCACGGGGAAGAAACCCTTTGGGATCAAGATGTAGAGGATAAGAGTGAGTGCGAGCGTCAGCACTGCAACCAGCAAGGTCACCGGCTGGCGGTCCAACACCCAATTCAGCGCGCGGCCGTAGAGCGTGATCGTCGAGTTGAGTATGCGTTCGGCGTGAATGTCGAAGCTTGAGCGTTCGGCGTCAGGCTGATGGCGGAGCAGCTTGGCGCACATCATCGGCACCAGCGTCAACGAGACGACGGCCGATATGACGATCGTGACTGCCAGCGTGATCGCAAATTCATGGAACAGGCGGCCGACGACCTCGCCCATGAACAACAGCGGTATCAGCACGGCGATCAGCGAGATCGTGAGCGAGATGATGGTGAAACCGATCTGTGCCGAGCCTCTGAGCGCGGCCTCGAGCGGGTGCATTCCGCCCTCGACGTACCTGGCGATGTTTTCGATCATGACGATGGCGTCGTCGACCACGAAACCGGTGGCGATCGTCAGCGCCATAAGCGACAAATTGTCGAGGCTGAAGCCGAGCAGGTACATCGCTCCCAGGGTGCCGACGAGCGACAGCGGCACCGACAGGCTCGGGATGATGGTGCCGGGAAGCGTGCGCAAGAACAGGAAGATCACAATGACGACGAGGACCACCGCCAGGCTGAGGTCCAACTCCACGTCCGCAACTGAGGCACGGATAGTGACGGTTCGGTCGCTGAGCACGCCGACATCGACGGCCGCCGGAAGCGTGGACACGATACGCGGCAGCAAAGCTTTGATGCGGTCCACCACCTCGATGATGTTGGCCCCCGGTTGCCGCTGAACATTGAGAATAATTGCCGGCGTGGTATTCGCCCAGGCGCCAAGCTTGGTGTTCTCCGCTCCGCTGACGACGGTTGCTACATCCGAGAGTCGAACCGCGTCGCCGTTGCGATAGGCAATAATGGTGTTGGCATATTGCGCGGCGTTGTTGATCTGGTCGTTGGCGTTGATCGTCGTGGCTTGGGACGGCCCGTCGAAATTTCCCTTGGGCGTGTTGACGTTAAAGTTTCCGACGGTGGTGCGGACGTCGTCGATACTGAGGCCATAGGCGGCAAGCGACTGCGGATTAAATTGTATGCGCACCGCCGGCCGATGCCCGCCGCTGATGCTGACAAGCCCGACGCCGTTCATTTGCGACATCTTTTGCGCCAGTCTGGTCTCGCTCAGATCTTCAAGATCGGTCAGCGACATCGTCTTTGACGTGATCGCGAGCGTCAGGATAGGCGCATCGGCCGGATTGATCTTGGCGTAAACCGGCGGGATAGGCAGGTCGCTCGGCAGCAGATTGTTCGCGGCATTGATCGCGGCCTGGACCTCCTGCTCGGCCACGTCGAGGCTAAGATCGAGGCTGAACTGAAGGGTGACCACCGAAGCGCCCGCGGAGCTCGCCGACGTCATCTGGTTCAATCCCGGCATCTGCCCGAGTTGTCGCTCCAAGGGAGCCGTAATCGACGACGTCATCACTTCCGGACTGGCGCCCGGATAGAAGGTCGAGACCTGGATCGTCGGATAGTCGACCTCAGGCAAGGTCGAGAGCGGCAGGAATGTATAGGCGACCATGCCGGACAGCATGATGGCCGCCATCAGCAGGGTCGTTCCGACCGGCCGCAAAATGAAGGGTTCGGAGACGTTCATCGCATCGTTTCATCGTCGCGCAAGATCGTGATCCAATTTGCGCTCGCCGCCCCGCGCGGCCGCTATTGGCTGCCGCTATTGGGCCGATTTTGCGAATGACCCGGACTCTGAGGTTGAGCGCCCGGCGCGGGAGTGCCCGTGGCGGCGGGCGCCTGACCGGCGGCGCCGGGGATCGTCACGCGCGCCCCGTCGCGCAAGCGGTCGGTGCCGTCGACGACGACCCGCTCGCCGGCGGACAGTCCCGAAGTGACCGCCGCCATCGGACCGTCGGTCGGACCGATCTTAATCGGCCGCACCGACACGGTATCGTCGCCGTTGACGACGTAGACATAGGCGCCGGGCGCGCCGCGCTGGATGGCCGCCGTCGGCACCGTGACCACGTTGTTGAATGTCTTCACCAGCAGTTGGGCGTTCACGAATTGGTTGGGGAACAAAGCGTAGTCGGAGTTATCGAACTGCGCGCGCACTTTTACAGTGCCGGTGGTGGTGTCGATCTGGCTGTCGAGGGCTATCACGCGACCCGTTGCCAGCAACTTGACGTTCGCGCGGTCGTACGCCGCCACCTGGAAAGTGGAGCCGGCGTTGAGTTGCGGTACGATCTCCGGCAGATCGTCCTCGGGAATCGGGAAGATCACCGTAATCGGCTGCACTTGGGTGACGACGGCGATGCCGGTACTGTTGCTGGTCTGCACGTAATTTCCCGGATCGACCAGGCGCAAGCCGACGCGGCCGGTGACCGGAGAAACAATGTGGCAGTAGATGATGTTCAGCTTCTGCTGATCGACCTGCGCCTGATCGAGCTTCACCGTGCCCTGGTATTGCTGCACGATGTAGACTTGGTCCTCATATTGTTGGCGCGCTATCGAATTCTGCTCGGCCAGTTTCTGGTAGCGCACAAGATCGACCTGGGCCTGTGCGAGCAGGCCTTGATCGTGCGCGAGCTGACCTTCGTATTGGGCTTGTTGGAGCTGATAGAGTCGGGGATCGATCTGCGCCAGAAAGTCGCCCTTTTTGACCATCTGTCCTTCGGTGAATCCGACTTCCATCAGTTGACCGTCGATCTGCGTCTGCACAGTGACGGTTGCAATCGGCGTGACGGTGCCGAGCGCGTTCACCACGACGCGAATATCACCCTGTCCGATGGTTGCGGCGCCGACCGACTGAGCCGGGGGCTGTTGAGCGCGCCCGCCGCCGGACGGCTGCCCCGAATAGATCGATCGGAAAATCAAATAGGCGCCGCCGCCGATCGCGATAAGAACGATCAACCCAATGATGATGGGAAATCTCCCACGGGACCGGCTTCGAATGACCGGCGCGGGCACCGTTCGGCGAAGGTCCGGCGTCGCCTCGTCATCCGTTCTGCGCGTTCGCTCGTCCATATTGCGCGTTCGTTCATCCAGACGTCGTCAGTATATAACGGGAGCCAGCACGCCTCGCCTAATGAAAATTCGCTAATGAACCCGTGACCTTGGTCACCAGCAGACGCGGCTGTGCAGGACAATCGAGCAAGGCCGCTTGAGCCGACGCGGCGCTCCCCGCAGGGTCCTAGAAATCAAGCGCCGAATCAAGGGCTTGGAGGACTTGCGGGTTGTCCAAACGATCCGCCCGTCCGGTTGGGAGGAAGTTGTGGCAGCAATGAGAAGCCTTGCTCCAGCTCTTTTTTCGTGGGCAGCAATGTCGCGTCCCAGCCGCCGCCGAGCGCCTCGATCAGGCTGACGCTGGCCAGGAAAAGGTCCTGGCGGATGGTCAACTCGGCTTCCTCGTCGGCCAGCAATGTTATTTCCGCCGTCACCACGGTGGTGAACGCCACCGTGCCGGCCTGAAATTGATTCAAATAGACATCCACGGCCGTGTGTGCGTCCTTGACCGCTTTCTGCTGCACCCCGAGCTGCTGCGTGAGGAGACGTACAGCAACGAGTTGATCCTCGACGCCCTGAAAGGCGGTGAGCACGGTTTGACGATAATTGGCCACGCTCTGCCAATAAACGGCGCGCGCGGAGTCTACTTGCGCCCCGCGCAGCCCGCCATCGAATATCGTTTCCGTGCCGGCCGCGCCGAGAGACCATACTTCATTGGCAACATTGAACGGCAGCGGGTGGCTGCCGAGCCACTGCAAAGCGCCGGACAGGCTGATGTCCGGAAAATACGCTGCCACCGCGACGCCAATCAGCGCGTTTTGCTCCTGCATGGTTCGTTCCGCCGCGGCGATGTCGGGACGTCGTTCGAGCAATGTGGAAGGAATCGCGACCGGAATTTTCGGAATGCTGCCGGTGAGCACGTGCGGCGCGATTGTGAGTTCGGCGGGCGGCCGGCCGATCAATATGGCGATGGCGTGCTCGTATTGCGCCCGCTGTACGCCCACGTTGATCTCCTGCGCTTCGGTGGTGAAAACCTGGGCCTCGGCGGTGGCCACGTCCGCGGACGTACAGCAAGTGGAACCGGGGGGACCGTAGCCCGCATTAAATTGATTGCGCACGATATCGAGCGTTTTCTTGTATTCTTTGACCGTACGATCGAGCAGGTCGTGCAAAGAATCGGCCGCGCGAAGGTTGAAATAAGCGGTGGCAAGCATCGCCTGCGCGGAAAGCTTGGCGTTGTCGAGATCGGCCTTGGTGGCTTGCGCGGCGGACGCGTTGCTCTCGATTTGCCGGCGCACCTTGCCCCAAACGTCGAGATCCCAGCTGGCGGAGAGCTGCGGGTTGTAGGTGGTGGTATATAGGGCGCCGCCACCGACCGGGCCGCCCGCCTGTGCATTCGCGGCTGCTGGCCCCGTTTTGGTGCGGGTGAAGCTGTAACCTCCAGTCAACGTGGGCAGCAGAGCAGCTTGCGCCTCCCTGATGACGGCGCGCGCCTGCTCATAGGCCGCAGCCGAGGCCGCCACCGTCTGGTTGGAGATTTCGACCTGCTTGATGAGGAGAGCGAGCTTGGGGTCCCGGTAGAAGGCCCACCAATTGCCGCGATCGAGCGCGTCGCTGGGCGTGGCGACTTTCCAGCCTTTGAGCTCCTTGTACTTCGTCGGGACGGGAGCCGCTTCGGGGAAATAATCGGGGCCGACAGCACAACCGGCAAGCGTGCACGCCAGGATCAACGCAAGGAAGCCGGCCTGCGGGCGTGAAAACGCTCCTCGTCGCACCCAACCGCCTCGATCACAACCAGCATGGGCCAACGCAACCACTGCGGAAAATCCGTCGCTGTACACCCCGGAACAGAACGATGCGCGCCAAGTCCCGCTGCACCCCCGTCCAGCGTTACCTCGATAACTTGCCCGTTTTCGCTGCGACCCCCGGCCCCCGGCGATCGCGTTAACCACAACCATGCCCCACGCCCCGGTGAATATCAACACCACTGCCGGTGCCGCGGCGTTGGTGCGACTGTTTCATGGGACGATGTGCTGTTCGGGCGACATTTCGCCGGCGTGCCATCGCAAGCGGGAGTAGGCCATGCGATCAATATCGCGCCAGCGCGATCGGTCGATGCCGCGCCGGAGGCCTGCTAAATTGTCATGCGCAAGCGATCCGAACAGCCTATCATGAAACCAGAACGTCGAGACTTGCGTTGGCTCGCTGTGTGGACATTGCCGTCGTCCGGCGCTCGTTCCGAAGGAGGTGAAAATGCCGTACTCATTCACACTGACCACCACAATTCCTGCTTCCCCGCAGGAGGTCTACGAAGCATGGCTGGATAGTCTCGCCCATACCGAAATGACCGGCGGCGAGGCCAACCTGTCGGGCGAAATTGGCGCCGAAGTGTCGGCCTGGGACGGCTACATCAGCGGCCGCAATCTCGAACTGGTCCCCGGCGAGCGCATCGTTCAGTCTTGGCGCACGTCGGAATTCAGCGACGAACATGAGGACTCGATCATCACGCTGACGCTCGAGGAGGTGGAAGACGGCACGCGGCTGACGCTCGAGCACACCAACGTGCCGGACGAGCAGAAAAGTTACGAAGAGGGCGGCTGGCAAGAGAACTATTTCGAGCCGATGGTGGCCTATTTTACCGAGCGCAAGCAAGGAGCCGCGGAAACGTCGCCAGAAAAAGCTGCAAAAAAAAGCGCGCCCAAAGCTTCGCCGAAAAGTGCGCCCAAGCGGCCG
Organism: Xanthobacteraceae bacterium; assembly: GCA_049522435.1. GTDB lineage: Bacteria > Pseudomonadota > Alphaproteobacteria > Rhizobiales > Xanthobacteraceae > BOG-931. The sequence continues at coordinate 9,126 of JBEKNW010000085.1, forward strand.
GCCAAGAGCGCGCGCAAGGCCAAGCGGGCGGCGAGTGCAAAATCAAAGCGTGCGGCGCCACGGGCCAAGGCTTCGCCAAAGGCGCCACGGACCAAGGCTTCGCCAAACAAGAGCAAAAGCAAGAGCAAAGGGAAGGCCCGTCGTAGCGTCGTCGCGGCGACCGCGCGCAAACGCGCAAAGCCGGCCACGCGCAAGTCCGCTCGGCGCAAACGCAAATAGTCGGTTGATGCCCCGCCAAACGCGGTGCAATGCCAACCCCGCAGACCAAAGGAACGACGCGACGCGTTAAAGGTTCACATCCCGGATGGCTCACACGGAAAGCCGACCAGAGCATGATCCGGAAAAAGCCTGCCCCGGACTTGATCCGGGATGGAAACCGGTTTTCCGAAAAGATCATGCTCCACTAACAAGCTGGAGCGACAATCGATTCAAGCGGAAGCGAGTGCGCTCCAGCAACAGGCGGGATGCACGACCCGGATGGCTGAGATCGCGATCGAACACAGGAACCTGCCGGCGCCGGTCCGCAAGAAGGTGCGCGCGCTCCTCCTTGGCGACCGCATCGATACATCGGGGCTCGAGCGTACCGACGTGCTCTCGACGACACCGCTTACCTTCCGCGCCGGGCATGACGGTGCGGTCACGATCTTTCGTTACGGCGTGGTGGTGCTGTTCGGGCTCTCGGTGCTGGAGGAGGACGAGGTGCTGCAGCGGCTGCGCGGCCGTATCGTGCGCCCGATCGCGCTGCGCGAGGAGGAGACCGCCACGATCGAAATCTCCCCGGACGGCGAAGAGCAAATTCTGCCGGGCGGGCCGATCCAGGTGAAAGCGATCACGCCGGAACATATGGTGGTGATCGCCGACGCGCTGGCCAAGAGCGTGGTGCTGGCGCGCGACGAGCGCGAGGTGTCGTCGGTGATCGAGGTAATCGAGCCGTTCGCGCGTCAACTCGCGGAACAGGGACGCACTCCCGGCGGGCGGCGCGCGATTCTCAAGTATATCGGCAACGCGCTCCTGGTCCAGCATCGCGTCTCCGGCCGCGTCGCCGTCGGCGACAAGCCGGATGCGGTGTGGGACCGTCCCGATCTGGAGCGGCTTTATGGGCGATTGCAGGACGAATACGAGCTTAACGAGCGCGCCGAAGCGCTCTCGCGCAAGCTCGCGGTGATTTCGGAGACCGCCAAGGTGCTCACCGACATGATCGACACCCAGCGCTCGCTACGCCTGGAATTCATCATCGTGCTGCTGATTGTGTTCGAGATCGCGCTCACCGCCTACGAACTGCTGACGCGGTGAAGCTAGAGCATTTTCAGGAAAAGTGGATACCGGTTTTCCGTAGAAAATGCGACCAAACAAAGAATCTAGAGCATGATCAGTTTCCACCGAAACTGAACATGCTCTAGCGGAGCTCCGTTCTGCGCTGCGCCGTTTTGTGCTGCGCCGCGGTTCTGTGCCGGACCACCGGCGGCGCCGGCGGCGGGACCGGGCTGCCGAACAGCCGGGCAAAAAAGCCCTGTCCATCCGACGGGCCGCCGCCGAACAGGTTGCGCCCGCCCCACGACTGGTCGGGCATGGCCAGGAGTTCCCGGCGAACCGTGTTCTCCTTGCGCTCGATGGGGATGTCCGCAACCTTGCGTTCGTCGCCTTTCAGGATGGCCAGCAGGGCTTTGTCGCGGCCGTAAATATCGTCGCGGAATTCGAGCTTGCCTTCGTTATCCACGAAAGCGGTCTGGTAGGTCAGGTGGACCGGAATGAAGGCCGGAAACGGGATATCCAATTCGCTGCTGCCGAACATCTTCTGGATGCGGTCTTGCGTATAGCCATCGTGCGGGCGCACGATCGACAGCAGCACCTCGGCATATTTCACCGGATCCTGCACCCGCATGCAGCCATGACTGAACGCCCGCTTGTCGTAGGCGAACAAGTGTTTTTCCGGCGTGTCGTGCTGATAGACCAGGAATTTGTTGGGGAAATTGAAGCGTAGCCGGCCGAGCGCGTTTTTCTCGCCCGGCGGCTGAGCAATGTGCACGGTTCCATCCGGATTGGTGCTGACCGTAAGCCCCATCCGCTCGAGCACCGTGGGATCCTGCTGCAACGCCGGCATATACTCTTTGGCGACGATCGAGGGCGGTACATTCCAGGTTGGGTTGACCGTGATGAACTTCATTTCCGCGCTCATGATCGGCGTCGGCATGGTCGGTTTGCCGTCGACGATCTTCGTCGTCCACACCTGCTTGCCCTGCTGCATCACCCGCAGCGTGAAATCGGGAAGGTTGACGATCACGTGGGTCTTGCCGAGATCGCGCGGCACCCACCGCCAGCGCTCCATATTGGCGATGATGATGTCGGTCGGCCGATCGGGCCGGCGGCCGTTGAGCGCTTCGATCGTCGCCGAGGTGAGCACGCCGGTGGCTTTAAGCTCATGCTCCTGCTGGAACCGCTTCACTGCTTCGGCAAGCGGCTTGTCATAGGTCGTGTCGCTGTCGCCGAGAACGCCGAGCCGCTCGCGCATTTGCGGCACCCGCTCGTCCTGCATGCCGGCCTTGAGCACCGGCCCGTTTGGAATCGGAGCCTTGCCGGCGTCGGCCTTGCCGGCACGAATTTCCGCAAGCTTGTCCTTGAGAGCGACATAGGCCGGAAATTGCGGCTCGTAGGCGGCGAGCGCTTCACCGACATCCTTGGCTTCCGCCATATTGGCGAGAACTTCGGCTGCGTCCGGTGCCTTCTGATCGTAGAAGATGTCGCCGCTCACGCGCGACCAATGTACGCGTCCCAATTGCGCGTGATGCGCGTAGGCGAGGACCGATGTCGTGAGCCTGATCTCGGCTTCCGCGAGTGCGGCCGGATCGGTGAGTGAGGCGAAACCAGGCGCCGGGTAGTCGGCGGGATCGAGACCGTCGGCGTCGACCTGGCCGAGATAGGCTATTGCCGCCTTACCGCGCGCATTCGCCTTGCCGTCGGTGATCCACAGCGGCGCATAATTGCGGGCGGAATAGAACGCATCGATAGTCGTCCTTTCCTTTTTGCTGCCGATGATGCGGTCGAATCTGCCGTTGGCGAGATCGCGCAATTGTTCGGCGATTGCAGCATCGGCCTTGACGACGGCGTCGGGAGCCGATGTCGTCGCGGACTCACTCGGCGCCGCCGCGGGCGGCGCGACAACCGAGGTGGTCGGGACAGCATCCTCACCGGCCGAGGCGGCGGGTTCCTGCTTCCTGGCCGGAACCTCGGTAACGGCCGGGGCTGCGGGCCCTTCGATCGATTCGTCCGGATTCGGTGTCGACGCCGGGGTCGCCACGGCCGGCGTTGCAGCTGCCGCGGCCGGCTGGTCGATCGATTCTTCCGGCTTCGCTGCTGCTGCCGGCGCTACAGTCTCGTCGGCGGAACCGGTTTGCTTCGCGGACGTTTGGCCGGGTTCGCCTTCCGTCGGGGCCGTCGGGGCCGCCGGGGCCGCTACGTTTGCCGCGCCCGGCGCGGGAGCGGCGGCATCGATGTCGGCCTCGGACTTCGGTTGCGCGAGCGCGCCGCCCGCAGCGGCCGATAGCAGGAGAATCATGGCGGTCGAGGCGAAAAGACGGACGCCCGGCATTGCAAATTCTCCTTTAGAGCCCGCGATGGCGCGATCGCAAAACGCTCGCGCTTGGGGATGATCGTCCCCAATCACGTCATTATTATTGCGGACCAAAGTCCTGGTTCGGAGCTTACCTTACGTGAGCCGGACAAATTTGTCCCGGCGCGAGACGGCAAGGCGCGATCAATTCACGCTATTTTCCACGGTTGTCGCTCTGCCGCCACGCCCTCGCGCTCCGCCTCCCCGCCGCCATTGAGACCGAGCGCTTCCAGCTTGCGATAGAGCGTCGAGCGGCCGATTTGCAGCCGTCGCGCCACTTCCGACATCTGTCCCCGGTAATGGGTAACGGCATACCGGATGAGGTCAGCCTCAAGCTCTTCGAGCGGTCGCACGTCGCCCTCGGCATCGAGCAAAGGCAGAGCATCGACGAGCGCGGGTAGGGGAGTGGCCGGGGCTGTCGGCGGATCGTCATCGAAGAGCCCTTCGGTGGAAACCGGTTTATGAGGGTCTTCTGCCAGCAGCTCTGCAGCCTGCGCTTGCACCTCTTGCACCCCTTGCGCGCCTTGCACCCTTTGCACCCCTTGCACCGGGCTTGCCGCCGGTACCGATATCTGGGCCGTTATCTGGGGGAATTCCGCAATGCCGACGCTGTCGCCTTCGGCCAGGACCACGGCGCGGAAGACCGCGTTTTCGAGCTGGCGGATGTTGCCCGGCCAATGAAAGGCGGTGAGGAGGCGCAGCGCTTCAGGCGCGATCAGGCGGATGCGCTTGCCTTCCTCCGCGGAAAAACGCGCCAAAAAATGCCGGGCTAGCGCCGGGATGTCCGCAGGCCGTTCCCGCAGCGGCGGTACGGTGATCGGGAACACATGCAGCCGGTAGAACAGATCTTCGCGGAAGCGGCCGCCTTTCACGTCGGCGATCAGGTCGCGATTGGTGGCCGATACGAGCCGGACATCGACCTTGACCGGCTTGCGCGCGCCGACCGGCTCGACTTCGCCTTCCTGGATGGCGCGCAGGAGCTTGACCTGGGCCGCGGCCGGCAATTCGCCGACCTCGTCAAGAAACAATGTGCCGCCGGAGGCCTCGACGAACTTGCCGATATGGCGCTCGGTGGCGCCGGTGAAGGACCCCTTCTCGTGGCCGAACAGGATCGACTCGATCAGGTTTTCCGGCATGGCGCCGCAATTCACCGCGACGAACGGTTTTGCCCGCCGCTCGCCGGAACCGTGGATCGCGCGCGCGATCAACTCCTTGCCGACACCCGATTCGCCGGCGACGAGCACCGGGATGGTCGAGGCGGCCGCTTTCTCCGCCATGCGCAGCACGACGTGCATCGCCGGGCTTTTGGTGATGATGTCGGCAAAGCCGAGCGTGCCGGAGCGGCTGTGCTTGAGACGCGCCAGCTCGCCTTCGAGCGCGCTGGTGTTGAGCGCATTGCGCAGGCTGACCTGCATGCGCTCGGGCCCGACCGGCTTGACCACGAAATCGATCGCGCCGGCGCGCATGGCGGAGACGACATTGTCGATGCCGCCGTGCGCGGTCTGCACGATCACCGGCACCTTGATCGCCGCCTGGCGTAATCTGGCGAGGACGCCAAGACCATCGAGGTTCGGCATCACCAGATCGAGGATCACGCAATCGATCCGCGCGCCGTCGGGCCCGGTGAGCAACGCCAGCGCCGCATCGCCGTTGTCGAGCGTCACCGCCTCATAGGCGAATTTCTGCAGCATGCCCTCAAGCAGCCGGCACTGCACCGGATCGTCATCGACGACGAGGATGGCCATTGATCCCTCAGGTCACTCCGCCGCTTAAGGCGGCACGGTGTGTCGTTTCGGGGCACTCTGGCCGACGGTACTTAAAGGGGTGTTAACCCGGTCGCGGCGCGACTGCTTCTTCCCGGATTACGACTTGTGGTGCGGAGGCCGTTGAGGGCCTCGATTGCCTATCCGCCACCAATTGACTTGACCGCCGACCCGGTGAAGCTTCCAAGAAGAGTTCCGACTAGTTCGGCCAGTTTGTTCTTCCCAGCATCTGAGGATCCCTCCCTGGCGGCTTCCGCGATTTCTGATCCAAGCGGCCTGCCGAGCTTTTCGGGGACGGCGTTCATCGCAGCAAGTGCCTTGGCAGTCAGGACGACCCGCTGGCGAGGGTGCGCGCCATACGGATGAATAAATTCTTCGGAAGCGAGCCAGCCGACAGTATAGGCGAGCACCTCACCGAACGTTCGTCCCGATTCCATTCTGTCCCCAAGGGAATGTCCGAGTGCCTTCGCGACCCCATCCGCATCGATGTCTTGTAGCGCCGGGAAGGCCGCGTACAGCTGCCCGAAGATCACGCCCGTGATCTCATTGAACTCGCGAATATTGGGCGGCAATTTCGGGTTGGTCATGCCGCTTGCCTTTTCTTCGGCCTATCTGCGCGCGTCGGAAGCGCGCGAAAATCCGATGGAATAGATGAGTGACGCGTTGCATTGGCCGATGCAGGCCGGTGCGCTTAGAATGGAATCTCGTCCTCGGCGGTCTGGCGCCGCCGGCGCTCCACCTGGGACGCCGGCACGATGACATCGTTGTCGCCGCGAGCGAACCGCCGAGGCCCGAGGCGGTGCAGGTGCGGGATCAGTCCCTCGCCGTGTTCAGAAGGCTTGTTGCCCCTGAAGCCGAAGCTATAGCGCACCTCCATGTTGTCGTTGGCAGCAGCCACCAACTCGTCGATCTGCTGCTCCGTGGCCCTCTCTATTCCCGGCAGCGCGAGAGCGAGCACGTTGCCATCAGTCCAACTGGTGCAGTCGCGCAACGCCTGGACGTAAGCGCCGAACATGCGGTCGTGCTTCATGAGTAGCTTCACTATGCCCATCGCGGCGCCGTCCCAGTCTACGCGCAGCGCTTGGAACTTTCCGAGGAACCCGTAAGGATCGCGCTCGAGCTTCACCGCGATCACCGGGACGCCTCGGGCGAGCGCGAATCCCACCTCTTGGTCGGTCCAGAGGCTGTCGTGGAAATCCTTCGTCATCAAGGCTGCGAAAGCGTTCATGCTGTGGGGGCGTTCTCGATCTCGGTTTGCCAAGCCCTCGAAGGTTTGATGTCCTCGTGGGCAACGAAGGCGGAGACGCCGAAGCGGCCGAGTTTTTCCTTCAACTCCGCCGTCTCCTTCTTCACTTCCGACTTGTGGCTCAAGAAGAGCCGGAAGCCCTTGTCGCCCCAGATGCGCGAGACGCTGTCGGGAGCAACAACAGCGGCCGTTGAGACGAGCAGCCCGGACTCCTGCCGCCAGTCGCGATCCTCCGGAACGTCCATTTCCAAGAACACCTCTACGATGAACTCGTTCTGGAAGTTGTGGAGTTCATTGAGGTCGCGGCAAATCTGCTTCTGTATCTCGTCCCGCTTCTTGGCCGCGGCGAGGAACATGGGTTCGGGGATGACCAGGTAAAGGGCATGACCGTACGTCCCGCCGTTCAGATTATCGTACGACCATCCCTCGCGTACCCGCGTCTGGGCGTTGACGACGATCTCCTGCAGGGCACGATGGCCATCCTGCGCGTACAGTCGTGATAGAGCAGCGAGGTAGCGCTCGATGTTCTTGGGAAGTTCGTGCTCGGCCAAGGACCGCATTCCTCTAATTGATCGCTACCCCAACGACTAGATGTAGTGCTGAGCAGAGGGATTGCAATTTCGCCGAGGGTCCCGGGGTTGCCCAGAGAGGCCTCGCCATTTTCTCCCGGGAGGCTGCCGGTTCGTCTTCTCGGCCAGAGACCGAAAAGGGCCACCGGTCGCGGCGCCGGGGCCTCCGCGTGCACCCCAGGCGATCTCGGCGGTTACTGAGCTTTCGGCCCCCAGCCGTGTCGCTCGGCGATGATTTGCCATTGCGGTTTCGTCGAGTCGATGCATCTCTGGCAATACTCAACAGTTGATTTGTACGGCTCCTTTGCGAGATGCGGGCGAAGAGAACCTTTCGCCGATTTTTGGCTACTGGGAGTGTCTCTCCACTGTTCTTCGAGGTGGCGGACAACAGATTGAATTGCCTTCCTGAGAGGGACGTCTTCGGTGGCAATGGATACCTTGTTGAGCTTGTTGATGATGCTTGGCAAAGTTGCGTGATCTACAAGAGCACCCAAAACGGATTGATAGTCCTTCTTGTCGGCTGCCATTGACGTGTTCCTTTTGCAGCGCCTTCGGCACTCACCTATCAGCGAAGATTGTCCGAGGCATTAGCGACTGCGGAACGTCTTGGTATGGATCATCGCTCATTCCTTTGTACCTGGCGAGCGGAGGGCCTGCCAGACCCTGCTAGGAGGCCACCGGTTCGTCTTCTCGCCCAGGGGGTAGGCATTCATCGAAACCGGTAGGGACCGCTGGCCGCGGCTCGGTTTTGATTCCGGCAAGTCATTCGACGTGATCGACGGTGATGTCGTCCGGCTCAACGATGGCGCCCAGTTCGCGAGCATGTTTCACGATGGTCTCTTTAGCGTCTTCGTATGATCCAGCCTGCTTTCTATTGAACACCCTCTCCCTCACACCCAGTTCTTTCCAATGCCAAATCGTTATCCAGTAGGCGTCGTCTTCAACCTTTTGAACGCGCGCCTCCAACCTTGGAAACACGGTCTCTGGGTCGGCATAGTCCGTGTGGGGCATGAGAAATCCGCTTCGGTGAATTGCTGCTCCGGTGTCAGCTCAGGCATTTTGATTGAAAGCCTCCACCAACAAAACGATGTTGGCGGCCGTGAGGTGCAATGCATGGGCTGCGATGTAACCCGGCACCGGCGGGGCTGCAGGGTCATCGCCGTGACCTCCGGCGCTGTTGCGCACTCCGGGCAAGCCGGTCTTTAGCAGTGCCACGTACGTATCGAGCCCTCTGTCTAGGTACGGAGGAAGCAGACCTTGATTGCGCACAAGCGTCACCAGCTCGCTCGCGCGGTCACCAGGATCGAAGGCCCATCCACGCGCGCGGCAGATCGTCTTTAGGGTCGTCTCAAAAGCGCGGTTGGCTGCCACGACGCAGTCTTTGTGACGATCCTCCCGATAGTGCCGATGAGCTGTCAGGAACTCCTCATTCGCCGCCGCAAATCTCTCGTCCGAGAGCAACGCCAGGGCAGGCTTAACGACCTCCGCGTGCACGTACTCGCTGTCGACGCGGATAATTGTGCCACCTGAGAATTGATATCCAACGCCGTGCTCGCGGAACCGCTGATTTGGCTCCTCGATCGCTTCGTCCAGATCTGGGTTCTCGATCGCGCCAAACGATAGTTCAATCATGTCGAGGGCGTCATCTATGGAACACGTCGCAAAGTGTTGAATGCATCGCTCGCGAGGATTGCCCCCAATACCCAACTGGAATACCCCCTTCTCCCGCGCCATCCAATCATGGAGAAGCAGCCACGAGTTGAGCGGATAATTCTCATATTGACCAAACAGATCATTCCACAGGTGCATGATTTGCACGCGCAGGGGCTGCGGTAAGTTATCGTATTTATAGACATCAGGCTTTCCGGCGTTCGCCACTGCCTTTTTGCGCTTTGAGTAGAGGTTGAAGACGGCCATGAAGTCCCTGCCTTCGAGGTGCGTGCCGGAAATGTGGTGAGGGCTTTAGAACGTCGCCAGAGGCGCTTGAGCGGGACCGCACGAGGGGCCGCTCCGTCAGTTCTCCCCCCGACCCCGTCTCAGACGGCAACCAGAGGCCCCGCCATTCCCTGCCAGGAGCCTGCCGGTTCATCTTCTCGGCCGGGGGGTAATGGCAATCGTCGAGACCGGCAGGGCCACCGGTCGCGGCGTGCTGGGGCTTTCACATATATCGCGTTATTTCCAAGTTATTTTGAATGCAGTGTTGAGCTAATTAATCCTTTAAAAACAATATCTCATGTGAATTGCAGGATTAAAGGGGTGTTAACCCGGTGGCGGCACCACAGGCTCGGCTACTGCTTGCCGTAATCGCGCGGAAATTACCGCTTGGATTTTTACCCGCCGCGCTCCGCCAGCACGGCGGCGAACGTGCGCGCAAAGGTGTGCGCGTCGCCGGGCCAGCGCGCCGAGACATAATTGCCGTCGCGCACGACAAAGGCCGGGCGGTCGTCGTCCCAAGTGTCGCGCGCCATGCCGCTTGTTTTCCGGCGGTAGT
>JBEKNW010000086.1:0-18727 GCA_049522435.1 Xanthobacteraceae bacterium
AGTCGATCACAAGCTGATCGACGCGAAGGACATCGCTGCACTCAAGGGAAAGATCCTCGCATCGGGGCTGTCGATCTCCGAACTGGTCTCGACCGCTTGGGCCTCGGCGGCAACCTTCCGCGGCTCCGACAAGCGCGGTGGGGCGAACGGGGCGCGCATCCGCCTCGCGCCGCAGAAGGATTGGGAGGTCAACCAGCCTGCCCAACTGGCGAAGGTGCTCAAAACCCTCCAGGGCATCCAGAAGGAGTTCAACGCCGCGCAGTCCGGCGGGAAGAAGGTTTCGCTTGCCGACCTGATCGTCCTCGGCGGTTGCGCAGCCGTCGAGCAAGCGGCGAAGAAGGCCGGGCACGAGGTGGAGGTTCCCTTCACGCCGGGCCGAACGGACGCGTCGCAGGAGCAAACCGATGTGGAGTCCTTTGCCGTCCTCGAACCGGCTGCAGACGGGTTCCGCAACTACCTCAAGACCAAATACGCCGTATCGGCAGAGGAGCTTCTGGTCGACAAGGCGCAATTGCTGACGCTGACCGCGCCTGAGATGACGGTTCTCGTTGGCGGCATGCGCGTCCTGAATGCGAACTTCGGGCAGTCCCAACACGGCGTCTTCACGAAGCAGCCAGAGACGCTCACCAACGACTTCTTCGTCAACCTGCTCGACATGAGCACCGAGTGGAAGGCGACCTCGGCCGAAGACGTGTTCGAGGGCCGCGACCGCGCAACGGGCAAACTGAAGTGGACCGGCACCCGTGTCGACCTCGTCTTCGGTTCGAACTCGCAGCTCCGCGCGCTTGCGGAAGTCTATGCATGCGACGACTCGCAAAAGAAGTTCGTGCGTGACTTTGTGGCGGCCTGGAACAAGGTGATGAACGCCGATCGCTTCGACCTTGCCTGATCTCAGCTGAACGGTCTTCCTTCGAGGGCTTCTAGAGCGCAGCCACAACCGAATATTTGGCGATCAGGATCCGGTCGAGGCTACGCAAATCCAACGCAAGCCTGTGGAAGCCATGAATAGGAAATCAGGGCGGTGTTTCAAAACAGCTTGAAACGCCGCCCTGACGCCAAGGCCCTCAGAAGCGGTCGGGGAGTTTCCCGGCCTTTTTTGCAGGCTGTGCAAACACGCGCTAAGCGCCGCGCTTACGCTTTTGACTTCGGTAGCTTCTCCGCGATCCCGAGACTGTCGGCGCGGCGGCGCATCTCGGCCCAGATGTCGGCGGGACCGATTCCGGTGCGGCGCCACAGCACGGCGAGATGGTAGAGCAGGTCGGCACTCTCGCGCACGATCGCCCGGTCATTGTGCTTGACGGCTGCGAGCGCGACCTCGCCCGCCTCCTCGATTACTTTTTGCGCCACCTTCCGGTTGCTCGACCCAAGCAACCTCGCCGTGCGTGGATGGTTCTCCGGCGTGACCGCTTCGAGCGAGGCGTAGAGGCGGTCGAGTTCATTGCCGAGAGGCTCCGGTTTGCTCGTATAATGAGGTAAATGCGAAGCTTCGGAAGGCGCAATGAGCACAGCCCGCGCTTCCGCAACGCCCAGCTCGTCGAGTTTTTCATCGATGGGGCCAACCGGCATGGCGCGCCGGCGGACACCGTTCAACCTTTTTGCGAGTCTTGCGACCATCGCTCACCTCCTTACCGCGCTTGCGGGTTCGGCGTGAGCGTTGGCAAGAGATCGCTATCCGCGATCTTTTGCCATCGCGCAGCCGTCGATGCCGCGCACGGTCGTGATGCTTACCAGTGCGACCGACACGAAGTCTGGAGTGCCGGCCGCACCAGAGTTGGTACTGCCCATGGCTTATTTGCCGGGTTTGGAAGTCGTTCAGTTGCTTTTCTGACCGACGAGGGGCACATAGGCTTCCTTGCTCAAGCCGTCAAGCATTAAAGGGCCGTAACTCTTTGATCTTGCAGGCCGTGAACGACGGCCGCCGGTCCGGCGTGAGGGGAAGGCTTGACGGAGCGACACCGCGCCGCCTTATCTCAATGCTGTGAAGTCATCGAATCATTATCGGGGATAGCGAGTGTGAGGCTCGAGGAACAAGGAGCAGCCATGGTCGACCGCGGCCAAGCGACTGCTGTTGCGCTCGAATCCGGCCAGGCGCTGCGGCTGGAAGCCCCGGGGCGGCTCGCCGAACCGGCGGAACGGCACGCGGCGTCGGCTCTGGCTTCCAGCCCGGAACGCTTCATCAACCGTGAGCTGTCGTGGCTCAACTTCAACCGCCGCGTCCTCGAAGAATCCGCCAATCGCGGACATCCGCTGCTGGAGCGATTGAAATTCCTGTCGATCTCGGCGAACAACCTCGACGAGTTCTTCATGGTGCGCGTTGCCGGCCTTCGGGCGCAGGTGCGCGCCGGCATCGGTACGAAGAGCCCCGAGGGACTGACCCCGGCCGAGCAGCTCGTGCGCATTGCCGAGGCCGTGGAGCTCCTCGTTGAAGACCAGCAGGCGCAGTGGCGCGAGCTGCGCGCAGCACTCGCCCAAGCCAGCATCGTGCTGGTCGATGGCCCCGACGTCGCCAAGTCGGAGCGGGCCTGGCTCGAAGACCATTTTCTGGCCCATGTTTTCCCCCTGTTGACGCCGCTCGCCGTCGATCCGGCGCATCCGTTCCCGTTCATTCCCAATCTCGGCTTCTCGATCGCGCTTCAGCTTTCGCGCGCCAAAGACGGCAAGGCGATGAACGCGCTGATCCGCATGCCGAACCGCATCGAACGCTTCGTGCGGCTGCCACAGGCCGGGGAGGGCGGGGAAGTGCGCTTGATCTCAATCGAGGCCGAGACCAGCCTTTTCATCGGCAAGCTGTTCCCCGGCTATGCGGTGAAGGGGGTCGGTGCCTTCCGCGTCATCCGCGATTCGGAGCTGGAAATCCTCGAAGAGGCGGAAGATCTGGTGCGGCTATTCGAAACCGCGCTCAAGCGTCGCCGCCGCGGCTTGGTGATCAGGCTCGACATCGAAGCGATGATGCCGGCGGAGTTGCAGCGCTTCGTGCTGCGCGCGCTCGGCGCCACGGATGAAAGCGTGTTCAAGGTCGATGGGGTGCTCGCGCTCAACGAGATGGCGCAGCTTGCCAGCCTCGACAGGCCGGACCTCGAATTTGTGCCCTATACCCCGCGCTATCCCGACCGCATCCGCGACCATGGCGGCGATTGCTTCGCCGCGATCCGGCAGAAGGATCTCATCGTCCACCATCCCTACGAATCCTTCGACGTGGTGGTGGATTTTCTGCATCAGGCGACGGGCGATCCGGATGTCGTCGCCATCAAGCAAACGCTCTACCGCACCTCGGCCGATTCTCCGATCGTCAAGACGCTCGCAGAAGCCGCCGAAGCCGGCAAATCGGTCACCGCGGTCGTCGAACTCAAGGCGCGCTTCGACGAGGAGGCCAATATCCGCTGGGCGCGCGATCTCGAACGCGCCGGCGTGCAGGTGGTATACGGGTTCATCGAGCTCAAGACCCATGCCAAGCTCTCCCTCGTGGTCCGCCGCGAGGGTGCTGCACTCGCCTCCTATGTGCATGTCGGCACCGGCAATTATCATCCGGTGACGGCGCGCATCTATACCGATCTGTCGTTCTTCACCGCCGATCCCGTCATCGCCCGCGATGTTGCGCGCGTGTTCAATTACGTGACCGGTTACGCCGAGCCCGCCGGGCTCGAGCGCATGGCGGTCTCACCGCTCACCTTGCGCAAGCGCATCCACATGCACATCGAAGAGGAGATCGTGCACGCCAAGGCCGGCCGTCCGGCTTCTATCTGGATGAAGATGAATGCGCTGGTCGATCCCGATATCATCGACGCGCTCTATCGCGCTTCGAGCGCGGGCGTGGCGATTGAACTTGTGGTGCGCGGCATCTGCTGCCTGCGGCCAGGGGTTCCGGGCCTGTCCGAAAATATCCGCGTCAAGTCCATCGTCGGCCGCTTCCTCGAACATGGCCGCATCTATTGCTTCGGCTCCGGTCACAGTCTGCCGCATCCGAAGGCTGCGGTTTATATCTCCTCCGCCGACATCATGCCGCGCAACCTCGACCGCCGCGTCGAAGTCCTCTGCCCCCTCCTCAATCCCACCGTGCACGCGCAGGTCCTCGATCAGATCATGGTTGCTAACTTCAAGGACAACGAGCAGAGCTGGCAGCTCCTCGCCGACGGCTCCTCGTCCCGCATCAAGCCCGGCGCGCGCGAGGAGGCGTTCAATGTCCAAACCTACTTCATGACCAATCCAAGCCTGTCGGGGCGCGGAAAGTCGCCTAAAGATTCCATTCCCCGGTTGCGACATCGCTCGGAGCGGGCGTGAGCGAAGGCGGAACGCATCACCTGTTGCCCTGCGCTGATTGCAAGAGATGAGCCGCGCCAAGATCGACGCACACGGACGCCTCGACCATGGTCCGCCGCTGGCCGTCATCGACGTCGGCTCGAATTCCGTGCGGCTCTTGGTCTACGAGGGGCTCACCCGCAGCCCGACGGTGCTGTTCAACGAGAAGGCGTTGTGCGGGCTTGGCCGCGAGGTGCAGTCCACCGGACTGCTCGCTGCCGACGCGGTCGAGCAGGCCTTGTCCGCACTCAAGCGCTACCGCGCGCTGTGTACGACAATCGGCGTGAAGAGAATTTTGGCAATCGCCACCGCAGCCTGCCGCGACGCCAGGAACGGCCGCGCCTTCATCAAGCTCGCCGAGCGAATCATAGGGACCGAGATCGACGTGCTGTCGGGCGCGCGCGAGGCGGAGTTGACCGCACTCGGCGTTATTTCGGGCGTGCATCAGGCAGACGGAGTGGTCGGGGACCTTGGCGGCGGCTCGCTCGAGCTCGTCGATGTTCACGACACGCACGCGGGGCGCGGCGTGACCCGGCCGCTCGGCGGCCTCGCCTTGGCGGACATTTCGACAAAATCGCTCAAGAAGGCGGAAAAGTTCGTCAAGAAAACACTCGGCGCCCTGCCAGTGCTCAGAGACTGCGAGGACCGCAACTTCTACGCCGTCGGTGGCACCTGGCGGGCGCTGGCGCGGCTGCACATGTGGCAGACCGGATATCCGCTGCACGTGATGCATGGCTACGCCATTGCGACCAATGAGGCGCTTGAATTCGCGCGCCTGCTGCATCGCGTCGATGTCGAGACGCTCTCCAACATCGAAGTGGTGGCCAATGCACGGCGGCCGCTGCTTGCCTATGCCGCGCTGGTCCTCGAATACGTCCTGCGCATCGGCAAGCCGCGGCAGGTGATGTTCTCCGCGCTTGGCGTGCGCGAGGGTCTGCTCTATTCGCTGCTCAAACAGAAGGACAAGGAGAAGGATGCGCTCATCGAAGCGGCACGCGGTCTCAACCAATTGCGTTCGCGCTCGCCGCGCCACGGTGAAGAGCTGATCGAATGGACCGACCGTTTCATGGCCTCCTCGGGCCTCGATGAAACGGGCGAGGAACGTCGTCTTCGTCACGCCGCGTGCCTCTTGGCCGATGTCGGCTGGCGTGCGCATCCCGATTACCGCGGCGAGCAATCGCTCAATATCATCGCTAATGCCGCCTTCACCGCGATCGACCATCCGGGCCGCGCCTATCTGGCGCTCGCCGTATTTTACCGCCACGTCGGATTGGTCATGGACGACGAGCTGTCGCCGCGGCTGCGCGAGCTGGCTTCGACGCGCATGCTCGACCGCGCGCGCGTGCTCGGCGCGGCGCTGCGGCTCGCCTATGTCGTGTCCGCGGCCATGCCCGGAGTGCTGCCGAGGACGCCGCTCGCAGTGGAGCGGCACCGGCTTGCTCTGCGCCTTCCCGGCGAATTCGCGGCGCTTTCCGGCGAACGGGTTTTGAACCGGCTGCGCTCGCTGGCGCGCCTCATTGGGCGCGAGCCGGTGATGCTGATGGGGTAGCCGAGGTTCTCTTGTCCGCGTACAGCTGCCGCCGTTAGGAAAGGCCTGACGCTGCGTTGTGGGCCGGCAGCTAAAAATAAGCCTGGCGAACGGCACGCGGGACGTTGCCAAGGTGAGTGCCGTGCGGTTGAATGCAGTGGCTCGCAGCAAAAATCAGGGTCCAAGCGGACGCTGCAAAATCACTACTGGATCGGCGGGCATCGGCACATGCACGGCGAATTTCGCAGGCGGTGACGGGCAACAAAGGGGGACGATATGGAAAATCTTAGGCGCTTTTTGGCGTTTGCCGCGATCATAACCGTGCTCAACGGACTGAGCTATACGCTGGTCCCAGGCGCTCTGCTCCCGAACTACGGCGTTGCAGTCAGCCCCGGCGCGGTGCTCGGATTCAGACTTTTCGGTGCGGCATTGCTGACGTTCGGTCCGATCCTCTGGTTTGTCAGGCAGTCACACGATTGGACCGCGCTGCGCGGCCTCTTGCTCGGCGCTTCGATCGGGAACGCCGTCGGAATTGTGGTGTCGCTATGGGCAATCTTTAGGGGTGTTATCAACGGGGCGGGGTGGTTGTTCGTTCTGACTTACGGCGTTCTGTTGCTCGGATACCTTTATTCCCTTTGGGCCGGTTCGCGAAAATTCGGCACCAGTTGAATTTCACCGCCGTTCCTTTGCCCGCTCGTGGGCAGAGGAGACCTTCATCCACGCTCGACCGTGGCGACCTTGCCCTTTTCGATCGCGAGCGCGAGTTTGCCATGCTTGAGCGCGAGCGCCTTTTCGCCGAACAGCTCGCGGCGCCAGCCGGTGAGCGCGGGGACGTCGGCGGCATCGTCGGCGGCGATGCGCTCGAGGTCGTCGACCGTGGCGATCACCTTGGCGGCAACGTGGTGGCGCTCCGAAATCATGCGCAACAGCACCTTGAGCAGCTCGACGACCGCAGTGCCATTCGCCGAGGACTGCAGGCGCGCCAAGCGCGGCAGCGTTTTTACGTCGCGCGCGAGCCCGCGCGCCACTGCGGCGACGATCGCCTCGCCCCAGCGCGAGCGTTCGAAGCCTTTGGGCAGCGAGCGCAGGCTCTTGAGCTTGTCGGTCGTCGTCGGTGCCTGCACGGCGATGTCGGCGATCACATCGTCCTTGAGTACCCGCGAGCGCGGCACGTCGCGCGACTGCGCCTCGCGCTCGCGCCAGGCTGCGACCTCGATCAGCACGGCGAGTTCCCTGGGCTTGCGCACGCGCGTCTTCAGCCGCTGCCAGGCGTTCTCCGGATCCATGCGGTAGGTGTCGGCCGAAGTCAGCACGCGCATCTCATCCTGCACCCAATCGACGCGGCCGCGCCGCCCGAGGTCGTCGACCAGCGCCAGATAGACATCCCGCAGATGCGTCACGTCGGAGATCGCGTAGGAAAGCTGCGCTTCAGAGAGCGGCCGGCGCGTCCAATCGGTGAAGCGGTGCGATTTGTCGAGCGCATCGCCGGTGATGCGCTGCACAAGCTGGTCGTAGGAGATGGAATCGCCGTAGCCCAGCACCATGGCCGCGACCTGGGTGTCGAAGATGGGATGGGGAATAAGCTTGGCGCGGTGCCACACGATTTCGATGTCCTGGCGCGCGGCATGAAAGACTTTCATGACCTTCTCGTCCGCCAGCAGTGAGAAGAAGGGAGCAAGGTCAATACCGGGCGCCAGCGCGTCGATGACCACGGCCTCGTCGGTCGAGGCGATTTGCGCAACGCACAGCAGCGGATAGTAGGTGGTCTCGCGCAGGAATTCGGTGTCGACGGTGACGAAGGGGTGGGCAGCCATCCGCCGGCACGTGGCGGCAAGTTCCGAGGTTGTCGTGATCGGATGCATTGAGGATGAGATAGCGGAATCAAATACCATTGTCGCCGGACAGTGTCGTTCAGATGCTGCACGCGTGGCAAGACCAATGCTCTAATCGGCGCGGCAATATATATTTGTGATCCGCGCTCAACCTCCGCGTACCCTGCCCATGAGGATGAACTCCCACGGGCTCGGCATGGCTCCGACGGGCACTTCGATGAGGGTAGGTCCGTCGCGGTTCGCCAAGGCGCGCCGCAGCGCCGTCCGAAATTCGTCCGGGCTGTTTACGCGCATGGCCGCGGCGCCGAAGCTTTCGGCGAACGCGACGAAATCCGGATTGGCGAGGTCGCAGGCGATGAGGCGGTTGCCGTAGCGCTCCTCCTGGATGCGGCGGACATTGCCGAAGGCGCCATCATTGAACACGACCGTCACCAGCGGAATGCGGTGACGTATCGCGGTCGCTAACTCCGTTGCCGTGAACATGAAACCGCCGTCGCCAGAGATCGCAAGCACCGGCACGTCCCGGCGCGCGTCCTGCGCCCCGAGCGCGGTGGCAAAGCCCCAGCCCAGCGGATCCTGATAGCCGGGCGAAAGAAACGTGCGCGGTTTGTAGACGGGGAACGCTAGCCGCGCAGCGAAGCCGAGCTGGGTGACCTCATCGACAAAGATGCCGTCCTCCGGCAATTCGGCGCGAATTGCCGCAAGATAGGCGAGTTGCGGCTTGAGCTTGGCGAGGCGCTTGTGCATGCGGGCATGGCGCTCTTGCATCTCGCCCAAACGCGATGACCGCCGCACATTGTGTGCCGGCACGACGTCGAGCAGGCGCCGCAATATCGGCGCCGCCAGGCCGATCAGCGCGGCGTCGGGCTTGGCCAGGCGCGTGGGCTCCTCGGGATCTGCATCGATGCGGATGATCGCCAGATCGCCGTCAACTCCCCAATGCAGCAGCGGCGCGTGCAGGTGGGTACCCACGGCGAGCACGACGTCCGCCTCGGCCCACAACTCGCGGCCGAGCGGCAGGTTGACGGAAAACGGGTCGCGGTCATCGATGACGCCGCGGCCGCGCCGATAGGAGACGACGGGCGCCTGCAGAAGATGGGCAAGGCGCGTCACCTCGGCGGAGGCTTCCTGAGCGCCGCCGCCGGCCACGATGAGCGGTCTTTTGGCGGCGCCGAGGCGCTTCGCGGCGGCTTTAACGGCGTCTTCATCGATCGGCGGTTCGGGCACCGGAAGTGGCGCTTGCGCCGGCACCGGGGCCGAGCGCCCCCAGACATCGATGGCGCATTCAAGCGCCGCCGGGCCGGGACGGCCCATGAACATGGACCGTATCGCCTCGGCAATCAGGCGCGGCGCCTCATGCGGTGCGCGGATGCGCGCTGACCAGTCGACGAGCCGCGCGACAATGCCGGCCTGGTCGCGGATTTCGTGGAGATGCGCCAAGCCGCGGCCAATGGCGTCCTGCGGAATCTGGCCGAAGAGCGCGAGGACTGGAGCATTCATGCCATAGGCGGTGAGCAGCGCCGCCGCAGAGTTGAGCAGGCCCGGTCCGGGGACGACGCAATAGGCCTGCGGCTTTCCCGTCGCCAACGCGGCGCCGAGCGCCATGTAGGCGGCGCCCTGCTCGTGGCGGGTGTGGACGGTGCGGATTGTTGCCGCGTTTTTGGCGAGCGCATCGAAAAAATCGTCGTTGTGTACGCCGGGCAGCACGTAGATCGTGTCGAGCCCGTGAGCCAACAGCGCACTGACGGCAGCCTCCGCCGTGGTTATGCGGGTGGTGCCTGTGCTTGTCCTTCTGGTTCGTGCCTTGGCCATATGAGGACCTATCTTTAGCGTCACGCGCGAGCCGTTCGCACCCGTGTCGCCGCGCAGCAGCATGCGTCGCCCGGCCGGGACCGGCAATGAGGAACTGGCGCCATGCGCGCCTTGACAAAGGCACTCTCGCATGCGCTTTCCGCGTTCCGGTCCGAAAAGCTCAAAGAGAGAATGCAAGCGACGATGCACCGCTATCGCAGCCATACCTGCGGCGCACTGAGGGCGAGCGACATCGGCAGCAAGGTGCGCCTTTCGGGCTGGTGCCATCGCATCCGCGACCATGGCGGCGTGCTGTTCATCGATCTGCGCGACCACTATGGCCTCACCCAGGTGGTGGCCGATCCCGACAGCCCGGCCTTCAAAGTGGCCGAGACGCTGCGCTCGGAATGGGTGGTGCGCATCGACGGCAAGGTGCGCCGGCGGCCGGACGGCACCGAGAACCCTGACATGCCGACCGGCGCGGTCGAGGTTTACGTCCGCGAGATCGAGGTTTTGGGGCGTGCCGGCGAACTGCCCCTGCCGGTGTTCGGCGAGCAGGAGTATCCCGAAGACATCAGGCTCAAATACCGCTTCCTCGATCTGCGCCGCGAGCACTTGCACCGGAACATCATGAAACGCGGCGCCGTTATTGATTCGCTGCGGCGGCGGATGAAGGAGCAGGGCTTCTTCGAATTCCAGACGCCGATCCTCACCGCATCGTCGCCGGAGGGCGCGCGCGACTATCTCGTGCCCTCGCGCCTGCATCCGGGAAAATTCTACGCCCTGCCGCAGGCCCCGCAGCAGTTCAAGCAGCTGATCATGATCTCCGGCTTCGACCGCTATTTCCAGATCGCGCCGTGCTTCCGCGACGAGGACGCGCGCGCCGACCGCTCGCCCGGCGAGTTCTATCAGCTCGATCTGGAGATGAGTTTTGTCACCCAGGAGGACGTGTTTGACGCGGTCGAGCCGGTCATTCGCGGCGTGTTCGAGGAGTTCGGCGGCGGCAAGCCGGTGACACAGAAATTGCCGCGCATTCCCTATGGCGAGGCGATAGCCAAATACGGCACTGACAAGCCGGATTTGCGCAATCCGATCGCGATGGCCGATGTGTCGGAGATTTTCCACGGCTCGGGCTTCAAGATTTTCGCGAACCTTCTCGCCGCTGATCCTGCGAACCAAGTGTGGACGATTCCGGCGCCGACCGGTGGTAACCGCGCCTTCTGCGATCGCATGAATTCGTGGGCACAGGGCGAAGGTCAACCTGGCCTCGGCTACATTTTCTGGCGCGAACGCGAAAGTTCTTTGTCTGTCGACGACGAGGATATTAAGCTGAGAATCAAGAGAGCCCTCGACAAGGGGCATCGCCAGGAAGCTGAAGAAATTCGCGCTGAATGGCTGAAGCAGGGCGAGGGCGTCGGACCGCTCGCCAAGAATATCGGTCCGGAACGCACCAAGGAAATCGCGAATCAACTCGGACTCCGCGTCGGTGACGCCTGCTTCTTCGTAGCTGGCAATCCAAAGGATTTCTACAAATTTGCCGGCGCCGCGCGCACCAAGATCGGCGAAGATTTGAGCTTGATCGACAAAGAGCGATTCGAGCTGTGTTGGATCGTCGATTTTCCCATGTACGAATGGAATGAGGAGGAGAAAAAAATCGATTTCTCCCACAATCCGTTCTCGATGCCGAATTTGGCCGCGGAAGAATTCCTCGCGCTCGACCCAGCAGACCGCGAAAGAATTCTCGGTCTCAAGGCGATCCAATACGACATCGTCTGCAATGGCGTGGAACTGTCCTCCGGCGCGATTCGCAATCATCGTCCCGACGTGATGAAGAAGGCTTTTGCCATCGCCGGCTACGACGAAAGCGTGCTGGAACAGAAATTCGGCGGCATGTTGCATGCGTTCTCGCTGGGCGCGCCGCCGCATGGCGGAATTGCGCCGGGCATCGACCGGATTGTCATGTTGCTGTGCGGCGAGGAGAATCTGCGCGAAGTCGTGCTGTTCCCGATGAACCAGCGCGCGGAGGATTTGCTGATGGGGGCGCCGTCGGAGGCCACTGCCAAGCAATTGCGCGAACTCCACATCCGCGTCGTTAGTCCGGGGCCGCCATAAGCGCTGAGGCTTAGCTTTCCGGCGCGCGCGTACTTCGTACATTGCATGTCCGGCAAGATCATTCCGCCGCCGCCGCGATCGGCACCTCGTCCAGCGCCGCGAGGATGACCGCATACTCCGTTTGCATCCGCTTGAAGCGCAAGAGCCGCAGAATGAGGCGTAGCTCGCTTAAGACTTCGAGGGAGAGCCGGGTGGCGCAGCCGAATGCGCTGGCGATCTGAAACGCCTTTCGCTCGTCGCGCCACCAACGCTCGACAATGGCAATCGCCGCTTCGAGGCTGCGGCCGGAGAGCAGCTCTGCCCGCGCCCCAAAGCGTGCGCGCATGGCGGCGTGGTGAGGTCCGAGCCGGAGCAGTCGCTCGACTTTGATTTTGAAGGCGTTGATGGTTGCGGCTTCGTCGAATGCTGCGCCGATTTGTGCGAGCGCGACCGCCATGGCCGACTTTGGTCCGGCGCGCGCCGCCGCGCATGCGCGGCGAATGCGTTGAATGTCGCGCTCCTGGCGCGGCGTGCGCAGTGCGGGCCAGCGTTCGGCGAGGGGCATTTGCGGCCTTTGGGGGCTATGGTCGGGTTGCAATAATGTAGCGCAAACGGTGACGATAGTCAATGAAAATGTGACGGCGTCAGGAACGAATCGAAAGCTCCTGTGCAGGCTGAGTCGCGCGCCGAGCGGTGCGCCGCCCGCGCCGAATCAAGCCTATCGCTTGCCGCTCGTTACCGGAGGGAGGGCACGTGCCTCAGAACAGCTTGAGGCAGCAGAGCACCTTGCCGACGATCTCGAGTTCTGCGAGCGGAGCTTCTTCGCTCGGATGATTGGGATTGTCGGAAATGATCTTTACGCGGGTCGGGCGCGCCGAACGCAGCACCTGCAGGCGCTTGACGACGATGCACTCGAAGGTATCGCGAATGGCATAAAGCCCGTCGGGGGTCGGGGTCTTGTAGCCGGCATCGACGATGACGCGTTCGCCGGAGACGATCGTCGGGGCCATGCTGTCGCCGGTCGTATCGAGCACGAGCAGCCGGCCGGGCGAGGTGTGCAATTGGTCGCGCACGAAATTCGCGGGAAACAGCCACCCTTCGGCCTTTAAGGGGTCGGCGTGTTTCCCCTCCTTACGCATCTCGCGTGCTGGCACTCCCCCGCCGCCGAGGCCGGCGCGGGTGTCGAGTTCCGGCACCTGGCCGGGCGCCGGGCCGAACGGCTCGTCTTGTGCGGGTTCCTCGCGCAGCACGTCGCTTGATTCGATATGGCTGCCGGGGGTGCCGGGGTAGCGTCCCCACAGCAGAATCTGCTCCGGCGTGTAGCCAAGGACCGCGGCGTACGGCTTAAGGTGGTCCAGCCGCAGCCGGATATGGCCGTTCTCCAGACGCGAGAGCTGCTGTTTGGAAATCCCCGATCGCTTGACGAGTTCCGTGCGCGACATGCCGCGCGCTTCTCGCGCGTAGTACAGCCCGGTCATTTGCTTACTGGGTCGCGTGCGTCGTGCCATGCGACTATTGTCACCGATTCCGTTCACGTCGCCTAGCGTCTAAAATAGTGACTTGACCGTCTCGTTTTGTGCGACTATAGTCATAAACAGTGACGGATTCCCGACCAGTGCGCCGTCGCGTAAAGGCGCCGCCGGCGCGACGGAAACATCGAGACTTTCCCCAGCAATAACCGGCGCGTTCAAAGCGCAGGCAGCTCATCGGAGTCGAGACGATGCGAGACGAGGCGTGGACGGTTGAGCGCATCGCGTTACTGAGACAGCTTTGGGCCGAGGGGGAGACGGCTGCCGCAATCGCCGCCCGTCTTGGCGGGATGTCGCGATCGGCAGTGTTGGGAAAGGTTTATCGACTTCGTCTGCACGCTGATAGTGCTGCGGGTACCCCGCGGGAAAAGCAAAAATCCGCGGCCCCTAAGCGCGGCGAGAGGGCCAGGCCGCCTGCGCGGCGTCGCCGCGGCGGCAAACGCGACAAACGATCGCCGTCCGCGCCGGCGGCGGGCACCCAGCGCACGACGCTGCTCGAATTGACCAACAATACCTGCCGCTGGCCACACGGCCGTCCGGGGACAAGCAAATTCTTCTTCTGCGGCGCAGCGGACGCTGATCTGGAACACGGCATCCCGTACTGCGCGCGGCACATGCGGCGCGCCTATGGTGCATCCGCAAGCGTCGGAGAAGGCGGTTCCGCGGCATCGACGGGTTTGCGTCCATCGTCGTTTGCGCCGGGGAGATTTGACCCGCGACCTGCTCTCGTCATTTCGGCGCAGCGCGTCCGGCCGCGGCAGGTCTGAATCAGGATTCTCGCCGGCGCGCAATTGCCGGAAACGCCAATAGCGATCACTGCGGTTGGCGTCGCAGCCTGATGCGCTTCGTCATCCTTTTGTGCCGTGCCGGCGAACAATGGAGATAGCTGTGATCTTGATCTTGGCCGAACAACAAAATCGAGCGGGACGGCGGGCCGATGAGCTTGCCGAAGCGGGCCGGCCGTTGGCAGAACGCGCGGCGAGGGCGGCGCGTGCCGAATTGCGCGGCGAGCGGACGGGGATTCTCGGCGCGATCGCCAGTTCCGCACCGCCGCTGCCGCTCGCGCGAATGCAGCGCGTCCCGGAACGCTGGTCGCTCGTCCACGTCATGGAGCGCATGGAGGAGGCGTTTCGTACGCTCGCGCGGTTGCCGATAGCCACGCGCCCGCGCGGCTACGTCAATTCAATGCCCTTTTATGTTTATGACCGCGGCGACCTCAACGCGCAGCTGGAAACCTACGAGCTCGAACGCATGGCGCAACTCCGAAACCGCGTGCGTATCCCTCCCTCGCCGGCCGAGATCGCCCGCATGGAAGAAGCGCTGCACTGGCCGACGGCTTATCTCGCGGGCGCTGAATTTCATCATGTCGCCCGCGCAGTCAATCTCGGTTCGCTGTGGGCGGCATTCGATGCCAACGTCGATGCAGGCTTGAAGCGGATGAAGATCACGCGACGCACGTTCAACGCGCGCAAACTGCAGGGGCTGCGAATCATCGCCCGCGAGCTTATCCGCCGCCGCGTTCCAATCCGGTGAGCGCCGGCGAGCCGCTTTCGCCGTCTGCTGCTCGGTGCGAACCGAGGAGCCAAGCGGCGCTGGTCGCGGCTTATCGTGAAGGATTGGGGCTTGCGGCCGTGGCGGTGATTCGCGGTGCGGCCGGGATTCGCATCGTGGCCGTCGAGCAGGGCGGCGACGACCTGCTCGCGGCTGGGGACGTGGTCGAGGCACGTTGGTGGTGTCGGCGCGCCGCCGACGCCGGGCGCGTCGTCACTGCGGCGATGGCCCGAGTACGGCGTCGCGAATCACGCGACGGCGCGTCGAGCCCATCCACAACCGGCTTATCCCATTCGCAAGGCAATATTCCCGTCGCGCTTTTGCTTGGCTGCAAGGCGGTCGCGGCCGCTGCGAAGCGACTCAACGTCGCTCTGCATTCGGACGAAGAAGTTTCCTTCGAGGCGACGAGAATCATCGCCCGCGTAAACGACGAGATCGAAACGCTGCAACGGGCGGGAGAATTAAGATCCATCAACCGGTCGTACCGGACCTACAGAACGGAAGCTTCGGCGCGCGGCGAGAAAATCCTCCGCTATGCGGAATGGATCGGCAAATACAAGGAAAAGCTGGTGCGCCAGCTCGCGGCGGCGTTGAGGTACAGCTGAGAATCATTTCCGAGTGCGCAGTAGTGCTGCGGCTCTCGGCGCCCGGTCCGGTGGGGATCGATGAAAAAAATTTGTTTTTGAAACTCAATACGATGGCGCATAGATTGCCGTGTTTTCGAATTTCGGCCGGTTGACATGCCGGATTTTATGCGGCATGTCCTCGCGTGCATGCGGGCCTTGCAGAACTGCGCCCGCGGCGCCCCACAATCCCCGCGCAAAAGAAAACCCGACGTCGCCGACTGGTGACGCCGAGCTTTCGCGCGTCTCGGAATAGGGGACGATGGTTGAAACAGCGAATTCCTTCACATCCAACGGGGGAGAGCACGTGAGCGTCACGGGCAAGGTGAAGTTTTATAACGAGACCAAGGGTTTTGGATTTTTTACGCGCGACGACGGCACGGGCGATGTTTTCGTGCATCGCTCCGAGCTGCCGGTCGATATCAAGCTCCTCTACGAAGGACAGCCGGTAAGCTTCGACGTCGAGAAGACGACGCGGGGCTTTCGTGCGGTGAACATCAAGCTCGCCTGAACGCAGGCGACCGTTCCGTCTGGTTTTATCTGTGCTTTCGATCCGTCCGTAGCTTTGGCCTTAAATCCGATGACAATGACAAATCCATTTCTGAGAATTCCGGACGCGAATGGAAGACAAGACCGCTGCATCGGTAGTGCCGTCGGCGTCACAGTTGCAGCTCACGCCCAAGCAAGGCGAGGCGCGGAAGCTGCTGCAGTCGCACCGGCATACGCTCCTGGTCGGCGGTTCGCGGTCGGGCAAGACCACGCTGCTGGTTCACGAGATTGCCGAGCGCGCGCTCCACGTCGGCAATTCGCGGCACGCCATCCTGCGGCTGCACGCCAATGCGGCGCGGGCCTCGATCGCGCTCGATACGCTGCCGAAGGTCTTTAGCCACGCCTTTCCCAACGATCCGCTCAAGCGCCATCGCACGGAAGGTTACTTCTCGCTGAGAAATGGCTCGGAAATCTGGATCGGCGGCCTCGACGACCAGGATCGCGTCGAAAAGATTCTGGGAAAGGAATACGCGACGATTTTTTTGAACGAATGTTCGCAGATTCCCTATTCCTCGGTTCTCATCGCGCTGACGCGGCTGGCGCAAGTGGTGGGAGACCTGACCCAGGTCGCCTATTACGATCTCAACCCAACCAGCAAAGGCCATTGGACCAACGTTCTGTTCGGCGAGAAGCGCGATCCGATTTCGCGGCAGCCGCTCGCCGATCCCGACGATTACGCGCGGATGTTTCTCAATCCGGGCGATAACGCCGCCAACCTCACGGCGGCGTACCTGAAAAGCCTGGAGAACCTGCCGGAGCGGCAGCGCAGGCGCTTTTTCGAAGGCGTCTATATCGATGAGCTTGATGGCGCGCTGTTCAGCTACGAGGGAATCGCGCGCGCGCGCGTCGCCGAGTTTGCGCTGGCGCGCTGCCGCCGAGTGGTGGTGGCGGTCGATCCTTCCGGCGCCGCAGGGAGGGACGACGAGCGCGCCGACGAGATCGGCATCGTCGTTGCGGCGAGAGGCGATGACGGCCACGCCTACGTGCTCGCCGACCGCTCGCTGCGCGATGCGCCCGCCGTTTGGGGGCGCGCGGTGGTGCAGGCGTATCGTGACTTCGACGCCGATTGCATCATCGCCGAGGAAAATTTCGGCGGCGACATGGTGCGCTTCGTCATCCGCGCCGCCGACAAGCACGCGCGGGTGCAGGTGATTACCGCCTCGCGCGGAAAAGTGCTGCGCGCCGAGCCGGTCTCGGCGCTCTACGAGCAGGGCCTGGTGCATCACGTCGGCCGCTTTACCGTGCTCGAGGACCAGCTCTGCGCCTTCACCACGCAGGGCTACCGCGGCGAAGGCAGTCCCGATCACGCCGACGCGCTGGTCTTCGCCATCACCGAGCTGATGCTCAAGGAGAACGCGGCCATTCTCGAATTCTATCGCCGCCAGGCCCAAGAACGAGAGCAACACCGGCAACGCGTGCAAGCGGACGTGGGCAAGCGCGAGGGCGAGCCGGTGGTCAGATTGCAAGTACGCGTCGGCGTCTCAATCGTGCATGGCTTCTCCGGCGCCTACTACGTCGTCGGCGCCGACGGCGTGGTCGTCGTGAAACAAGAAGACGCTGCCGCGCTCCTTGGCGCCGGCTTTGTCCGTATCACTGAGGAGAGTGGCTAGTTCGTACACTCTCCGCTCATTCCGCGAAGGCGGGAATCCAGTTCGAGCAAAGGCTGGGTCTCTGCGTCCGCGGGGACGAACGGAAATTGCACCTATTCACAAACATGCCCGTGCGGAGCGCCATTTGTATGGGCATGTGCCGGCCCGCTTTTTGCGGGCCTGACCCACCCGTCGCCTTCTCGTCCCCGCTGTGAACGCCCCATGCACGTTCGCCGCCCCACCCGGCGGAGTGCATCGCCACCGGCACAGCGGGGGGCAGCGAGGAGGCGAGGTGGGTCATCGGGTCGGGGTCCCTTTTAAGCCGCGCTTCGGGGACCCCGACCCACCTTTTACGCGGCGCCACGCGTCGGCTCTCAATCAAACAAAGCAGCACTCGGATGAGCAAACAGATGACCGGAGCCGGCCAGCGGACCGAGCTTGTGTCGCCGTACCAGATCCAGGTGTCGTACGGCGCCAGCCAAGGGATCGCCCGCGGCACCGGCGCCGATTGGTTCGGGCCGCTCAATCCGCTGAGCCCGATCGCCCCGCCGGACGTCGCCGGCCGGCGTTTCGACTATCCGCCGGGTTACAACCTCAATACCCGGCCGCGCGCCTACGAGCCGATCGGCTTTCATGAGCTGCGCGGCTTTGCCGACGCCTACGATCTGCTGCGCCTCGTCATCGAGACGCGCAAGGACCAGATGGAGCGCCAACGCTGGCGCATCCGGCCGCGCCATTCCCCTTCCTCCCCCGCTCGCGGGGGAGGGTTAGGGAGGGGGCGCAGCGGCGCCAGCCTCGACGCCGACACGCGCGCGCGCATCGCCGCGATCGAACATTTCTTCCAAAAACCCGACGGCGTGACGCGCTGGAAAACCTGGCTGCGCGCGTTGCTGGAGGACATGTTCGTCATCGACGCGGCGACATTGTTTTGCCAGCGCACGCGCAGCGGGCAACTGTTCGCGCTGCATCAGCTCGACGGCGCCACCATCAAGCGGGTGATCGACGATTGGGGACGCACGCCGCAGCCTTATTACGACGCCGACGGCGCCATCGTTTATCCGCCGGCCTATCAGCAGGTGCTCAAGGGCATGCCGGCCGTCAATTACTCGGCGCGCGACATTATCTACCGGCCGCGCAACGTGCGCGCCCACAAGGTCTACGGCTATTCGCCGGTGCAGCAGGTGCTGATGACGGTCAACATCGCGCTGCGCCGCCAGCTCTGGCAGCTCGATTATTTCACCGAAGGCTCGATCCCCGACGCGCTGATCGGCGTGCCCCAGGGGTGGACGCCGGAGCAGATCAAACAGTTTCAGGATTACTGGGACACGGAATTCGCCGGCGACCTCGC
>JBEKNW010000087.1:0-18649 GCA_049522435.1 Xanthobacteraceae bacterium
TGGATGAAGGCGGGGGTGCCTTCGAGCGTCTGCACCAGGTTCGGCGCCAGCGCGTCCTTGAGCAGCGCCGTCATCGAACCCTGCGCCTTGAGATCGCCGGCGCGCACCGGCTTTCGCTCGCGCGTATAGGCGACCACGATGTTGGCGAGGCGCTGCTTGAGGTCCTGCACGTCGCGCGCCAGACAGAAGATCGCCATCACCTCCGACGCGACGGTAATGTCGAAGCCATCCTCGCGCGGGAAGCCGTTGGCGGTGCCGCCGAGCGAGGACACGATCGAGCGCAGCGCCCGCTCGTTCATGTCGATGGCGCGCCGCCAGGCGATCCGGCGCGCATCGATGCCGAGCGCATTCCCCCAGTAGATGTGATTGTCGATCAGCGCCGCGAGCAGATTGTTTGCCGTGCCGATAGCGTGCAGATCGCCGGTGAAGTGCAGATTGATCTCCTCCATCGGCACGACCTGCGCGTAGCCGCCGCCGGCCGCCCCGCCCTTGACGCCGAAGCAGGGACCAAGCGAAGGCTCGCGGATGCACAACATCGCCTTCTTGCCGATGCGATTGAGCGCGTCGGTCAAGCCGACCGTCGTCGTGGTCTTGCCCTCCCCGGCCGGCGTCGGCGTGATCGCGCTCACCAGGATCAGCTTGCCATTCGGGCGATCCTGCAGCCGCTTGATGTAGTCGAGCGACACCTTGGCCTTGTAGTGCCCGTAAGGTTCGAGATTTTCCGCGGCGATGCCGAGTTTTTCGCGCGCGATATCGACGATCGGCCGCATCCTGGCGGCCTGGGCGATCTCGATATCGGATTTCGGATTGGCGTGTTGCGAGGCGACGGCGGGAGCTTTCGCCGCAGTCGCGGGGGGCGGATTCATGAAAACCTCATTCCGGGGTTGAGCTTTGCATTCGCGGCAAATTCGTTCGCCGCGATTTTCGGGCCGTCGGCTTGCACGCGGGTAACTTTGAAGCGGCCGTCGGCGCAAACGACGGTGAAGCCGTCGCTTTCGATGATGACGATCTCGCCCATCTTGCCGGCAATGCCTTTGGGGTCCTTGGCCGGCAGCGGCTTGGCCTCGAATATTTTCACGGTTTTGCCGTCGAGTTTCGACCATGCGCCGGGCGCCGGATTGCAGCCGCGAATGAGGCGATCGATGTCCTGCCACGGCCGGCCCCAATCGATGTGCGCGTTGTCCGGGCCGCAGCGGCCTTCATAGGTGGCCTTGGATTCGTCCTGTTTGCTGCGCGGCGCCTTGCCGGCTTTGATGAGGTCGATCGCTTCGAGCATCGCCTCGACGCCGATCGGGAACAGACGGTCGAAATAGACCGAGCCAAGCGTGTCGGTCGCTGAAATCGGCGTCCTCTTCTGCAGCAGCACGTCGCCGGTATCGAGCCCGTTGTCCGGCCAGAAGATCGATAATCCGGTCTCGATCTCGCCCTTGATGATCGGCCAGTTGATGGCGCTCGGCCCCCGATAGGCGGGAAGGAGAGAAGGATGATACTGGATCGAGCCGTGGGTCGGGATTTTTAGAAAATCCTCCGGCACCAACAACGTCACGAAGGCCATCACCTGCAGGTCGGGCTTCAGCGCGCGGAATTCTTCCCACACTTGCGGCTGGCGATAGGATGCCGGCTGATAGACCGGAAGCTTGGCCGCCAGCGCCGCCTCCTTGAGCGGGTCCGGCTTGGCGCCTTCTTTCTCAGGCGCGACATAGGCGGCAACGACGTTCTCACCGCGCTTGATCAGCGCATCGAGCACCGCTTTGCCGAACGCCTGTTGCCCGTGAACGACGATGCGCATTGTAGAAACCTCTCCCCGATCTCTGCAGGTTCCTTCCCCCCTTGTGGGGAGGGGAGGAGTAAATTACGCCGCCTCGGCCTTCTTCTCGGACGCGCTGATCGCGCCCGACGCTTTGATCGCGGCAATCTCCTTATCCGAATAGCGCAACACCTCGCGTAACACTTCGTCGGTGTGTTCGCCAAGGAGCGGCGAGCGCCGCACGTCGGGAATCGAATCGGACAGTTTGATCGGGTTGCCCACCGTCAAGTATGGGCCGCGAGTGGGATGATCGACCTCGACCACGGTGCCGGTCGCGCGCAGCGACGGCTCCTCGGCGAGTTCCTTCATCGACAGGATCGGCCCGACCGGTATGTCGTGCTGGTTGCAAATTTCCATGACCTCGAACTTGGTCTTGGTCTTGGTCCATTGCTCGATGGTGTCGAAGATCTGCCGCAGCCGCGGCAGCCGCGCCGGCGGCGTCGCGTAATCCGGATCGGTCTTCCATTCCGGTTTGCCGATGAGGTCGCAAATCGCGCCCCACACCGGCGCCTGGGTGATGAAATAGACGTAGGCGTCGGGATCGCTCTCAAAACCTTTGCATTTGAGAATCCAGCCCGGCTGGCCGCCGCCGGAATCGTTGCCGGCGCGCGGCGTCGCGCTGCCGAATGGGACGCCCTCGCCGTATTGGCTGTATTCGATCAGCGGACCAGCTTTAAGCCGCTGCTGGTCGCGCAATTTTACCCGCGCGAGGTTGAGCACGCCGTCCTGCATGGCGCAGAGCACCTTCTGGCCGCGGCCGGTGCGCAGGCGCTGGTAGAGCGCGCTGACGATGCCGACCGCGAGATTGAGCCCCGTCCCCGAGTCGCCGATCTGCGCGCCGGTGACGAGCGGCGGGCCATCGCGAAAGCCGGTGGTCGAGGCCGAGCCGCCGGCGCATTGCGCGACATTCTCGTAGACCTTGCAGTCCTCATAAGGACCGGGCCCAAAGCCTTTCACCGAGGCGACGATCATGCGCGGATTGAGCTTGTGGATGTGCTCCCAGGTCAGCCCCATGCGGTCGAGCGCGCCCGGAGCGAAATTCTCCACCAGCACGTCGCATTCCTTCACCAGCCGATCGAGGATTTCCTTGCCCTTGGGGTGCTTGGAATCGATCGTGATCGACCGCTTGCTGCCGTTGAGCATGGTAAAATAGAGGCTGTCGGCACCCTTCACGTCGCGCAATTGGCCGCGCGTGATGTCGCCGATGCCCGGCCGTTCGACCTTGATCACGTCGGCGCCCATATAGGCGAGAAGCTGGGTGCAGGTCGGGCCCGATTGGACATGGGTGAAGTCGAGGATGCGCACGCCGTCGAGCGCTCGGCCCGCCTCTCCCCAGGGCTTTGACGAGGGCCGCGGCAGTGCATTGCCTGCCGCCGCCTTCGGCGCCGGCCTTTTTGCCTTGAGGCTCACAACCTTTTTGCTCGACTTCTTCGCCACTCGGGATTTCGTTTTGGCGGCTTTTTTGCGCGTTGCCATTATCTCCTCTCCTTAATCTCCGGTGGTGCTTTATTTCTTGCGAACCACGCTTTGCGGGTTGAGCTTGCCGATGTTGCCGCTTTCGGTGCCGGCCGACGGGTCGATCATCGCGTTGATGAGGGTCGGCTTGCCGGAATCCATGGCCTTGTTCACGGCGCGGCTCAGCTCGTCGGGCGTTGTCACCTGGACGCCAACGCCGCCGAATGCTTCCATCATCTTGTCGTAGCGCGCGTCTTTGACGAAGACGGTTGTCGCAGGGTCCGGACCGCCGGTAGGATTGACACTGGTTCCGCGATAAATGCCGTTGTTGTTGAAGACGACGGTGCAGACCGGCAGGTTGTACCGGCAAATCGTTTCCACTTCCATGCCGGAGAAACCAAAGGCGCTGTCGCCTTCGACCGCGAGCACGGGTTTACCGGTCTCCACTGCGGCTGCGACGGCAAAGCCCATGCCGATGCCCATGACGCCCCAGGTCCCGACGTCCAGGCGTTTGCGCGGTTGATACATGTCGATGACGCCGCGCGCGAGATCGAGCGTGTTGGCGCCCTCGTTGACGAGGATGGCATCCGGCCGCTCTTTGATGACGGTGCGCAGCGCACCGAGTGCGCTGTGGAAGTCCATTGGCGCCGAGTTCTTCATCAGCTTCGGCGCCATCTTGGCGATGTTTTCTTCCTTGCGCGTATTGACGGCGGAAATCCAATCGGCCGGCGGGGCCGGCCAATTGCCGCCCATGCTCTCAAGAAGAGCCGACACGCAGGAGCCGATATCGCCGACCAGTGGAGCGACGATCTCGACGTTTGAGTCCATCTCCTTGGGCTCGATGTCGATCTGGATGAACTTCTTCGATCCGGGCTCACCCCAGGTCTTGCCCTTGCCGTGCGACAAGAGCCAGTTGAGGCGGGCGCCGATCAGCATCACGACGTCGGCGTCTTTCAGCACCGTCGAGCGCGCCGCACCTGCGCACTGCGGATGCGTATCAGGCAAAAGGCCCTTGGCCATGCTCATCGGCAGGAAAGGAATGCCGCTCTTTTCGATCAGGGCGCGGATCTGGTCATCGGCCTGTGCGTATGCCGCGCCTTTGCCGAGAATGATCAGGGGGCGCTTGGCGCCCTTCAGTACATCGAGCGCGCGCTTGACGGCGGCCGGAGCGGGAAGCTGGGCGGGCGCCGGGTCGACGACCTTGACCAGTGACTTGGCTCCAGCCTCTGCGTTCATCACTTGCAAGAAAAGTTTGGCCGGCAGATCAAGATAAACGCCGCCCGGACGACCGGAAACAGCGGCGCGGATCGCGCGCGCCACGCCGATGCCGATGTCTGCGGCATGCAGCACGCGGTAGGCCGCCTTGCAGAGGGGCCTGGCGACAGCCAGTTGGTCCATCTCTTCATAGTCGCCCTGCTGCAAGTCGACGATCTCACGCTCGGACGAGCCGCTGATCAGGATCATCGGAAAGCAGTTGGTCGTGGCATTGGCCAGCGCAGTCAGACCGTTGAGAAACCCGGGAGCCGACACCGTGAGGCAGATGCCGGGCTTTTTCGTCAGGAAGCCGGCGATTGCAGCAGCGTTGCCGGCGTTCTGCTCATGCCGCAAGGAGATGACGCGCATGCCTGCCGCCTGCGCCATACGGCCCAAGTCCGTGATCGGGATGCCCGGCACACCGTAGATCGTGTTGATGCCGTTGAGCTTGAGCGCATCGATGACGAGGTGAAAGCCATCCGTCAGCTCCTCTGCTTCGGCTGCATTTGCATCTATGCTGGTGGTTTCGCGTTTCTCTTTTACTGCTGCATCAGCCATGGGACTCTCCCTGTTTTGCTCGTCATGCGCGTTACTGGGCGCTGGCGAGCGTTTCCGCCTCACGGCGACCGTAGGGGCGCCCCTCGTGGGCGCCCCCGCGTCCCGCCACAGGGCGGCCACAAGGGCCGCCGCTACGTCGGCCGGAAATGACGGCGCGCATGCTCATGCTCAATCCAGATAATCCGCATACTTGGCCACGTGGTCGGCGAGACCGAGCGCATGATCGCGCACCAGCGCCTCGGCGCGCGCCGTATCGCGCGCTTCGAGCGCTTCGATGATCTGCATGTGGTCGCGGATCGAGCGGTCGGCGCGATCCATTTCGCCGATGGTTTTGCGTCGGATCATGCGCATGTGGGTGAACAGGTTCTCGGCGAGATCGATGAGCATCGTATTGCGGCTCATGCGGAGGATCGTCTGGTGGAACTCGATGTTGATCTCGGAATATTCGTCGAGATGGGCGCGCACTATGCCGTTCTCGAAGGTGGCGAACATGCGCCGCAGCGCGGCGATCTCCTCGTCGCTCGCGCTCTGCGTGATCAGGCGGGCCGCCATCCCTTCGAGCGCGGCCCAGGCGGTGATCAGCTCGATGACTTCGCGCTTGGTCTTGCGCATCACGTAGACGCCGCGGCGCGGCACCGAGCGTACAAAGCCCTCGCGCTCGAGCTGCGCCATCGCCTCGCGCACCGGCGTGCGGCTGATGCCGAAGTCATGCGCGAGACGGCGCTCGTCGAGCCTGATCTCGGCGCGGCTGCGATAAACGTCCATCGCCGCGATGGCGTTCTTGAGGGCGACATAGGCCTGGCGCTTGAAATTTTCGGGGCTCGGCAGCGGATCAACGGCGGGCCGCAGGGGTGGCAAATCCGCAC
Source organism: Xanthobacteraceae bacterium (assembly GCA_049522435.1). Lineage (GTDB taxonomy): Bacteria > Pseudomonadota > Alphaproteobacteria > Rhizobiales > Xanthobacteraceae > BOG-931. Next base: position 5,941 of record JBEKNW010000087.1, read on the forward strand.
TGGGCGCCGCATCCGCGCGCCGCGCTATGGAAAAGCTCGAATTCATCGCTGGCATACATTATTCCAGAATTTGAAATAGGCAAAGAGGCTTCGGCTCTCCCGATACGCCAATTTTATTCAACTATTCACCACGATCGGGCGCACCAATAGGGTGCCCACTTGGCTACGCCCTGTGGGGATAATCGGGATAGGGGGGAGCCTCACGGCTCCTCCCCTCCCACACCACCGTACATACGGGTCCGTATACGGCGGTTCGCTGGATTGAGCGCGGGCGATCTTTCACGCAAGCGCCGAAGGCTTGGATAGCGGAGTCCATTGCGCCGGCTTCGGTCCCTTCGAGCGGCGCCGTCCGGGCTTCACCCTTTCCCGTCGCTCCGAAGGCCAGAGACCTGGATTTTCGGCCGCATGGCCGGTTCGAGGTCTTCGCATCCAAGCGTCCACTCCAACGTTCAGGCCTTCAGCGGATCGCTCCGCCTACTATGCCGTCTGCTGACTTCTGCGCTGCGGTCAGGCCGCCTTGCGACGACCTCAGTCTCGTTGCCGAGACACAGCGCAGACCTCCCGAGGTAAGATCGACCGCCTTCACCGCACGCCCGCCAGATCTACCACCCCGGCCCTTGATGATCCTGGACTTCGCGATCGACTGCTCGCTCGTCCGGCCGGGCAGGCCTCGTTATCCGGTTCTTGTCCATCGGGCCGCGGCTTTGCTCCACGCTTCCTTCAGACCCCGCCTCGCGACGACGCCCTTGCGCTTCGCTAATCCTTCGCCACCATCAGGCTGGATAGAGGACTTCCACCTCCAAGCTGTCGTTCATGCTCGGCACACAGCCAACGGGTCCGGCCTGGGTGGCCAGCCAACATAAGGAACGGGCTTAGCCTTTGGCCAGGAACCGGTGCCGCAACGGCTTGAGGACGAACAGCGCCAACCCCACCACCACGAAGTTCATGACTGCGGTCGCCACGAACACCATGTGCCAGCTGCCGGTCGCAGATTTGATGATATTGGCGACCGGAACCAGGAACGCGGACGCGCCTTTGGCGGTGTAAAGCAGGCTGAGATTGACGGTTGCGAACTTGGCTCCAAAAGTGTCCGTGCAGGTTGACGGAAACAGGCTGAATATCTCGCCCCAGGTCAGAAAGATCAGCGCAGCGAAAAGGACGAATGCCAAGGGGGCATGGCCGAGGCTGCCAAGCAGCCAATAGGCTACTCCGCCCAGACCGAAAGCGATCGCCATGGTGTATTCGCGGCCGATATGGTCGGAAATCCAGCCGAATAGGGGACGCGCCGCGCCGTTGCAGATATTGTCGATGACCAGCGCCGCGCTCAGCGTCGTGGCGCCGAAGAAGACCACCACATCGCCGATGTTGAAATCCTTGGCGATGGGCGCGATCTGCGCCGTCGCCATAAGGCCCGACGCCGATACCATGACGAACATGATGTAGAGGAGCCAGAACACCGAGGTGGCCAACGCCTGCCGCGGCGTGTAGCTGCGCGCCGTCTGCTCGACTTTCGGCACGGCGGCGCCGGCCATCTCGCCGGCATCAGGTGCCCGCAGCAGCCAGGCCAGGATAAAGACGATTCCGCCCTGGATCAGCCCGAACCAGAAGAAGGCTGCTTCGTAGCCGCCTGAGTTGATCACCTCGCGAATTGGCACAACGCTGATTGCCGCGCCGGCGCCGTAACCTGCCGCGGTAAGGCCGACGGCAAGGCCGCGCCGGTCGGGAAACCACTTGACGGCTTGACCGACACAGGTCGCGTAGACGGCCCCGCCTCCGGTGCCGGCGAATACTGCGCCGAGATAAAGCATCGCAAGGGATTGCGCGCGCGCATTGATGATCCAACCGAGGGCAACCATGATGCCGCCGAATGCGACCATCAGCTTGGGTCCGCGCCGCGCGCCGAGACCGTCGACGATCCACCCCTCAATCGGCGTCAGCCACGTCTCCAACGCGATGAAGATGCTGAACGCCACCTGGATCGATGCGATCGACCAGCCGTGCGTTTTGTTGATCGGATCGACGAACAGCGTCCAGCCATATTGCAGGTTGGCGATCAGCACCATGCAGACAATGCCGCAGGCGAGCTGGCCCCAGCGCGCCGCCGGCGACCCCGCGATCTTGGATTCGACCGCGGTGGATTCAACCGTCATCGCCTTCCGTCCCTAAGAATTTTTTTCATTCATCCCGGAACTATTGTTCTTCAGGGCGCTCGCCTCGGTAGAGGTTAGCGATTTCTTCTACCGCAGTCATCCGCCGAACGGCGGCGCGTGGCCAAGTGTCGCAAACAGAGTCGCGAGCGGTATCGCAAACGCCAAGGCCGGCCAATAACGGCCGGCCATGACGACTGCATTTTGCAAAGCAGAAGCGGGATTTTACCAAGATCGTCGGGCGACCTTGCAAAATCCCGCCTGCAGGTTTCTCAGAACCGGAAGCGCAACCCGGCGGTGGGGTCGATGTTGTTGCGAGAGATGTAGCCGTTGTCCAGTCCGCCGTTGTTTTGCGAGAACATAAAGCCGATGTAGGTGTCCCACTTGGGCGCAAACCGCCAATCGATCACGGCAGAATAGGCGTCGAACGTGCCGGCGCATTGCGAGTGCGCGTACGGGTTGGCGCACGTGGCCGCCCCCGAGGTGAAGTTGTTCTGGTCGTAGTGATAATAAGCGCCGATCACATCCAGGTTGTTGGTGACGGCATATTTTGCACCGATCCAGAAGACCTGCAAAATCTTGTCACTGCAACCAACACCAGCGGTACCGGTTCCGCACAACGAAGTATACGCTACGTTGTTGATCCCCGTGGGGTTGGCAGCATTGGCGGTGGTAAGGTTGGGATTGCCCCCAAAGGCGGTGAAGAGGAACCCGTCATCCCTGAATGAGGTCTGCGGATCGCTCGGTGGCGCGAATTGTATCCACTCATAGCCGGCGTAAAGGGTGAGCGGCACTCCGGAAGCCGAAGGAGGTGCTTTGCCCACGACCGGCGCCTGCGACCACGAACCGAAGCTATATTTAGCAAGCGCCATGACGCCCGTCTGGTTGGAAATCGTCGCAGCGAGATACTGCGCGGGGAACGTGATTGGCAGCACTCCGTTCTGTGGGGGTGTGCCGCCCGTTGGCCCGATATTGACGGCGTCCTTGGCGAACGTGGCGATGGCGTCGAGCGAAAGCGTACCCGGACCCAAGTTTTTAATGTCGCCGCCGAGTTGGCCTGCGATCGCGCCGTTCGACGGGTTGTAATCCGCATAGTTGCCGAACTGCCCCATCACCGCCAACCGGACGGGGCCGATATTTTCACGATATTTCAACGCCGTGGTCCATCGACAGAGTTCGGTATCGCCGGCGCCACAGGTGGTCCCACTAAAGCCGATCGGCGAGAAGGCGTACGAACCGCCCATCGGATCGTAGGCGATGACGCCGTCGGTTTCGAGGGCGTTTTGCCGGCCAAAGGTCAGGGTGCCATAGGTCGGCGAACTAAAGCCGGCATAATTTTGCCCAGCCAGCCAGCCCCACCGGCTCGAATCGACGGGGTAGAGCTGTTGGTTGAGCGGAACGCCAATGCTGTTCTGCATCGCCTGCGGTGCGTTGGCTAACAGCCCCGAATAGGGATCAAACGCGAGCTCGTTCTGGGAAATGAAATGCCAGCCGGGAGCGATCGGTTCATCTACTTTGACGCCGACGACTGACTGGCTCATGGCGTTGGGCGCAAGCCCCCACTCGGCCAACCTGCTCGGCTTCGCGATCAGGTAGGAGGCGCCGGTGGGGAAGTTCGGATCGAACGGCGTGCCGTGGGTCTGGTAGCCGCCGCCCACGTCCACCGTGCCGTAGAACGTGACGCCGTACCAGGTCAGCGGGCAGCTCGTGGCGATAAAGTCCCAAAAACTGCTGCACGCAACTGGCGGCGCCGGCGCCACCGCTACCATCGGCGCCTTCGTCACCATGGGATCGTCGGCCAACGCAGCCGTGGCGCATGCGGCGCCGGCGAGTCCAAGAATCATTGCCGCAGAAACACTGAATTTACTCATATCAGCCCCCCGGGCCTGTTTTTAGTCGACAGCTCCCTGCCGACCTAGCTGCGAGGCTGCCAGCCTACACAACCAGCGAGCGCAGTATGACTTTGTTAACTATTGATGACAAGCCAACCTCAAAACCCGGCGGACAAAAGAGCGCAAAATCGCGGCAGTGTGACATTTTTAGCAGATCAACCGTCATCCTATTCTGCCCTCAAACTTTTTTACGCCCGCGCGACCTGCTGGTGCGCCGTGAACGGCTCTGCCGGCAGTTCGTCCAGCGCGAGATGAATCGCCTCGCCAGCCAGGCGGCCGCCTAGGAAAGTTGTTTCATGCTGTGCCCGCTCTGGGCGAGATCATTCGCCCGCAGCGTCATTGGTCAGCTAAGAATCTCTTATTTTTGTTGGTCGCATTGACTTTCCCGCCCCCCTCCATCGATGTCACGATCGGGAGCGCCGGCTTCTGCTGGCGGGAAAACGAGATGTCCGACGCCACGCTCACTGACGCTCAGCCACAGGGCGTTGCCGCACCGGCCGCTCTGCTCAACGAGGACTGGCTCGCCGTCGCCCTCGGCCTTTTCATCTTCGTTCTCGCCTTGGCCGCGCTTGCCAATGTCGATCTGATCGGCTGGGTGGTCACCACCTCGGTGTGGAGCAATCTCGGAGAGGCGCTCAGGGCGACTTCGAAGGGCTACGCTTCGCTCGGCGGCATTGGCGCATTGATCGCAACCTATGTCGCGCTCACGCTCGTGCTCAGCGCCGCCGCCGCTGCGCTGAATAACGACGTAAAAAAATTCGCGCTCGCCTTTGCCGCGGTGTTCTGGATCGCCTATGCGAGCTGGATCGTGGGCAACTTCGCTCACTTCGCGGCGGTGACGGAGGCCGAGCAGCAGAAATTCGGCATCAGCTGGTCGCTAAAGCTCACCAATGAGGGCGGCTACATCTTCGCGCTCATCGCCGGGCTGATCATCGCCAATTTCCTTCCGCGCTTCGCCGACGCGATCAAGGACGCGGTGCGGCCCGAACTGTACATCAAGGTCGCCATCGTCATTCTCGGCGGCTTCTTCGCGGTGACGGCGGCGGGACGGCTGGGTCTGGCCAGCTCGCTCATCCTGCGCGGCGTCGCCGCGATCATCGAAGCGTATCTGATCTACTGGGCGGTGGTCTATTTCGTCGCCCGCAAGTGGTTCGGCTTTTCTCGCGAATGGGCGGCGCCGCTCGCCTCCGGCATCTCGATCTGCGGCGTTTCCGCGGCGATCGCCGTCGGCGGCGCTATCCGCGCCCGGCCGGTCGTGCCGGTATTGGTGTCCTCGCTGGTCGTGATCTTCGCGGTGGTCGAAGTGCTCATCCTGCCGTTCCTGGCGCAGGCCTTCCTCGCGCACGAGCCGCTGGTCGCCGGCGCTTGGATGGGACTGGCCGTCAAGACCGACGGCGCCGCCGTCGCGGCCGGCGGCATTACCGAGTCGCTGATCCTCGCCAAGAACGCGGCCGCAGGCGTCAATTATCAGCCGGGCTGGATTCTCGGCACCGCGGCGACGATCAAGGTGTTCATCGACATCTTCATCGGCATCTGGGCCTTTGTCCTCGGCTACATCTGGACCAACCACATCAATGTCACGCCGGAGCAGGACAAGGCGAAAGCGTGGGAAATCTGGCAGCGCTTTCCCAAATTCATCATCGGCTTCGTGGTGACGTTCCTGGTCGGGCTCTATCTCGCGCTCGGCACGCCGGCGGATATTGCCAAGAACGTCCCCGCGGCGATCGGCGAGGCCAACACGTTCCGCGTCATCTTCTTCATTCTCACCTTCTTCTCGATCGGCGTGCTCTCGAACTTCAAGACGTTGTGGCAGGAGGGTTTCGGCAAGCTCGCCGCCGTCTATCTGGTCAGCCTGTTCGGCTTCGTCGTCTGGGTCGGCCTGTTGATCTCGTGGATCTTCTTCAACGGGATTACGCCGCCTCTCGCCGGTTGACCGTGGCCGCTTGAGAGCTACAGGATCGCAAGGAGAGCATCATGTCGCAGTCGAACATCCGCCCGGACTTGCGCGAGGAATTGCGTAACGCGCCGGTCGAGCCGCTGCTGCCGATCGAGAAGAAATTGATCGGCTGGAGCCTGACCATCGGACTCGTCCTTCTCGTCGGACTGGCCTTGCTCAATCACTTCGTCCCGGCGACTTTCTAGATTTAATTACTTAGATAATTGAGGTCGATCCGGTGCGGCTGAAGTCTGCGATGGTCGGCATTGCGTGAAGGTCTGCACTGGGGCAGGGTTTGGCGTCGCCTAACGGCTAACTCTCGCCAAGACCGACCGTGAACGACCATCACGCATACTGCTCCGACGCTCTGCCTACGGCCGACCCCGAGGAGGCCGGGCTGTCCGCGGCGGGCCTTGCCAGACTGACCGCCGTGATGCAGCGCGAGGTCGATTCCGGGCGCGTGCCGGGCATCTCCATGTTGATCGCTCGGAGTGGCCAGGTCGCCTATCGGCGCGACATTGGCGCCTTAAGACCCGGAGGCCCGGCGCTGCCCGACGACGCTATTTTCCGCATTTATTCGATGACCAAGCCGATCGTCTCGGTCGCGCTCATGAGTCTGGTCGAGGAGGGCAAGCTCTTCATCACCGATCCGATCGCAAAATTCGTCCCCGCGCTTGCCGACCCTCAGGTCGGCGTCGAACGGAATGGCAAGCTCGAACTGGTCGCGGCCGAGCGCGCCATTACAATTCAGGACCTGCTGCGCCATACATCGGGGCTGACCTACGACTTCACCGGCGACTCGGCGGTGCACCGCCTCTACGCCGAGGCGCAGCTTCGCTTTCGCGATCTCACCAACGCCGAATTTGTCGCCGAGATCGCTAAGCTGCCGCTGATCGATCAGCCGGGCGCGTCCTGGAACTACAGCCATTCCACCGATGTGCTCGGCCGCGTCGTCGAGATCGTCTCCGGAGAGACGCTGGGCGAGTTTCTGCACGATCGCATCCTGGCGCCGCTCGGCATGCGCGATACCGGCTTTTTCGCGCCCGCGGACAAGCACGAACGGCTCGCCGAGCCGTTCGTGCACGACCGGGACGCCGGAAAGCCGCTGATCGAAACCCGCATCGCGCCGCGTTTCGAATCGGCCGGCAGTGGGCTCATCTCGACCATGGATGACTACGCGCGTTTCGCGCTGATGCTTTACGCGGGCGGCGCGCTGGGAAGCATCCGCATCCTCGGACGCAAGACCGTCGCGTTCATGACCGCCGATCACCTCGGGCCGAATGTCCGCATCCCGCCCACGACGCTCCTGCCGCCGGGACACCGCTTCGGGCTCGGATTCGCGGTTCGCCGCGAGGTCGGATTGGCGCCGACGCCTGGAACGCCGGGCGAATATTTTTGGGGCGGCCTCGCCGGCACGGCGTTTTGGATCGCGCCCAAGGAAGAGCTGATCGCGCTGATGATGATCCAGGCGCCGGGGCAGCGGGACTATTTCCGCCAGCTTTTCCGTAATCTCGTCCACGCCGCGCTCAGCTCCTTTGGGGAGGATGAATAGGAGAGATAATCATACCGGCGCCTTCGACGTGGCCGCCAGGATGGCGGCCGCGACGAGGTTGGCGCAAACGCTCGCCAGAATCGGCAGCGTGTAGCTGTGGCTCACGTCGAAGGCGAACCCGACGGCGCTGGGGCCGCGGGCACCTCGCGGCAGCGGTCGGCGCCGCTTTGTACGGGCGCTGCCTGGAGCTCAAATGGATCGAGCGCCGCCGGGACGCGCGCGCGTTGACCATCGCCGCTGCAGGTTTACGCGGGTTCGCTGATACCTTCGGCATCCGCTTATCGGAGCATCCCGAGTTCTGATCTGCTCCTCGCCCGCCGCGCGCTGTCGCGACTGCGTCGATGTGCGACCCTTCCGGCAGTTTGGTTTCGTGACGAACGCGGCGAGCGATGCGTTTCGCAGCACGACCAAAAATTATATGTGGAAAATGCAACCCGGTAAAATGCAACCCGGGTCTTGTTCGCGAAGCATCCTAAACGTCGTAGTTGCTATTAGGCTTGTTCTGCAACAGAGCAGCTAGGCGGGCAACTGATGATGCTGAACCTGACGAGAGGCGCCATTGTGTTGGCCGCCGCCGCTGTTTTGGTCGGTGGCGACGTGAGAGAAGTTTGGTCCCAAGCAGGATCCGGCCTCCCGTTACCGCCGGGCACTATCGTGACAGGGACGGTCTACAAGCCGCCATTTGAATGCCCTCCTAATTCGGTACCCTCGATCACCACCGGCGCGGACGCCAACGCTTACATTCTTCCCCTCTCTTGCAGCGCCGTCCCGTCGTTCGTAGCCAACGCACCGGCCGCCATGGTGGTGACCAGCGAGCCGACCCAGTATGTGCGCTTTTACTGCCCCACATGCTCGCCCGCGAGCGTCCCCAACCGTCCGTTCATGGCGGACCCCAGCACCGTACGCGGCCTGACCCCTGCTCAGATTCAGGACGTGCTGGCGCTGCCAACTCTGCCGACCATGGAAACGATTGTGACGGTTCCGGCCGGCAGCTGTGCGCTGGTCGCAAAAGGGGCTCCGGCCTTTGGGCAAACCGGCGGCCCCGCACAGGAATGGGCAGCCGGCACCCCAAGCGGTCCGAATTGCTTCGGCCTGCAGTACCTGCCCCCATCGGATTACATCAACCAACAGCCGATCGGCGCCCAGGCGCTGCTCTACGGGCCGCGCGCGGGTGGCGGCAATGCCGGGGCCGTTGCCGCCGCGCTCGATCGGGGGCCTTATCCGGCGCCATTCACCGGCATGGACGGCATGTACGATAGTCTCGATCTGCTCAATTTCGGCGATCCGGCGACGCTGCGCGCGGCACTCGTACAACTCGACGGAGAGGTCCACGCCAGCGTCCAAACCGTCATGCTCGGCGACAGCCTCTATCTGCGCGAGGCTGTACTCGGGAGAATGCGCCAATCCTCCTTTACCGGCAGCGTCGGCCCGATGGCAGCGCTGACGGCAGGCGGCCCCACATTGGCGTATGCCGACGAGGTTGGATCTTCGGATTCTCAATCTCCGTCAGGTCCCGCCCTGGCCTATGCCGACGGGCGATTGCCAGCGTTTCCGCTCAAGGCCGCGCCACCAACTTTGCCGGCGCCTGACACCGTGTTCTGGGCGCAGGGAATCGGCGCCTGGGGCCGGCTTGAAGGCAACGGCAATGCGTCCGGCGTAAGCCGTGATCTCGCCGGCGTCTTCGCCGGTATCGACCGCCGCTTCGGGCCCAATTGGCTCGCCGGCATTGCCGGGGGCTATACCAATTCGTCCCTCGGCATCGGCGACCCGGCGAGCTCCGCCGATATCGATACCGCGCATCTCGCCGGCTATGTCGGCGCCAATTTCGGTCCCTGGAACCTGCGCGGCGCTGCAGCCGCGAGCTTCAGCATGCTCGACACCAGCCGGAGCATCATCTTTCCCGGCTTTGCAGACACCGCGAGCGCCGGCTATGACGCGACCACCACGCAAGTCTTCGGCGAAGTGGGCTACGGCATGGCGTTCGGTCAAATCGCCACCGAGCCGTTCGCCGGGTTTGCGTTCGTTCATCTGAACACCGAGGGCTTTGCCGAAAGCGGGGGCACCGGCATCGCAGCGCTCAGCGGTTCAGGCAGCAGTGACGACATTGGCTATTCCACGCTCGGCGCGCGCGCCGCTACCAACTGGGTGCTGGCGGACGCCATGGTGCTCACCCCGCACGCCTCGGCCGCCTGGCAGCACGCCTTCGGCCCCGTCACGCCCACGGCGGCGCTTGCCTTCGAGACCAATGGAGCGCCCTTCACCGTCGCCGGCGTGCCGCTGGCGCGCGACGCGGCGCTCGTCGAGGCGGGGTTCGATCTGCACCTCAACACGCAGGTCACGTTGGCGGTGTTCTATTTCGGCGAGCTTGCCGGCCGCGTCCAGGACAACTCGGTGAGAGGTAATTTGAGCTGGCAGTTCTGAGGCACGAATGTGCCTGCGATCGCATTTTCGATGAGGTCTTCCGCGAGCGCGGCGCCTAGGAGCCAAGCGCACGATAGTCTCAATCGTCGTAGGTCTCGTGCACGGCGACCGCGCCTTGTTTCCAATAGGCGGCGGCCTTCACCCGGTCTTTGTTCAACCCGCGTTCCTCGACCAGATGCCGGCGCAGGGCTTTCGCGGTCGCCGCCTCCGCCGCCACCCAGGCATAACCTTCCCCCGGCGGCACCGGCAAATCGGCAATCGCCTTTTGCAGCAGCGATTTTTCCCCCGGCGCGGCGGCGCCGCGATGCAGCCAGAGCGTGTCGAGCCGGGCGCGCGTAGCGAACCGCTGTTCCTCGCCGGCATCTTCGACTTCGGCAACGACGAGGGCGCGCGTGCCGGCCGGCAATTCCTCCAACCGGCGACCGATCGCCGGCAACGCGGTTTCGTCGCCGGCGAGGAGATACCAATCGAAATCGTCAGGCACGATGAACGATCCGCGCGGGCCGCCGACGCCGAGGAACTGCCCCGGCCGGGCCTGCGCCGCCCAGGCCGCCGCCGGCCCGTCGCCATGCAGCACGAAATCGATCGCCAAAGTGTTGGCGGCGGCATCGTAGCGGCGCGGGGTGTAGTCGCGCGCCGCAGGCCTCGGCGCGCCTTCGGGGTAAACCGGCCCGTTAGGGCTTGGCGTCGGCAGGACCGGTTTTTCCTGCCCCGGTTGCGGAAAGAATAGTTTCACGTGGTCGTCATGGGCGGCGCTGACGAAGCCTTCGAGCGCCGCGCCGCCCACGATGATCCGCACCATCTTCGGGGTGATCGGACTCACGTCGCGGACTTGCAGCAGCCGTAACTTCGTTTCGTGACGAACGCGGCGTGCGATGCGTTCCTTCGTTTGTGACGTTTGTGACATTTGCGCCCTGGAATGCCTTGGTGACTTCGCGGATGAAAGGATAAGCGTGGTCATCGTCATATCATTGTTGAGAATGCCTGTCACAAAACTATCGGGGTGGCGTCCATCGCTTGATGACGTGTTGATGAGGGACGCGGGATCGCGTCAGTCAACGGCAGCTGCAGCTTCCGGGCGCCTATTTCGACGTGGGGACCTGTGAGTTGGCGGTTTACGATCCGACGGTGGGCGCGTTTGCACCGATCAAGGACGTTGTGCTTTCAGCTCCGGTGAAGTGAAAGGCCGCAACGCCGCGGCGTCGACAAGAAAAGAGCCCGATTGAACTGCATCCATCATTTGCTGCAGCAGGTCCCCCCTATGAGGACGTTCACCACGAGCCGATCGTGCTGCCCGAACGCGAGCATAGGCCAGATTACGCCCGTCACCCCACTCCCCAGGAATTGTACGTGCCGGCGGTTTATTAGTTCGCCCGGCCCCGGCAGCGATAAAAACCGGACGTAGCGTTAACCTTAACGCGCTGCCGCCCGCACCATGGCCACTCGCTCGGCGCCCTGGCGCTCAATCATCCAGCCGGGATATTCGGCCGGTAGCGCGCTGACGCGATCAAGCTCACTCAATTCGGCGGCGGCAAGCGAAATTTCGGTTGCGGCGAGATTGTCGTCGAGCTGTTCGACGTTCCTGGCGCCGACGATCACCGAGGTCACGAACGGCCGGTGCAGAAGCCAGGCGATGGCAATGCGCGCGACCGAAACGCGGTGCACTTTCGCGATCTCGCGCATAACATCCACGCAATCGAAGGCGCGATTTTTGTCGACCGGCGGAAAGTCGAAGGACACGCGGCGCGAGCCTTGCGGTCCCTTGCCGTCACGGTCGTATTTCCCCGACAGAAGGCCGCCGGCGAGCGGGCTCCAGACCAAAAGTCCGAGCTTCTCGGCTTCCAACAGCGGCGCGATCTCGCGCTCGAGGTCGCGTCCGGCAATGGTGTAATAGGCCTGCAGCGTCACCGGCCGCGTCCAGCCGCGCCGATCGGCAATGCCGAGCGCCTTCATGACGGTCCAGGCCGACCAGTTGGAGAGGCCGACATAGCGGACATGACCTTGCCGCACCAAGTCGTCGAGCGCGCGCACGGTCTCCTCAATCGGCGTAAGCCGATCGAGGCCGTGCATCTGATAGAGGTCGATATAGTCGGTCCCGAGCCGCTTCAGGCTCGCTTTCACCGCATCCATGATGTGGCCGCGCGACGCGCCACGATCGTTCGGCCCCGTCCCCATGGCGCCCACCGCCTTGGTCGCGAGCACGACATCCGTGCGCCTGCGGCCGGAATTGGCGACGGCCCGCCCGGTGATCTCCTCCGCAAGCCCCTCCGAATAGACATCCGCAGTGTCGATGAAATTGACGCCGGCTTCGAGCGCGCGGGAAACCACGCGATCAGCAATGGTTTGGTCGAGCGTTCCGATGTTGGTCCAGAAGCCGCGGCCGCCGAATGTCATGGTGCCGAGACAGATTTCCGACACCAAAAGTCCGGTGCCACCGAGTGTCTTGTAGCGCATGAGATTTCAGTCCTTGTTCGCAAATGACGGAGCGACGACGCCGATCACCCAAGGCGTCATTGTATTTAGATATGTATGCCGTTCCCGTTGCGACAGCGGCGGTCAAGCGGGCAGGCCGTGCAAAGTGGCGGGGGGAATGAGAATGCAGATTAGAATTGCACGTGGCGCAGCTTCTCCAAAATTAACACTAAACAACTACCGACTGGCGTCGGTAGGTTTATCAGAGTGGCTTTGAATATACTGAAGTATGATGTCATCAGTGACGTTACCACTGGTGGTGCAGAAATATCCTCGGGCCCAAAATCTC
>JBEKNW010000088.1:0-18208 GCA_049522435.1 Xanthobacteraceae bacterium
TCGAACGGCCGCGGATCGAGGATGCGGTCGCTGAGATGGCCGACGAACAGCACGTAAAGGTCGGAGAAATTGTATTCCTTGATGACAAAATAGTTCTTGGTGGCGAGGAAGGCCGGCCCATAAAGCCCCGCCGGCTGCAGCAATGACGCCGGCTCGGCGCGCTCCGCCGGCGACAGCGTGCCGCCGGTGTAGGCACCACGGCGACCGACCGCGCTCGGAAGGGCAGGAAACAATTGTCGGGACAAACGCGCGCCGGGTTTAGCTATCGTGTTGGGAACAGTGACTGTATCTTCGCTTTCATTGCAGGGCTCAAGCTCTTCACCAGCTCCGCATTGTACGAACCGTTAGGCATTGGCTTTATGGTTGGATCATTCGTTGGATTGAAATCATATATATTGGCATTGACCAACTGCTGTGCCGCGACGGCATATTTACGCGATGTCGCAGCAGGCGTTCCATCTTTGACTGCCGGATCGACGTCGGTCGTAACGATTGAAATCGTATAGTCACTGTTGAGGTAAATCTCAAAAGTGCGGAACTGCTGGGGAAAATCCCTTAACGATGAAGTTTCAACGTGCCAGAAACCGTTTTCAGGAGCGTTGACCGGATCGGGCGATATGAATGCTTTAACGGCATTCAAATGACGATGCCCCGAGAGCCACATAATCAAATTTGGGTGGCTCTGAAGTTCAGCAATCAGATCCGGCAGCGTTACGGCATTTTGAGGGTCGGTCCACCAGCCCATTTCGGATCTGGGCGCAGTCACTTCGACGCCTATCGGTACATGGGCCGCGATGATCATGAGCTGACCGGCAGCATCGCCATCCGCAAGTTCTTTTTTCAGCCAGGCCCAACGTGCCCGGTCAAGAAATCCATGTCCGTGGATGTCGGCAGAGTTATCGTCTTCCCCTTGGGTATCGTCGAGCACGATAACCTTGGTTGGTATGGCTGATTTCGGCAGAAAGCTGTAACAGGCAAAGCCATTATTGGCGTCGGCCAAGTTGAAACCGTGACCGGCCGGATTTGAAGATGTTGTAAAAAATTCTTTCATCCACTCCGTTCTCAATAGTGAACGGCGGTCCGGATCGGCTGCAACCGTTGGTGGGCTCTTAAAGTCTGTGACAGGCCCTGCGTATTTGATGTCACCATAAGGAGTCGAGCCATCGAGCACGCCCATATAGTAAGTTTGGCCGTTTATTTGTTGAGGGTCGGCGAGGACGTCTCCTGCGACGAAGACTTGGTCGGTGATGTAGGACTGCCGAAGGTCGGCTCGAAGGTTATGGTCCACAGGGATTGAACCGATCCAGAAATGATCGTGGTTGCCAAGGGCCTGATACCAAGGAATCGTCTTATCAAGACCTGCTGCCTTGTAAGGTTTCTGATAATCGACGGTATCGGCTCCGAGGTGAGCACCGGAACTTGGCGTGATGATCCTGCCGTCAAGCACATCAATGTACCATCTCAGCTCGTTGTACTGTGTGCTGTTGCAGACATCTCCCAGAGAGATACCGAAATCAAACGGACCTTTCTTGTGAAGTGCGTTTATCGTCTGGACGGCTGCATCGAGAACATGCATCGTATACAGCATCATCCCTGAATATAGCGCCGCGCTAACTGGCAACGCCTTGTGCAAGCGTTGAAGATAGATCGCCTGATTAGGAGATTCTTTGTCGGTTATATGGACGTCGGTGATGGTAAAACACTTCAACAGCTTTTCTTTTTTTGTGACTGCTGAGCCGTCATAAAGGGCCGGCATGATATCGGCCCGCGTCACGGATTTGAGGGGGCCGCCAAACGTCCAGTTGCCGAATCCGTATTGCTGGTATTTTGCAATCTCATAAAGTTCAATCTTCACCGAAGGCGTTGGACCAGGCACGACCGTTCTCTGCAGCGTCGTGAAAACATCGGAGGCAATCGGGTATCCTCCTGGCTGACTTTGAAATGTCGCGCTGACCTTGCCGATAGCGAAGGTGGAAACAGCCAGTGCGCCGACACTCATCCCAAAACTGCGCCGTGAAATTTTGGTCATGGCCTAGCCTTCCAATTTTGCCCGATCTGCGATCGTGGCCGTCCCTATATTGGTCCCTATATTGCCATTGACGATATGAGTCGGCATTACTCGGATGATTGCCGATTTTAGGTGAATGGTAGCTATTTTCTCGATTGTTCGGGGCGATTACGGCGACCGGCGCCGCCGCATCCGGGTGTTACCCTGTTCCTCGTGCCGGCTTTAGGCCCTGCACGACGTGAATTCCAGCGCCGCAAAGGCGCTATTTTTTTGACCTGCACCACTAAGAAGCGCTCAGCGCGGTTCTTCGGCGCTTGAAACAGGTGAACGTTCACTGGCATGAAGCGCTTTCCGTTTACTTCGAGCCGGAAGGCTTCCGGATCGCGATGCAGAATTGCATCACGACTGCCCGCTCAGTCACCTTCGTCCTTCAGCACCATAAGAGTGTGATCCCCCGCTTCGATGAATGGTACGCGCCGTGGCAATCCCGCTTCGCAGGCAACCCGATCATGAGATGGGCGGTGCAGGCGCGAAACAAGATCGAGAAGCAGGGTGATCTCGAAACCCTGAGCCAGATGCGGGCCGAACTCATCGCTGCCTATGACGGCGAAGAAGGTCGTCGAGGCCGGGGGCAGCTTGCGCGACGTTCAAGAGCTGGCCGGGTTTCACCGGCTCTATCAAGACCTCGGCTTTACCGGCGCCAGCTCGCATTCAGGCCGCCGCAATTGTAGAAGGCCATAAAGAAATCTCCATGGCGCCCGTTCTCGAGGTCTGGGGCTAGCTCGATGTCTTGCGGCTTCACGAGGAGACCGAATGGGATGACTGGCTGAAAGATCACTACGGTCATACCCGCAAACGGGATGAGGCAATTTGAAACTTCCGGTTTGGGTCATTCGCGACCGGGCAGAGCCAGCAACAAGTCCGGCCATCTCGGTTACGCCCCAAAAGCGGAAGTAATTCAGAGCATTGGCATCATCATCGAAGCACTAGCCGCGGCCCAGTTGCAACGATTTCCAGACGCGAAATTAATCATCGATCGTTCGCCTCCATCCGCGCCAGCAGGGCGGCGGTCGGCCAGCAGTCGACCTTAAGACCATTGCGCCTCTGATAATCGCCGAGCGCGGCGCGCGTCTTCATCCCCGCTTTGCCGTCGATCTTGTCATGGTAATAACCGCGCGCGGTGAGGATTTGCTGCATGCGGTCGAGATCGCGGGTGGGGAGCTGGGCGACCTTGCCCCACGGCGTTTCGAACGGCCGCGGATCGGTCATGAGATCGCTGAGATGGCCGACGAAAAGAACGTAAAGGTCGGAGAAATTGTATTCCTTGATGACGAAATAGTTTTTGGTGGCGAGGAAGGCCGGGCCGTAAAGGCCGGCCGGCTGCAGCAGCGAAGCCGGCTCCCTGCGCTCGGCGGGCGACAGCGAGCGGCCATAAGCGGGCACAAAGCCTCGCGCAAGCCATTCGCCCAACGGCTGCGTGTTTTCGGGGACGCCGGTCGTGCAGTCGACGTTTTTCGGCGCGCGCACTTCGTAGGCCCAGTGCAGATCGCGCTGCCAGCCTTTGTCGAGCAATTGCTTGGCCGCCGAGGCGAGCGCGTCCGGCACCGAATTCCAGATGTCGGCGCGGCCGTCGCCGTCGAAATCGACGGCGTATTTCAGATAATCCGACGGCAGGAATTGCGTGAGCCCCATGGCACCGGCCCAGGAACTCTTCATGTCGGCGAGCTTGACGTATCCCTGGTCCAGGATTTTGAGAGCGAGCAAGAATTCCTCACGGAACTTATCCTTGCGCTTGCCGAGATAAGCTTGCGTCGCCAAGACGCGGATGGCGTTGTGCGAGTCGCGAGCGCGGCCGTAATCGGTCTCGCGTCCGAAGATCGCGAGCACGATGGTCGGCGCGACGCCGAACTGGCGCGCGATCGCGGCAAGCGTCGCGCGGTACTGATCGTTGAGTTTGCGGCCCTGCGCGGCTAGGCGATCGAACGTCGATTCCTTGAGATAATCCGCGGGCGTCTCGACGAATTCCGGCTGGCTGGGCGGCGGCTTTTCCGGCCGTCCCGGCAGGACGAGATCCGGCAGCGACAATTCGGGCTCGAGGCCGCGCGTCGCCATGTCGAACGTGGCGCGCGACACCCCGAGCTCTTGCGCCTGCGGCCACAGCGACTGCAGCCAGGCCTGGAACGCCGCATCGGCCGCCAATGCGCCGCCAGTGCAAATGACGCTGCTCAACAAGGCGGCATAAAAAAAGTCCGGGGCGATTCTCATCGCCCCGGACTGTCGCCGCTGCGACGACGGAATGCAATCGATTACGACACTTTGGCCTGCGCTCGCTGTGGCGGTATCGTCTTCTGAAAGCTCGGCCGCGCGGCAAGGCGGTCGTAATAGGCCGAAAGAGACTTCGCTGCCGCTATGGCGCTTCCGGCCTCCGGAAAATTCTTTAGATAGGCCAGGATCGGCATCACGTTGATGTCGGCGAAGGTGAAGCTATCGCCGGCGAGAAAGCCGCCTTTGGCGACGGCGCGATCGAGGAGCTCGATCTCCTGCTTGACTGCCGGCACCACGGCGTCGATCACCTTGCGATCAGGCGAACCGTCGCTGGTTTTCGGGAAGATATAGTTGAGCAGGTAGGTGCGGACCAAGGTCCCGTCTATTTTGGTATTGACCAACGACACCCATTGCTCGGTGAGTGCGGCGTGGCGCGGGTCGGTTGGGATCAGTTTCAGGCCGGGAAAGCTCAGATCCAAATAGGTGGCGATCGCCTTCGACTCGCATAATTCGAAGTCGCCGTGGCGCATCACCGGTACCTTGCCGAAGGGATGGATTGCATCCACGTCCGGTGAGTGCGGGGGCGACTGCTTGAGCTCGTACGGAATTGCCTTTTCCTCACAAACCATGCGGACGACCCGCGTGTAGGTCGACTGCGCCGGACCGATGATTTCAACATTTGGCATGTTCGCCTCTCCCATTGATCCTGAACCGCCCGCAACGATTTTGCGCCAGCACTGCACATGGTCGGGGCGGCCGTTTAATAGTTTACCAATGGGTTGACTTTAGCGACGTGGCAAAAATCTGTCAAGCATCGACCTGCGCGCAGGCAGCGGCGGACCGGAATTCGGGCGAGGCCGGCTCGCTGTCTATCGTACCGCCACGATGAACAGGCGCGGGAATTTCAACAGCACCTTGCCATCGAAGCGCGGCTGGTAGCTGCCGACGATCTTTTCCGTATAGGCGGCGAGAAATTGTTCGCGCGCGGCGGGGTCGAGCGGCGACAGGAACGGCTGCAGCGAGGAACCCATAAACCATTCAACGATGGCCTGCGGCGTTGCCATGACGTGATTGTAGACAGTGTGCCAAATATCGAGGTGCGCGCAACCGGGCTTGAGCAGATCGTAATAGGCCTCGGGCGGCGGCAGGTCGTCGCGCGCGGCGGCCTTGAGCTGCGGGTCGTTCGCCCACGGTCCGCTCGCAGCCACCTCGCGCTGCAGCAGGTTCGCGGGCTCGCGCGTGTTGTCGGGCATCTGCACCGCGAGCACGCCGCCCGCCGGCAGGGCTTCGAGCAGCCGACGCAGCACCCGCGGATGATCCGGGACCCATTGGAATGCGGCATTGGCGAACAGGAGATCGGCGCGCGGGTCCGGCGTCCAGGTGGCGATATCGGCGGCGATGAACGTGCACTTGGGCAACCGCTCGCGCGCCTTGCGCAGCATGTCGGGGGAAGAGTCGAGCCCGATGACCTCGGATTGCGGAAAGCGCTCGACCAGAAGCGCGGTCGAGTTTCCCGGCCCGCAGCCCAGATCGACCACGAGCCGCGGACGCTGCAGCGGCACCTGCGCCAACAGATCACGCGGCGGCCGCGTGCGTTCATCCTCGAATTTGAGATATTGCCGTGCGCTCCAGTCTGCCATCGCGCTAACTGCTCCGGCTCATTGAGCGATCCGCCCCGAGCAGCATGTACACCGCGGGAACCACGAACAGCGTGAACAGCGTCCCAATGGAAAGGCCGGCGGCGATCACAAGACCCATTTGAAAGCGAGACACGGCGCCGGCGCCGGCGGCCGTGATCAACGGCACCACGCCGAGCACCATGGCGGCGGTCGTCATCAGGATCGGGCGAAGCCTGATGGCCGCCGCCGCTTCAATGGCTGCGCGCTTCGAGCGGCCTTCGGCCTGCAGA
This sequence comes from Xanthobacteraceae bacterium, assembly GCA_049522435.1. Taxonomy (GTDB): domain Bacteria; phylum Pseudomonadota; class Alphaproteobacteria; order Rhizobiales; family Xanthobacteraceae; genus BOG-931. The sequence goes on from JBEKNW010000088.1 coordinate 6,183, forward strand.
TCGTTGGCGAACTGCACGATCAGAATGCCGTGCTTGCTGATCAGGCCCATCAGCGTCACCAGTCCTACCTCGGTGTAGATGTTGAGCGAGGCGCCGGCGACCCCGACGCTGACGAAAATCAGCGCGCCGGCAATCGACATCGGCACCGAAACCAGGATGATGACGGGATCGCGGAAGCTTTCAAACAACGCGGCCAGCGCGAGAAAGATGATGATCAGCGCGAAACCGAACGTCGTGACGAAACCGCTGGTCTCCTGGACGTACTGCCGGCTCAGGCCGCCGTAATCCACCGAGTAATCCCGGGGCAGCGTGCGCACCGCCAAGTCTTGGAGATACCCGATTGCATCGCCTTGCGCGACGCCGGGCATGGCGACGCCCTGGATCGTCGCGCTGTTGAGCTGCTGGAAATGATTGAGCGATTCCGGGACGGTCTCGGTCGAGACGGTCGCGATCGTGGACAGCGGAACCAGCGTCCCATCGGCGGTACGGATGTGATAGTCGAGCAATTGCCGCGGATTCAATCGGAAGCGCTGTTGCACCTGCGGGATGACCTTGTACGAGCGCCCGCTCATGCTGAAGTAGTTGACGTAGCCGCCGCCGAGCATCGCGGCGAGCGCGCCGCCCACGTCGCTCATCTTCAACCCGAGCTGCGCGGTCTTGTCGCGATCGATGGATATATTGGATTGCGGATTGTCGATCTTCAGATCGCAATCCAGAAAGATGAACATTCCGCTTTGCTGCGCCCGATGCAGAAAGTCCTGCGCGATATTGTACAGGCGCTCGAAGGGCTCGGTGGTGCCGATCACGAACTGAACGGGCAACCCGATGCTTCCCGGCAGCGGCGGCGGCTGAAAGGCGACGACGCGCACGCCCGCCACCTTGTTCAGCTGCTGCTGCACCACCGGCTGCAGGCTATTGCTGGTCTTCGCGCGAAAGTCCCAGGGCTTGAGCACCATGCCCGAGATCGACTGGCCCGGCACGTCGATCTGGAAGACGTGCTCGGTCTCCGGGTATTTTATGAACGTCCCATACACCGCGTGCGAATAGAGCTGACGTTGCTTGAGCGTGGCATTCGGCGCGGCGACCGATTGGGTGATGATGACGCCCTCATCCTCCTGCGGTGCAAGTTCGGTGTGGGCGGTGATGAACAAAAAGTAGATGCTCGACAGCACGATTAGCGCGAATACGACGGTGACCGGCAGATAGTTCAAGCTCCGGTGCAAACGCCGCTCGTAGGCGCCTTGCAGCCAATTGAAGCCGCGGTCGATGTAGTAGGTGAGCTTCTCTTCCCAGCCGCGGTGCTGCGGATCGTGCGCTTTGAGGAGGCGCGAGCACAGCATCGGCGACAACGTCAGCGCGACGATGCCGGAAACGGTCACGGCGCCGACCAGCGCGAAGGCGAATTCCGCAAATAACGCGCCCGTCAGGCCGCCTTGGAAGCCGATCGGCACGTAAACCGCGCCTAACACGACTGTCATCGCGATGATCGGCCAGCCGAGTTCGCGCGCCGCCGCGATGGCGGCCGCCACCGGCGCGATACCTTCCTCAAGATGACGGCTGACGTTTTCGACCACGATGATGGCGTCGTCGACGACAAGGCCGATGGCGAGCACCAACGCCAGCAAGGTGAGTAGATTGATCGAATAGCCGAGCGCCAGCAGGATGATCAGCGTACCGACCAGCGACAGCGGAATGGCGACGGTCGGTATCAGGGACGAACGCACCGAGCCCAGGAACATGAACACGACGAGCGTGACGATGACCAATGCCTCGACCAGGCTGAGCACGACCTCATAGATGGCGGCGTTCACGAATTCGGTGGAATCGTAGACGATCTCGCCGTTGAGCCCGCGCGGCAGCTGCGCCTGGATGTCGGGCCAGATTTTGTGCACGCCGCGCACCACCTCCAGCAAATTGGCGGCGGGTGCCACCTGAACGCCGATATAGACCGCTTGCTTGCCGTCGAAGCCGACCTCGGATTCATAGTCCTCGGAGCCCAGCGTGACGTTGGCGACGTCTTGCAAGCGCACCACCGCGCCGTTGGTCTGCTTGATGACGAGGTTGCGGAACTCGGCGGCGGAATGCAGGCCGGTCGAGGCGGTGAGGTTGACCTGCACCATCTGGCCTTTGGTGGTGCCGATGCCGGAGATGAAGTCATTGGCGGCGAGCGCCGCACTGACGTCCGTCGCAGTCAGCCCGAAGGCGGCGAGCTTTTGCGGATCGAGCCAGGCGCGCAGCGCGAATACTTTCTGGCCGAGCAGCTCGGCGGTCTGCACGCCCGGTATCGTCTGCAGCCTGGGCTGCACGACGCGGGTGAGATAATCGGTGATCTGGTTCGGCGCCAGCGTATCGCTGTTGAAGCCGAGATACATCGCGTCGATGGTCTGGCCGATCTTGACGGTCAGCACCGGCTGCTGCGTTCCGGTCGGCAGCTGATTGAGGACCGAATTGATCTTGGTGTTGATTTCGGTCAGCGCCTTGTCGGCATCGTAATTGAGCCGCAGATAGGTGGTGATCGTTGAGGTGCTGCTCTGGCTCGTCGACGACATGTAGTCGATGCCGTAGGCCTGAGCGATGGCGATTTCGAGCGGCGTCGTAATGAAGCCGGCCACCACGTCGGGATCGGCGCCGTAATAGGTCGTGGTGACGGTTACGACCGCGTTCTCGGTGCGCGGATATTGCAGCACCGGCAGCGCGTAGTAGGCGCGCACGCCGAGCACCAGGATCAACAGGCTGATGACCGAGGCGAGCACCGGCCGGCGAATGAAGATATCCGTGAAGTTCATGGCGGCGGCCCGCTATCGATCGACCGGAACCGGCGCCGCGTCGGCCGTCGGCGTGACCGTGTTGTCGATCAGAACTACCGACCCGTTGTGCAGCTTGATCTGGCCGGCAGTGACGATCATGTCGCCGTCCTCGACGCCCTTGAGCACGGCGACCTGATCGCCGCGCGTCGGTCCGATGGTGACGAAGGTCTGGCGCGCGATCAGTTGCGGCTTGCTGTCGGCGTCGACGCCTTTGCTGTCGACGACGTAGACCGTATCTCCGTAGGGATTATAGGTAATCGCCGTCTGCGGCAGCGTCACGTAGTTCTTCGGCGATCCGGTCGTGATATCGACAGTTGCGTACATTCCCGGCAGCAGCTTGTGGTCCGGATTTTTCAGCGTCGCGCGGACCTGCACGTTGCGGCTGCCGGTATCGACCTTCGGATTGATCGCCGATATCTCGCCGACAAAAGTCCGATCCTTGAAGGCGTCGACCTTCACCGCAACCGATTGCTCGATCCGCATCTGATCGACGGATTGTTGCGGCACGAAAAAATCGACAAAGATCGGATCGAGCGCCTGCAGCGTCACGATGACAGTGCCAGGTCCGAGATATTGTCCGAGATCCACGGCGCGAATGCCGAGATGGCCGGCAAAGGGCGCGCGCAGAAATTTCTTGTCGAGGATGGCTTGCTGCTGCGCCACCTGGGCTTGGGCGTTCTTCAGATTTGCGGCGTCGGTGTCCAAGGTCGCCTGGCTGACCGCCTGCATCTTGAACTGCTTCTGGTCGCGCTCATAGGTGAGGTCGCTCAATTCCGCCATCGCCTGCAGCGATCGTAGCCTGGCGACATCATCCGCCGTACGCAGCTTAATGAGCGGCGCGCCTTCCTCGATATCGTCGCCGGAATTGAACGAGATCGATTCGACGACGCCGGAGACTTCCAGCGACAAATCGGCGCCCTTCACGGCGCGAAGTGACCCGATCGCCTCGATCCTCGGCTGCCATTCGCTGGTTGCGGCCTTGGCAGCCGAGATGGTCTGCGGCGGGTTACTCGCGGCGGTGATGAATTTCCTGATCATGACGGCCTTGAACGCCTGGAATCCGAAGATTCCACCGAACACGATGGCGACCGCTATGAGCATGATCACCATGCGTCTGGTCATTATTGCGCTCCGTTCTTGCGGACGGCGAGGGTATCGCTCGCGGCTTGGACGATTTGCGGCTCGGGGCTCAGCGGATCGGGCACGACATCGACGCGATTCCACCAGCCGCCGCCCAGCGCCTGGAACAGGGCGGCGGTGTCGGCATAGCGGGCGGCCTGCGCCTGCACCAAAGCGAGCCGAGCCTGCTGGTAGCTGCGTTCCGCATTGAGCAGGATCACATAGGTGATCGCGCCGAGGCGGTACTGGCCGCGCGACAGATCGAATGTATCCGATGCCGCGCGCACCGCGCGCTGCTGCGCCTTGAGCGTGGCGGCGTCCAATTGCAGCGCCCGCAGCACGTCGGCGACGTTCTGGAAGGCCACAAGGACGGTGTTGCGATATTGCGCTTCGGCCATGTCATAGGCGGCTCTGGCCGCGCGTTCCTGGTGCAGGAGTGTAAAGCCGTGGAAGATGGGTTGCGTGCCGGCTGCCGCGATGCTCCAGATCGCGGTGCCCGGCGTGAACATCGACGCAGTCGTCAAGGCGGCGGTGCCGTAATCCGCGGTGAGACTGAATTGCGGCAGTCTGTTGGCGACGGCGACGCCGATCTGGGCGCTGGCCTGATGCAATTGCGCCTCGGCGGCGCGCACGTCGGGGCGCTGCTCGACGAGTTGCGTGGGCAGACTCACCGGCAGATTCGTGGGTAGCCGCAGCGCCGCGAGCTGCAGGTGATCGCCACGGTCCTGGCTCGGAAAACGGCCGATCAACGCCAGCAGCACATGGCGTTGCTGCTCCAGTTGCTTCTGCAGCGGCGGCAACGTTGCTTGCGTCGTCGCCACTTCCGATTCCTGCGTCAGCACGTCGGCGCGGTTGGCGCCGCCGACTTCGAATTGATTGCGCACCACGCCGAGTTGGTCGCTTTCCGCCTTGATGATGTCTTGGGTCGCCTCGATCTGCCCGCGCAACGAGGCTTCCTGGACCGCCGCCGTCACCACGTTCGCGGTGAGTGTCAGATATGTCGCCTCGAGTTCGAAGCGTTGATACTCGGCAAGCGCCGCGTTCGCCTCGATCTGACGTCGCTGCCCGCCGAAGACATCGGGCGTGTAAGAGACGTTCACGGTGGCCTGGTAGAGATTGAAAATCTCCGGGCCGCCGGGCAAGCCGAATTCCGCCGGCGAAAATTGCTGACGCGTGGCGGAAGCATTGGCGTCGACACTTGGCAGGAGTTTGCCGGCCGCGGCGTAAAGGTTCTCTTTTGCCTGCCACAAGGCCGCTTGCGCCGCCTGGAGGTTCGGATTGGCGCGTAGCGCTTCGGCGATCAGGGCGTCGATCTCCCGCGAATGAAACACCTTCCACCACTCGGCCGGAATGTCGCGGCCCATGACGAACTTTTGCGCCGCGCCACCGGCGACGTCGGCCGCAGTCGTTGTCGCCGGAGGCGTGTCGGGCGTATAGCCGCCGACCGGCGGTGCCGGCGGCGGCGCAAAGTCGGGACCGACCGCGCAGGCCGCGAACGTCAAGAATGACAGCGCAACGGCGGCGGCCCTCGGCCAAAACCAGCCGAAACCAACCAAATGCTTTACATGACGCGCGCCCACCGGCCGGCTACGGCGCCACCTGAACTGCCCCAACCAGATCCGCACTTGTCCACCCTTAACAAAGGCAGACTAGTTATTTACTATCCGGTTAGTCAATAACTTGACTTTTCCTGCTTGCGGAGCCTAGCTCACCCCATGACCGAGGTGATGGAAGCGCGCACGGAAACCCGGCGCCGCCGCAAGGCCGAGCGCCCGCAGGAAATCCTCGAAGCCGCGTTCCTCGAGTTCTCGCGCAACGGCTACGCGATGACCACGCTCGATCAGATCGCCGAGCGCGCCGGCGTGACCAAGGGCACGATCTACGTCTACTTCGAGAACAAGGAGCACTTGTTCATTTCGATGGTGCGCGAGCTCATGAAGGCGACGCTCGACACCGTGCACGACATGTTCGAACGCCACGAGGGCTCGACCGCCGATCTCTTGCGCGCGCAGTTCAGCTTCATCTACCAGCACATCGTGGAAGACCGGCGTCGGCGCGAGGTGGTGCGCATGCTGATTTCCGAGGCGTCGCGTTTTCCGGCGCTCGCCGACCGCTATCACGAGGACATCCACCGCCCATGCCTGGAAATGCTCAAGCAGGCGATTCAACGCGGCATGGATCGCGGCGAGATTCGCCGCTCGGCGGTCACCGATTGTCCGCTGGTCATCATCGCGCCGATCGCACTGGTCGACCTCTGGATGATGATGTTCGATGACCGCCACCCGCTCGACTTGAAGTCCTATTTCAACGCCCACCTCGAACTGGTGCTCAACGGGCTGTTGGCCAAGCAGGCGTAAAGGTCGTGGCCCGGATGGCGCCGCACGAAAAAGAAAACCGCCCGTTTGGGGCGGTTTTCAGTCCTCGCTCCGCAAGGAGCCGTCAGCAAATTCATGCCGTCTGGATGTTGCCGACCGCGATCTTGCCGGTGCGGCGGTCTTCCTGCGTATCGAATGCGACTTTCTGGCCTTCGACCAGTCCACGCATCCCAGCGCGCTCGAGCGCGGTAGCGTGAACGAAGACGTCCTTGCCGCCGTCATCCGGCTTGATGAAGCCGAAGCCTTTCTGGTCGTTGTAGAACTTCACGACGCCCGTAGTCATGGTGCCCGTAGTCATGGAGAGATCCTTTCGCTGATGCGGTGCACATGAGCCAAGACGCGACTGCGCGGCTCGAGGCTCGATTTGTCGATGTTTGGAGGGTCTGAACGTGCGCCTGGCATTCAGCGAAGGCGAAACGGCCCGATTGTCCGGCCAAATGTCGATTGCCGAGCGATAGAGCATACCGGCGGTTTTGGCAAGACGCCAACCACGCCAGCCGCAACAAGCGCCATGCACGCGCCTGTCAAACCAATCCGATCGGCTTATTGAGAGAGTGCGGATGCGCGCGCGCTAGCTGCCGGGCCGCCGCCAAGCAGCGTTCGGAGTTTGCGAAAGGAAATGAGTTGACGCGCCGTTTCATCCCAGAGCACCAGGCGCACGCATGAAAAACTCTGAGCCAGCGTGAGCCGGCCGATATTCGCGAGCTCGGGGTGGCGGCGAAGGATCAGCGGCAACCGATAAAACGGTACCCGGCTGCAGAGATGGTGGACGTGGTGAACGCCGATGTTCGCCGTGAACCAGCGCAGGATGATCGGAAGGTCGTAATGCGAACTGCCGTAAAGGGCGGCCTCGTGCACGTTCCAGGTCCCGTCGTGGGCCCAAAACGTGTCCTCAAACTGGTGCTGGACATAGAACAGCCAGACCCCAAGCGAAGCGGCGATCAACATGACCGGCACCTGCACCAGCAGGAATGCGCCAATACCTACGGCCTGCATCGTGATCGCCGCAAAGAACGCAATGCCGAGGTTCGTTGCCATCGTACTCAGCCAAGGCTGCCAGCCTGCGCGCATCAATCCGATCGGCAAACGATGCCGCAGGAAGAAGAGATAAGCGGGGCCGAAGCCGAACATCACCAGCGGGTGCCGGTAGAGGCGATAGCGAAGCCTTCCCCAGCGCGACCGCGACAGATATTCGTTGACCGTCAGAGTATCGACGGCGCCGATGCCCCGCCGGTCCAGATTGCCCGAGCTCGCATGGTGGACGGCATGGCTGCGTCGCCAGAAACCATACGGCGTCAATGTCAGCACGCCGATGACGCGTCCGACCCAATCATTGGCGCCCCGGTGCCGAAAAAACGCGCCATGACCGCAATCATGCTGGATCATGAACAGACGAACAAGAAAACCTGCGGCAGGAACGGCCAGCAAGAGATAAAGCCCGTATCCGATGCCGAGCGCGAGCCACATCGACAGCCAAAGGAGAATGAACGGTATCGCCGTAATCACAATCTCGAAGATGCTACGCCCATGATTCGGTTGGCGATAGCGAGCGAGATCCTGTGTCAGAGCGCGCATGTCGGTCATAGCAGCGCCGGCGTCGAGCTTCGGTGCGTCGTTCAAAATTCTCTCCGTAGCTAAAGTCCTGCTCTTGAACGATGCCGCTCCGGCAGTCGCAAGATTCGGAAAAATCGCGACGCTTCCTGCGCCGTTAATGAAGAACACTTTTTCATTTCCGGCGGCTGAACAGCGCCGCTGTCTGTGGGAGCGCGGCCACAGCAGGATCTTTCAACAGGAAAGCCCAGATTTTGCGCCGCGCGTCAGGCGGACAACCGGCGAAAGCAAACGCCCGTTTCAGCCACCAAAGCCGCATCCTTCATGTCGCTGATTTTCACTCTACACACTGCGGCCCTGCACGTCCACAATCCGATAGTCGCCGAATCTCCCGATTTCGCGATATATCTCGCGGCTGACCTAGTATTTTTGCGTTTTGAACTTATATTTACCAGGCGTTTACGTGCGACGTTTTTGCGGGACAGCGTGGAGGCCGAACCCATGAGCGAATTCGACTACAAGGCCGCGGCTGAGTTGTTTCCGACGCGAAGGCGGATACCCAGGCGTCAGCCGCTCGGGTATAAACGGTTCGCGCAAGCGGCGCAGGCCATTCGTTTCGCCATGGAAGACGTTGCGCCGGAACTTCTCGTCGGCGCTTGCCTCGAAGTCGACGAGCAAAGGTACGGTAGCGCCGACATCCGTCGCTTGTACGAAAGCGCCGAATATCCCCTGGCGCGGCGCGGCGCACGATCATGACGGACAAGACCATCGACCTCGATCAGCGTCGCGGGATGGCAGCCCAGAAGGCGACGGATCTTCGTCGGCTCTTGGCGAACGTGGAAGCCAACGAAAGGGAATTACGACTCCGGCAGGATGAATTGGAATCGCACCTCGTCGCGGCGCCGGCGGCGAATTGGCATGAGGCTTCCGATAAAGCGCGCTACCTTCTCAATCTCTTTGCCGCGACGCTGGCGGCGCAAGACCCGCGCAGACGGCAGCTCATTGCTGCGGTACTCACCGACTTCAAACGGCTTTCAGGCGAAAGCTAGCGGTCGTTCAAACCGATACGCGTTCACCCCCGACTAAAGGGAGGACAAGATGGCAAAGGGTCAATTGCGAAGCAATCGCGAGAAGAAGAAGCCGAAAGCCGACAAGAACAAAAAGAAAGACGCTCCGGCGCCCTCGCCGTTTAGCTCGGCGCGGCTTACCGGAAACACGGTCCAGGGCGGCGGCAAAAAATCCTCGTGACGGTCCACTCTCCGCTCGGGGCGGCGGGCGGCGGGCGGCGGGCGGCGGGCGGCGGAGAGAGAGCGCTCGCTTACGACGCCTAGAAATCCGCCACCACGAGTTCGTAGGACCCTTTGCGACTTCGCGTAAACGCCTTCATTGCCGCCGCGTAGATCAAGGGCCGATTGGAATCAAAGGCCTTGAGTAAGCCCGCCTCATCCCGCCCTATATCCGGCTGCATACGCTTGAGCGCATCTTCGCTGACGAAGAACGACCACTCCATGGCGCTGTCGTATCCCCAAAACCGCACCGCACGCCGCGTCGGATCAAAAAATCGGCTTTGGTTGGGGAAATTAAGCATGGTCCGCTCACCGCCTTTTCATTCGGCGTTGGAAATCCAGCATTTTCGCAGGCCTTCGGCATCCCGCGCCCACCAATAATTTCCCTCCGGGTTATGCCCGGACACATTGAAGGTCTTCAGATGCTTCTTAACCGCAGCCAGCGCCTCCTCGCGCGTCGAGTATCGACGCTGCCCGACCTGTGCCGCCGCGGCTGAAACTGCGCTTTTAAGCTCGAGAATCTTGAACATTGTCAGGTTCCTATCCGGTGCTGTCCAGGTCCGGTGCATGGCGCCGATCCTGGCAAATTCTCGATCTTGGGTTCGTTCTCAATCAAAGTCGAATTCCGAAAGTATGAGGTCGCTCTCGGCAACGACACGCTCGTGGGATTCGCTCTTGCTCTTGATCCGGTACTGCGGATTTCCGCCCTCGGCCGGCCGCAAACTGACGATCTCGTAATTCCCCTTCGCCGCGGATCGAAAAGTCGAGGGAATGAGATCGACGGTCTGGCCGACCTTGAATTTGTGGATGAACTCTGTCATCGCCGATGTTGCTCCTGCGCAAGGAACGTGTTCGCCGATTATAACCGCTTTCAGACTTTATCTGCAGTCTTTTTGCTCAGGCGCCAAAGCTGATACCCACAATCGTTGATCGCCGATTCGATCACGGATCGGGACAGATTGTGCGGCGGGTCACGGTCCGGCGCGACCGCGCCGATCGCCCGCCAGGGACGGAACTGATTCGGCAGCCGAGCGCCGACCAGATCGCCGCCGAACGCCCGCAGGTCGGGACTTGCCTCGGACTTGAAGATGAAAATTCGCATCACACTGCTCCACTTGCCGTCGCATCGCCATCGCCATCGGAATTGCGCTCGAGCATCGGAATTCACCGCCGGCGAAATTGATTGCGCTGCGGCGGGCGGCTGGCCGACGCGGCTCGTTCGTCCTTGTGGCGAAAGATCATCCGCCCCTTTTCCAGGTCATAGGGCGATACCTCGACCGTCACCCGGTCGCCGGCAAGGGTCTTGATCCGGTTCTTTTTCATTCTGCCGGCGGTATAGGCGATGAGAGCATGTCCGTTGTCGAGCTGAATGCGGTAGCGCGCGTCGGGTAATATTTCGGTGACGAGTCCCTCGAATTGCAGGAGTTCTTCCTTCGACACGTTATGATCCTTTTGAATGGCCGCTCCAACGCGGCGCGCGGGGAGCGACGTCGCGCCCCGACGGCGCCGGGCGATGCAGGAAGCCAACCGAGGCGATGCCGCCCGCGGTCTCCCTCGGCTGATCGTCACGCCGGTGTCTGCGCGCTTCGTCGCCGCGGCGCCCTTGCCGTTGCTTGCCTGAAACACCGGCCCGGGACCGGACCGGCGCGCTCGTTGCGGTCGGCGGCTCGGATCGCCGTGGATGCGGGCGTCTGTCGCTCACGGGAATGGATATGCGAATGAGCTTTTCGATATCGCGCACGAATGCCACCTCCTCGCCGTCACACAGCGAGATCGCGACGCCTTCGGCGCCCGCCCGCGCGGCGCGGCCGATACGATGGATATAGGTCTCCGGCACGTTCGGCACATCGAAGTTTACCACGTGGCTGATGCCGTCGACATCGATGCCGCGGGCGGCAATGTCCGTGGCGACAAGCGTCCGCACCTCGCCTTTGCGAAAGGCCGCGAGCACGCGTTCCCGCTGATTTTGCGATTTGTTGCCGTGGATCGCTTCGGCCGCAATGCCGGCGCGAACGAGGTCGCGCACGACTTTGTCGGCGCCGTGCTTGGTGCGGGTGAAGATCAGAGCGCGGTCGATCGCCTCGCGCTGCAACATCTCGACGAGGACGGCAGGTTTCGCGGCGCGATCGACCCGGATAATACGCTGCTCGATACGCTCCGCCGTGGCGCCCGCCGGCGCCACCGCCACCTTGATCGGATCGCGCAGCATCTGCGCGGCGAGTTCGACGATGGCGCGAGGCATGGTCGCGGAAAACATCAACGTTTGCCGCTTCGCCGGAAGTTTTGCGACGATTTTCCGGATGTCGTGGATGAAGCCCATATCGAGCATACGGTCGGCCTCGTCGAGGACGAGACATTCGACGTCGTCCAGGCGGAGCGCATTGCTCTTGACGAGATCGAGAAGCCGGCCGGGCGTGGCGACAAGGACATCGACGCCGTTGAGCAGCGCACGAACCTGCGCCCCCATCGGTACACCCCCGATCACCAGCGCGGCCTTGATTCGCAAATGACGGCCGTATGCGCGGAAGCTGTCGAGGATTTGGCCGGAGAGTTCGCGGGTCGGGCTGAGCACCAGGACGGCGCAGCTCTTGCGCACCGGCGGGCGCGGGTTGGCGGCGAGACGATGCAGGATCGGCAGCGCGAATGCGGCGGTCTTGCCGGTTCCGGTCTGGGCAACTCCGATCGCGTCGCGGCCCGACATGACGATCGGAATGGTCTGCGCTTGGATCGGGGTTGGCGTGAGGTATTTTTCTTCGGCGAGTGCTCGCGTGATGGCGTCGTTAAGTCCGAAATCGTGAAAGGAGGTCAAAGAGTAAAGCTTTCTGTTGTGCGCATTGGCGCAGCCGCTGCGCGATGCGCCGGGCCTGCGTTGCGGGTGAAATAAGACA
>JBEKNW010000089.1:0-18186 GCA_049522435.1 Xanthobacteraceae bacterium
GCCGGCGTTCCGCTTCCTTTTGTTTGTAGTTTGTAGCCCGGGTTGAACGAAGTGAAACCCGGGAGCGGCATCCGAGCCGGACCATCGTCCCCGGATTTCGCTGACGCTCAATCCGGGCTACTTGTTCGCCGAGCATGATCGAGCCGAAGGCCGGTCCCACCGCCGGTTTAGGCGTGACGCGATCCTGCTCCGCGGGACGATTTTGTGAATGGTCTTTCTTGCGCATGATCTTGTCCGAAAACCGGTAGCCACTTTTCGGGATCATGCGGGCATAACTCGGGCGCGCATGCGTCGCGAGAACGCGCTTATATTGTTTCGCCTCGAAGCGCGGTAGGATGGGTTGAGCCCTTGCGAAACTCATCCCTCACCCTCGCCGCCCTTAAGATGGGTATCGCTTCGCTCCACCCATCCTACGAGCTTCCCGTTTGACCGTATCTGGCGGGGCCGACGTCATGCTACGAAGCAGGTCGAGACCTACGCTGTCCAGAAACCTGACCATTGGTTGGTCATCACCGCGATCACCAAGTATTTTTGAAGGCGCCAAGCCATGAAGCTGACCTACGACAGGGATAATAACATCGCTTACATCCGGCTGCGTCCGCAGGGCAGCGAGGTGGAAACGATCCGCGTGAGCGACGAGCTTAATGTCGATATCGCGCCGGACGGTTCCGTGTACGGTATCGAGCTGTTGAATGCGAACGAGCAGCTTCGCGCCGCCGACGGCGGCAAGCTGGTCCTTGTCGACGAGGTAAATGGGAAGGAATCGACGCTTCCGCTCTCGCCGAGCTGAGGCTGTGGAAACAGAGGCGTTGGCGATGCCGGCAAAGCCAAGGAAGCCGCGACCAAAGACGGCACAGGAGCGCATGAGCGCCCACCGAGCCCGGCTGCGCGCGCAAGGCCTGCGGCCGGTGCAGCATTGGGTGCCGGACCTGCGCGATCCGCGCGTGCTTGCCGACATTCGCCGGCAGGGCAGGTTACTTGCCCAACATCCGGAAAATGACGCGATCGATGACTGGATCGACGCCGTCTACGATTGGAGCGAATGGAAGTAAAACACGGTGGGCGCTACTGCACCACGATCGTGGTATTGCGCATCCCTTCCCGCTGCACCAGGTCGAACAGCACCGCCGCGTTGGCGGGATGCAGGCGGACGCAGCCATGCGAAGCCGGGCCGCCGAGCCGGGAAATCTCGTAGCTGCCGTGAATGGCGAAGCCGCCGCGGAAGAAGATCGAATACGGCATCGGTGAGTTGTAATAGATGCGCGAGAACCAGCGCGCGGCCATCCACTGCGGATGGAAGACGCCCGTCGGCGTTCTATAGCCCGGCCGGGCGGTCGAAACCGGCCAGGTGTAGAGGTAGGCGCCGTCGGCGCTGACTTCCATGGTCTGGCTGGCGCGATCGACGCGCACCAGGACGCCGGCCGCGGCGCGCGTGGCCGCCGGCAAGAACGCCAATGACAGCGCGGCCAGCAAAGCCGCGAAAATGAGACGGCGCATGGCGAGCCCCGGCCTTCTTCCTCGGGCACCATGAGCATTATCGGGGTGTAGGCCGGGGCTGTAAAGCGGGCGGCGTGCCGAGCGTTAATCCCGCGACGACTTACCACGCGTGCGTGGCCACGAAATCGCCGGCCTCGTTAGGTCAATGTCAACCATGCCGTCGTTTGATCTGTTTCGCATCGGCCATTCCAACATGCCGGCCGAGCGCTTCGTCTCGACGACGGCAGAAAGTTCGCGCGCCGAGTGCCGCAGCGGAGAAGAGATGATGCTCGTTCCAGTTCGCTTGTTCTTGATCCTCCTCCTCGCCGCTGCCGGTCCGGCGCTGGCGCAGGATGCCGGCACGCTCGAGGACAAGCCGCTGCCGCCGCTCGCCCATCCCGATTCGCCCTCGGTTCCGGCGAAGGAACTCTTCGCGCGCAAGACCAAGCCGGTTCCACTCGCCGCGCGGTCGATCGGCTTCTACGCCTCGGGATGCCTCGCCGGCGCCGTCGCGCTGCCGATCAACGGCTCGACCTGGCAGGTCATGCGGCTGTCGCGCAACCGCAATTGGGGACATCCGAAGCTCGTCGCCTTCCTCGAGCGCCTGGCCGAAAAGGCCAAAAAAGCCGGCTGGAACGGCCTCCTGGTCGGCGACATGTCGCAGCCGCGCGGCGGGCCCATGCTCACCGGCCACGCCAGCCACCAGGTCGGGCTCGATGCCGATATCTGGCTCACGCCGATGCCCGACCGCACGCTTTCCCCCGAAGAGCGCGAGTTCATGTCCGCGACCAGCATGGTCCGGGAAGATCGCCTCGACGTCGATCCCAAGGTGTGGACGCACGAGCGCACCGAGCTGATCCGCACCGCGGCGCAGGACCCCGATGTCGAGCGCATCTTCGTGAATGCGGCGATCAAGAAGGCGCTGTGCCGCGAGGCGAGGCCGGATCGCGATTGGCTCGCCAAGGTGCGACCGTGGTGGGGCCACGACTATCATTTCCACGTCCGCATCTTCTGTCCGCCCGACAGCCCGCAGTGCAAGCCGCAACCCGAGCCGCCGCCGGGCGACGGCTGCGGGCATGACCTTGATTACTGGTTCTCGGAAGGCGTGTTGCATCCGGCACCCCCCGTGGAACCGGCGAAGCCGAAGCCGTCGCTGACGCTCGCGAACCTGCCGGCCGCATGCCGCCAGGTGCTGATGGCGCCGTGAGCAAGCGCATCGTGGAGTCACGCTAAAACGCGGCTGGACCGAACAGCGCGTGTTGCGCGGCGGCGGTGATGAGGGTGAGCGCGCAGGCGCAGGCGACAATCACCGCCGTATAAGTCGGCACCCTCGGCGCCGGCGATTTCATCAGCAGCGGCAGGCCCATCCACAGAATATACGCGCCGTAGAAGCCGGCGAGTCCGAGGAACCGCAGCCCCGGCGCCAGCAAAAAAATCCCGGAAAGCCAGACCGGGGTATACGAATAGACCGCGAGCTTGAACGCGCTGTCAAAATCCCTCCGCCCGCCGAACGTCGGCGCCAAGGCGTCGATCAGGAGTCCGAGCAGGAGTACCGTGGCGCACGTCATCACGTAGCCAAGGACCGCGCCGAACAATCCGTCGAAGATCGGCGCCCGCACTGAACCAACCCCCGGCACCACCGCGCCGACCACACAAGCGCCAATGAAGCCGAATACCGCCGGGATGAGCGCGAGCGGCGCAACGTAGCCGGTCAACAAATAAGCCGCATCGCCGGGTTCCTTTTCAATCCGCGCCCACTCGGCGGCAGGATCGGCGAGCATGGCTTTCGCGCGCAAAGCCGCGTTCATGCCGGCAGCCCTTTGGCGTCGGCGCGGATCAAGGCGGCGCCCTTTTCCGCGATCATCATGGTCGGGGCGTTGGTGTTGCCGGAGGTGACCGTGGGCATGACGGATGCATCGATGACGCGCAGCCGATCGATCCCGATGACGCGCAACCGCTCGTCGACCACCGTCAGCGGGTCGCTGTCGAGACCCATCTTCGCGGTGCCGACGGGATGAAAGATGGTGGTGCCGATATCGCCTGCGGCTTTCACCAAGGCCTGCTCGTCGTTATCGGGTACATCCGCACCCGGCAGATATTCGTCGGGATGGAATGGCGCGAGCGCCGGCTGCGCGACGATGCGGCGCGTCAGGCGGATGGCACTGATCGCGATGCGGCGGTCTTGGTCCGTCGACAGGTAATTCAGCTTGATGACCGGCTTGTCGGCTGGGTCGCGGGAACGCAGCCGCACGTATCCGCGGCTCGTGGGCCGCAGATTGGCGACGCTCGCCGTGAACGCGGGGAACTTGTGCAAAGGCTCGCCGAAGCGGTCGAGCGACAGCGGCTGAATGTGAAACTCGAGGTTGGCGCGCTCCTGGTCGGGATCGGAGCGGGTGAACAGGCCGAGCTGGGACGGCGCCATGGTCAGCGGACCGCGCCGGAACAGCGCATATTCGGCGAGCATGCGGGCGATACCGAGAGGGGAGTGATAACGCTCGTTGAGGGTGGTGATGCCGTCGACCTTGTAGATCAGGCGCAGCTGCAGGTGATCCTGCAGGTTGGCGCCGACCCCCGGCCGGTCAAGCACCACGGGGATGCCATGCTCCTGCAAATGCTGCGCCGGCCCGACGCCGGACAACAGCATGATCTGCGTCGATCCGAGCGAGCCGGCAGCGAGGATAACTTCTCCGCGACTGCGGGCCATCCGATTTTGACCGCCTTGCCGCCAGCGCACGCCGACGGCGCGCCGGCCGTCGAACACGACGCCTTCTACCAAGCAGCCGGTCTCGATCCGCAGATTGGCGCGATGCAGCGCCGGCTTGAGGAAGGCGCGCGCCGCCGACCAGCGCCGGCCGCGCTTCTGGTTCACGTGAAAGGCGCAGCAACCTTCGTTGTCGCCGGTGTTGAAGTCCACGACGGACTTTATGTTGGCTTGTTCTGCTGCCGTGCGGAATGCGTCGAGCAAATCCCAATGCACGCGCGGCGCCTCGATGCGTAATTCTCCGCCGACCCCATGCGCGGCGCTCTCGCCCAAGAAGTGATCTTCGTGCCGCTTGAAATAGGGCAGCACGTCGTCCCAGCCCCAGCCGGCGAGCCCGAGCTGGCGCCAATGATCGTAATCGGCGGCCTGGCCGCGCATGTAGATCATGGCGTTGATCGTGGACGAGCCGCCGATCACCTTGCCGCGCGGATAGTTGAGGGTGCGGCCATTGAGCCCTTCTTCGGGCTCGGTCTTAAAACACCAGTCCGCGCGCGGATTGCCGATCGCGAACAGATAACCGACGGGAATATGAAACCAGATCCAATTGTCGCGGCCGCCCGCTTCGAGCACCAGCACGCGCCGGTCGGTGTCGGCCGAGAGCCGATTGGCCAGGAGGCAGCCGGCCGAACCTGCGCCGACGATGATGTAGTCGTACTCGCCTTCGATCGCCTCTGCCTCGGCCATATATCACTCCACAAAAGTCGCAGCGGCATCAGCGACGTTCGCCCCTCGAATCCGCTGAAATGATAGCACGCCGCGCGGTCGCTGGGCGACAAGTGGCTGCCGGGCGACGGCTTTACCGGCGGTCGTGCCGGCTGCTATTGTCCAGGCGCGACGGACGGCGCGCTGGGCGCGTGCCGTACGAGCCTGGAACGACGGTTCCCCGAGGCGGTCGTGTCATCTTATGCATGTTCGCGCGGCGCTCACGCGGCGCGGCGCGAACGGCCGAACCTGTCGGAGAACCGCCGTGCTCGAACGAAGGCGTATTTTTGCGGCCTTGGCCGCGGCCCTTGCCATCGCAGCCATGCCGTATGGCGCGGCGGCGCAGCAGCAAACGATCATCGTCTTCGCCGCCGCCTCGATGAAGAACGCGCTCGACGACGTCGACGCCGCATTCACGAAAACGACCGGAATCAAGGTCGTCGCCAGCTATGCGGCAAGCTCCGCGCTGATGAAACAGATCGAGCAGGGCGCTCCCGCCGATGTGTTCCTCTCCGCCGATCTCAACTGGATGGACTACGGCGGAGAGCGCAATCTCATTAAGAACGACACGCGCATCAATCTCCTCGGCAACCGCCTGGTGCTGATCGCGGCCAAGGATTCCAAGATCGGCAATGTGACGATCGGGCCGGGCTTCGATCTTGCCGCGCTTGCCGGCGACGGGCGCATTGCGACCGGCGACGTGCGCGCCGTCCCGGCCGGCCTCTATGCCAAGGCCGCGCTGGAAAAGCTCGGCATCTGGGCTTCCGTCGAGCCGAAACTCGCGATGGCCGAGAACGTGCGCGCCGCTCTCATCCTCGTCGCGCGCGGCGAGGCGCCGCTCGGCATCGTCTACGCGACCGACGCCAAGGTCGAGCCGAACGTGAAGATCGTCGGCGTCTTTCCCGAGGATTCGCATCCGCCGATCATCTATCCGGCGGCGTTGACGGCGAATGCCAAGCCCGATGCCGCGCCGTACCTCGCGTTCCTGCGCTCGCAAACGGCGAAGTCGATCTTCGAATCCTACGGCTTCGCATTCCTGATAAAGCCGACATCGTGAATGACGAGTAGGTAGCGCCGTGTTCGACCTTTCGCCGGATGAATGGACCGCGGTCCTCTTGTCGCTGCGCGTCGCGACCGTCGCCACGGCGTTCGCGTTGCCGTTCGGCATCGCCATCGGGTGGCTGCTGGCGCGCACGAATTTCTGGGGTAAGACGCTGCTCGATGGGCTCGTCTACCTGCCGCTTGTCCTGCCGCCGGTCGTCACCGGTTATCTCTTGCTCATTTCGTTCGGACGGAAGGGGCCGATCGGCGCCTTTTTGGACCAAAATTTCGGCATTGTCTTCTCGTTCCGCTGGACCGGCGCGGCGCTCTCCTGCGGCGTCATGGGCTTCCCGCTCATGGTGCGCCCGATCAGGCTTGCGCTCGAGGCGATCGACCGCCGGATCGAGGACGCCGCCGCAACGCTTGGCGCCGGCCGTTTCCTGGTGTTCCTCACCATCACCTTGCCGCTTGCCTTGCCGGGCGTGATCGCCGGCGCGGTGATGTGCTTCGCGCGCGCGCTCGGTGAGTTCGGCGCCACCATCACCTTCGTTTCCAATATCCCGGGCGAGACGCAGACCATTTCCGCCGCGATCTACACCTTGATGCAAATTCCCGGCGGCGACGCGGCGGCGGGGCGGCTCGTGCTGGTCGCGATCGTGCTGGCGCTCGCCGCGCTCATTGCCTCGGAATGGTTCGCCCGCCGCGCCGGAATGCGCTTCCAGGGGGAATGATCGTGCTCGCCGTCGACGTGGAGAAGCAGCTCGGCGCCTTCAAGCTTGCCGCGCGCTTCGAAGCGGCGGGCGGCGTTACCGCCCTGTTCGGGCCGTCGGGCGCGGGCAAGACCTCGGTCGTCAACATGATCGCGGGTCTGCTCACACCGGATCGCGGGTCCATTGCGCTCGACGACAAGGTGCTGTTTGACGCCGCCGCCGGCATCAAAGTGCCGCCGCACCGGCGCCGCATCGGCTATGTATTCCAGGACGGCCGGCTGTTTCCGCATCTCAGCGTGCGCCAGAATCTCGACTACGGCCGCCGGATGAGCGGCCGTCCGCGCGACCCCGATGAATTCGAGCGCATCGCCGCGCTCCTCGATATCGGCCAACTGCTCGATCGCCGGCCGCGCCTGTTGTCGGGAGGCGAGCGTCAGCGTGTCGCGGTGGGCCGGGCACTGTTGATGCGCCCGCGTCTTCTGCTCCTCGATGAGCCGCTCGCTTCGCTCGACGCCGGCCACAAACGCGAAATTCTTCCTTATTTCGTCCGTTTGCGCGACGACGCCGGCGTGCCGATGGTCTATGTCAGCCATATGGCAGGAGAACTGCGCCGGATCGCCACGAATGTCGTGCGGCTCGACGCCGGCCGCGTGGTGGCTGCGGGCGGCCTCGAGCTTCTCGACGAGACCGACGCCGACGCGCTCGGCTAACCAGCGCTTATCCTGTGGCGGTCGTGGTGCGGACATTACTTCCTCTTTCGAACTTCTCTGTGCAACGGTGGCGCGAGAGACTATCATCCGCCCGTTCACTGGCGCTCCGCATCTGTCGCCGGATCCGAAACGATGAACTTGCTCCCTTTGCGAGACATCAATCGATGCGCCGCCGGAATTGGATCGCGCTCTGCTGATCCTCGCTGCTCCCGCGCCTGAATGGATCGCGCGCCGCCTCTGCCAGTGGGAACCGCAACGGCGCTGGGTGTGTTGTGCGGCACCGGCGCGGCCTTGTGCTGGGCGCTGGGCTTCGTCGCCGCCCGGCAGGGTGTGAACGTCGGTCTGTCGCCGCTCGTCATCGCGCTGCACCGTTACGTTTGGCCGGGACTGGTGCTGCTTCCCTTCGTCGTCGCCGACGGCTTCGGCGATCTCGGCGGCGTCGGCTGGCGCCGCGGAATTGCGCTGGCGCTGTTTGGCGGGCTGCCGCTCGCGCTGTTGAGCTATGTCGGTTATCTGTTTGTCCCGCTCGGTCACGGCGCCGTCATCCAGCCATCGTGCGCGGCGCTCGGCGGATTGGTGCTGGCGCGGCTGGTATTGAAGGAGGCGTTGCCCGCGCGCCGCGTCGTAGGCGCGCTGGCGATCGTTCTCGGTCTCGTCGTGATCGGCGCCGAATCGCTGCGGACAATGGGCGCCCACGGGGTCGGCGGCGACCTCCTGTTCGTGGCGGCCGGAAGCTTCTTCGCCATCTTCGGCATGCTGGTGCGGATGTGGCGGATCGCGGCAATGCGCGCGGCGACGACCACCAGCGTCTTGTCGCTCGTTGGCTTACCGATCCTGATGTTCAACTTCGACAATATGCTGGCCGCGGGCTTTTTTGAAAATCTGCTGCAGGCCGTGGTGCAGGGTGTGCTCGCCGGCGCCGGGGCCACTTATCTGATCACCCGCGCGTTCGTGCTGCTCGGCGCCTCGCGCGCGGTGCTGTTTACTTCGCTCGTTCCCCCCTTCACGCTGTTGGTCGGCTATCTTGCGCTCGGCGAAGTGCCGAGCCTATCGCAGCTTGCCGGCCTGGTGATCGTCGTCGTCGGCTTCTGGCTGACGCAGAGGGGATGAGCAATTTCCGCTCGTCCCCAACGGAAGCGGGGACCCAGCTTTTATCCGGCGCGCGGTACTGGATTCCCGCTTTCGCGGGAATGAGCGGAGAAAAATCTCAAGCCGCGTTGCGGCTTGCCAGGAACTCACCGATACGATCGAGCGCCTGCAAGATATTTTCGGTCGAATTGGCATAGGACACGCGCACATATCCTTCGCCGAGCACGCCGAAATCCGGTCCGCCGATCAGCGCGACACCGGCGTCTTCGAGGAGCGCCGATGCGAGCGCCTTCGCCTTCCAGCCGGTGCGCTTGATGTTGGGGAACGCGTAGAACGCGCCTTTGGGCGTTGCGCAGGACATACCCGGCAGTCGGTTGAGGCCTTCCACCACGACCTTTCGCCGCTTGTCGAACTCGGCGACCATTTTCGCCACCTCGCCTTGCGGGCCGGTCAGCGCGGCAAGCCCGGCATATTGCGTGGCGGCATTGACGCAGGAATGCAGATTGACCGCGAGCTTGCGCGCGTAGTCGTAGAGCTTACCCGGCCACACCGCATAGCCGAGCCGCCAGCCGGTCATGGCGTAGGTCTTCGACCAGCCGTTGAGCAGGATGAGCCGGTTCCGGATCGAAGGATATTGCAGCAGGCACACATGCGCCTCGCCGTCATAGAGCATGTGGTCGTAGATTTCGTCCGACATCAACGCGACATCTGGATAGCGCTCCAGCCCGGCGACAAGCTTGTCGACTTCCGCTTTCGGCGTCACGCCGCCGGTCGGATTGGCCGGCGAGTTGAGAATGAGGAGCCGCGTCTGCGGCGTGATCAGGCTGAGCGTTTCCTCGGCAGAGAAGGCGAAACTGTTCTCCTCGCGGATCGGCACCGGGATCGGCCGCGCGCCGGTGAACTCGATCATCGAGCGATAGATGGGAAAGCCGGGGTCGGGATAAAGGATGTCCGCGCCCGGCTCGCCGAACATCAGGATCGACATGAACATGGTCGGTTTGCCGCCGGGAAAGATCATCACCGCATCGGGCGAGACGCCGACCTTGAAGCGCTTGTGGAGGTCGGCGGCGACGGCTTCGCGCAGCGGCAGGATGCCGACCGCGGGCGTGTAGCCGTGATGACCTTCGCGCAGTGCCTTGACCGCCGCCTCGACGATGAAATCCGGCGTACGGAAGTCGGGCTGGCCGATGCCGAGATTGATGATGTCGCGGCCCTGCGCCGCAAGCTGCGTCGCTCGCGCCAGCACGGCGAAGGCGTTCTCCTCGCCGATGCGATCGAAGGCGGCGACGGTTTTCAGCATGGCGGCACTTCAGCCCAAATGCTCGGCAAAGGCAAACATCCGCGCGATTGTGTTGCGCTGCAATAGGAGCGGTGGATTCTTCCCACTGCGTTGATGCGAACAGGGTTCGCGCCGGGGCTGAATTGACCTATCTAAGCGTTGCGGGAAAGGGGCGTCATCGTCTCTCCGCACGCGCAATGACAGTGACGGAGCCCATGCACATCCTTATCACCGGCGCTGTGGGGATGATCGGGCGTAAGCTGACGGCGCGCCTGGTCAGTGAGCAAGAACTCCACGGCCGGCTGATCGATCGGCTCACTCTCCTCGACGTGAGCGCCCCGCAACGCCCGGAAAATTTCGCGGCTCGCGTCGAGGCCGTCGCCGCCGATATCGCCGACCCGACAGCCGCAGCTGCGGCGATCGCCGGCCGGCCCGAAATGATCTTCCACCTTGCCGCCATCGTTTCCGGGGAGGCGGAGCTTGATTTCGACAAGGGGATGCGCGTCAATTTCGATGGTTCGCGCGCGCTCCTTGAGGCTATTCGCACCACCGGCGGCTTCTATCGTCCGCGGTTTGTCTTCGCCTCGTCGATCGCGGTGTTCGGCGCCCCATTTCCAGAGGCGATTCCCGACGATTTTTGCACCGCGCCGCTCACCTCCTACGGCACGCAGAAGGCGATGGTCGAGCTGATGCTCGCCGATTATACCCGCCGCGGCTTCCTCGACGGCGTGGGCATCAGGCTGCCGAGCATCGTGGTGCGGCCCGGCCGGCCGAACAAGGCGGCTTCCGGGTTTTTCTCTTCGATCATCCGCGAGCCGCTCAACGGTGAGGAAGCGGTGCTGCCGGTCGACGAGGGCGTCCTGCACTGGCATGCCAGCCCGCGCGCGGCGATAGGCTTTCTCATCCACGCCGCCGGGCTCGAAAGCGAAACGCTCGGGCCGCGCGTGAACCTCACCATGCCCGGCGTGTGCTGCACCGTGGCCCAACAGATCGCCGCGTTGCGCCGGATTGCCGGCGACAAGGTCGCCTCCCGCATTCGCCGCGAGCCGGACCCACTTGTCGCGCGCATCGTCGCGGGCTGGCCGAGCCGATTCGCGGCGCGCCGCGCGCTCGCGCTCGGCTTCAAGGCCGAGGCTTCCTTCGATGAGATCATTCGCGTCCATATCGAGGACGAACTGGGCGGCAGGATCGCCTCTTGACGCGGGGCGCAAGGCCCTTTCACCGCCGCCGGGCGCCTGGAGCACATGATCCGGAAAAAGCCTGCCCCGGACTTGATCCGGGGTAGAAACCGGATTTGCGAAAAGATCATGCTCCGCTAAACATGCTAAGTGCGGCCATGCGTTTCATCTCGACCCTGATCCCGGCGACGCTCGCCCGCCGCTATAAGCGCTTCCTCGCCGACGTGGTGCTCGAATCCGGCGAGGTGATGACCGTCCACGTCGCCAATCCGGGCGCCATGACCGGCCTCGACCGGTCATTCTCGCGGGTGTGGCTGTCCGACTCTGGCAATCAATTGCGGAAGTTTCCCTGGACCTGGGAGCTGGTCGAGGCGGACCTCGGCAGCGGCCCGGAACTCATCGGGGTGAATACGGGGCTACCTAATCAGCTCGTCGGCGACGCGCTCGAGGCCGGGCTCATTCCGCAACTGCGCAATTACCCGTCGGTGCGGCGAGAGGTGAAATACGGAGAAAACTCCCGGGTCGATTTTCTGCTCGAAGATCCGGCGCGGGCGCGCTGCTATTTGGAGGTCAAGAACGTCCATCTCATGCGCAAGCCGCGGCTCGCCGAATTCCCGGACTGCGTGACCGACCGCGGCGCCAAGCATCTCCGGGAGCTCGCTTCCATGCCGGCGGGCGGCGCGCGTGCCGTACTCCTCTTCATCATTCAGATTCCATCGGCGGATCGCTTCGCCATCGCCCGCGACCTCGACCCGGCCTATGCCGCGGCCTTCGAGCGGGCGCGCGCGGCAGGCGTTGAGGTGCTGGCCTGGCGCTGCGATGTCGATCTCGACGGCATCGAGATCGCGACGCCGGTTCCCATTGTCCAAGGCTGAGGTTCGCCGGCGCGGAGCCGCAGATTGCTTGCGTTAGGCGCGCGCATGCTTACATTGCTGGTCGATCGGCGGCTTGCGGCCGCTTTTTCATCGCGGCCAAAGCTCCAAGCGACCATGACCTATGTCGACGCGGCCTGCGCGCCGCTGCGCAAAACCGGCCAGATCAAGATTTACGGGCCCGCCGCCTTCGACGGCATGCGCAAGGCGGGTCGGCTCGCGGCTGAGTGCCTCGACATGCTGGCCGGCGAGATCAAGCCCGGCGTCACCACCGAACGCATCGATCGGCTGGTCTACGAGTTCGGCCTGCAATACGGCGCCACGCCGGCGACGCTGATGTACCGCGGTTACCGGAAGGCGACCTGCACGTCGCTCAATCACGTCGTCTGCCACGGGATTCCCGGGGCGAAGCCGTTGCGCGAGGGGGACATCGTCAATGTCGATGTGACGCTGATCCTCGATGGCTGGCACGGCGATTCGAGCCGCATGTACGCCATCGGAGAAATCCCCCGCCGTGCGGAGCGGCTGATCGAGGTCACCTACGAGGCCATGATGCGCGGCATTGCCGCGATCAAGCCCGGCGCCACCACCGGCGATATCGGCCATGCGATCCAAACTTATGTCGAGGCCCAGCATATGAGCGTGGTGCGCGATTTCTGCGGCCATGGCCTCGGACGGCTGTTCCACGACGAGCCGAACATCGTGCATGTGGGCCGGCCCGGCGAGGGCATTGTGCTCAAGCCCGGCATGTTCTTCACGGTCGAGCCGATGATCAATCTCGGCCGCCCGCATGTGAAGGTGCTGTCCGATGGCTGGACGGCGGTGACCCGCGACCGCTCGCTCTCCGCGCAATTCGAGCACTCCGTCGGCGTCACCGAGACCGGCGTCGAGGTTTTTACCCTCTCTCCGAAGGGGCTCACCCGGCCGCCCTACAGGGCGTGAACCGGAGTTCACCAGGCGGCCTCGAGCAGCTGCATCACGTCTTCGGACGAACGGATCGGCTGCGGGTTGGTGCGCACCCACAGATTTTGCATCGCCGCTTCGGCGATTTTTGCCAATTGCTCGCGCTTGACGCCGACGGCGCGCAGCGTCGTGGGCTGTCCGAGGCCGGCGATCAGCTCGGCGACCGCATCGGCCGCCGGAATGCCGGGCCGGCCCATGGCTTCGGCGATCTGCCGCTGCTTGGCGCCGGTTACGCGCTCGTTGTAACGCATCACGTGCGGCAGCATGACGCAAGAGGTGTGCCCGTGCGGCACATCTGCGAAAGCTCCCAACGCATGGCCGATGCCATGGCTCGCTCCATAGTTGACCCGCGCGATCGATGAAGCGGCAAGCCAAGACGCCTGTTGGCAGGTGAGGCGAGCGGCCAGATCGTTCGGCTGCGGCAGCGCTTCGGCAAAAAGGCGCAGCGCGTGCAAGGCGAGGCCATCGCAATAGGGATGCGCGTCGATCGAGCAGAGCGTTTCCACGGCATGATCGACCCCGCGCACTCCGGTCGAGAGCCACAGCCACTCGGGAGTGTACACCGTCACCTCCGGGTCGAGAATCACGGCGCGCGCGCCGACATCCGGGCCGATGAACGAGTGCTTCGCCCGGGCGCGCTCGTCGGTCACCCCGGCGAGGTTTGAGAACTCGGCCCCGGACAGCGTGGTCGGCACGATAATCTGGCGCACTGGCGAGGGCCGGATATCCGGCACGTGCCGTTTGCCATCGGGCCCGATCGAGGCATGCAGACCGTCGAGCGCTTCGCTGGAATCGACATTGTGAGCGAGGCAGATTTGCAAAACCTTGACGGTATCAATCGCCGTGCCGCCGCCAACCGTGAGGATAAGATCCGGCGCGGCCGCGCGGACCGCACGCGCCGCTTCGATCACGCTCGAGCGCGGGCTGTGCTGCACGCAGCCGTCGAAAAGGCCGACGTAGCGGGAGCCGAACGCCTCGGCGATGGTGCGCACCACCGGCGTCTTCCTCGCCAGGCTCTTCGACGCGACGATGAATACGCGCGCGGCGCCAATGCGCGCCGCCTCTTCCAAAGCGGCCTCGGCTGCCGGACGGCCGAACACGACGCGATCGAGAGGGAGGTAGGCGTAGCTGCCGGGCTTATACATTGGCGTTCTCCAAGCTCTGCCCCGCCTATCGGCCAGCCGCCCTGGCGGGCGTGCCGGAGCGGGCCTGCGCAATCCGATTGCAAAATACCGCAATCCGGTCATCCTTGGAGGCCGCCGGCCGCGGCGGCAAGGCCGCCGCGGGGCGAGGGAGTTGCGTTCAAATTCCCATGTTGGAAAAGAAGCGCGCGAGCGAACCAAGCCTCGCCGAGGCCCCACCGCATTATTACGGCCATCGTGAACGCCTGCGCGACCGGTTTCGCGAGGCCGGCGCCGAGGCGCTGTCGGATTACGAGCTCCTGGAGCTGGTGCTGTTCCGCGCCTTGCCGCGGCGCGACGTCAAACCGCTCGCCAAAGCGCTGATCGGGACGTTCGGTTCGTTCGCGGAGGTGATATCCGCGCCCGTGGCGCGGCTCGCCGAAGTGAAGGGGCTCGGCGACGCCGCGATTGCCGAGATCAAGATCGTGCAGGCGGCGGCGAGCCGCCTCGTGCGCGGGGCGGTGAAAAAACGGCCCGTGCTGTCGTCGTGGTCGTCCGTGCTCGACTATTGCCGCGCCGCGCAGGCTTTCGCCGACCGCGAGCAATTCCGCGTGCTGTTCCTCGACAAGCGCAACCAGCTCATCGCCGACGAATTGCAGCAGGTCGGCACCGTCGACCATACCCCGGTCTATCCGCGCGAGGTGGTCAAGCGCGCGCTGGAGCTGTCGGCGACTGCCATCATCCTCGTGCACAACCATCCGTCCGGCGATCCGACGCCGTCGCGCGCCGACATCCAGATGACGCAACAGATCATCGCGGTGGCGAACCCGCTCGGCATTTCGGTGCACGACCACATCATCGTCGGCAAGGAAGGCCACGCCAGCCTCAAGGGGCTGAAGCTGGTGTGAGGCGCTGCGCGTCAGCGAGCCATAATGAAATGGCTATTTGGTAACGATCACGTGGGTATTGGATTGCCAAGCGTACCGAGAAACCGGTGCAGACACCAGCGCACGGCCTGATCGTCGAGAACGTCATTGGCGATTTCCATTCCGAGGGAACGATAGCTCTCAAACTGTGATTCCGTGAACCATTGGTCGGCCGTCGACTCATGCGGAAACGTCGGGTTCGCTATGGCGTAGCTTCTAATCCCGGCGCCCTCGTTGGCATCGTGATAGGCCGGCTTGATGTAAATAATGAAGCCGTTTTCACACTCGGACCCGTCGGCGTTTTTGTAGTCGATGGTGCCGATCGCACAGTATGGAATTGGTCCCTTCGCGGATTCGCGCTGGATCACCTCCGCTGAGGGGCGGTTTCGCAACCTGTCTAGGCCTTCGAAGTCGATAGCGACGCCGAGATCGATATAAATTTTTCGCACCGCATTGCCGAGATCCTCAAACCCGAACTTGGGATCGCAGCCGGCGTCGACGACGACGATGAACCGGCAGCGCCGCCGCACCATCTCGTAAAGCCCTAGGTTTTCGAAGTGCCCGCCATCGGACAAATACACATAGGGCCTATCATCCGTAGTCTGGCCGAACGCTTCGAATAACAGAGGCAGGGCCGCGAACCTCGGGCCTTCGCGTCGGTATGCCCCATGTGTATCGCCCGCTGGGCCCGGATTGCCGAGCCACCAGCCGAGCCGTACATTGAAAAACGTCAGCAACAGCTCAACCGACGGCGAGGAGTGATAGCCCATATTCGGGCTGACGGCCGCCCCGGAGATCGCCATCGCGGTGCCGAGCGTGATCCCTGTGCCGGATTGATGAGTGTGAAGACTATCGCCGTACTCGTCGCTTTCGCGGAATCCCAGATAGGAGCTGCCACAATGTAGTGGGCTGACCGTGAAAGGCTCGGCTTTCCGCTGCTGCCAGGCCTTGCGTTTGGTTGCTACGACATTGAGCGCGATATTGACGACGTGAAACAGACTTTTAGAACCAAAGCCGCCGCCCGACTTTGGTGGCCACAATTCATGCATCCGAATGTTGTCATCGGCGTCGAAGCCGGTAAATCGGTCCGGATGGCGCTCTTGGCGTGAAGCGCCCAGATAGGCCCGGATCAAGCGATTGCGATAAAGTGCGTGCAGGGAAACCGGTTGATATTGACCCTGAAGGAAGCAATCCCGCCGATCACCAGCGCAATCGCAAAGCCAATTAGGAGCCACACGAAGATGCCGTCTATTGAATTTGCATCCACGGCTGACTTCAACTTGTCGATCAACGAAGAGCCAAGCAGCACTTTGTCCAGAGCGATCGAAAGCGCTATGATGAGCGTAGCGGCGAAGAGCGGGCCGGTCACCGCCAACACAACGTTATATATCTTGCCGATTTTGCCGCCCTGCTTGTCGCTTATTGCGTTTGCCGCTGTCTTGGAGCCGCTGCCAAGGAATGCAGTGACGATGCCGGAGAGGATGCCGGTGACGCCCCCTAAGGGGACGACGATCGTTTCAGTCCAGCCTGTCGCAGTTTGAATGAAGTAGCCGCCGGCGAAGACAAGAAATGCCGTCAGTGCCCAGGCGATGGCGCCCGCCGCCAGCCAGCCGGCGGCGCGACCCAGCCATTCCCGATCGGAATCGGAGATGGGTTCGTAACTTGCCAATCCGACGAAAATGTTGTCCGCCGTCAGTTGCGACATCAGCACCCAAGGCACGCCGAAGATGATCGGTATCAGCAAATACCACTCGTTCTGTTCTTGGAACGGCCAATTTCTATAGGGTGCAAACCAGTGGTACAAATAAGCGCCGACACCCACCAGTGCGCCGTAGACGAGGCCGGAGACCGCCCAGTACATGAAATCGGGCCACGCACGGCCTAGCCGGCGTCCTGCAATCCACCCGATCACGTAGATCAGGAAGCCAGCGCCGGCCATCAGAAGGAGAAGCTCCATTTTAGGGTCGAAGCCGAGGCGGTTGACGAAAGACGAGAAATAATACGACGCAAAGAATATGGTGAGCAGAATTGCCGAGATGAACGCCCAAAGAAAATTCAACCAAAGGAAGCTGGCCTCGTTCACGCTATCCTGTTCTGTTCGCCGCGAGGGGCGGTAGCGGTTGGTGAAGGATTGCGCGAAGATCAAACAAGCGACGCCAAGCATAAGAATAACAAACATCGGTAGAGAATCAATTCCGTAATATGCGACGCGCACGCCGCCCGCCGCAATTGTCTTCAGAGTGAGCAACACGAGGCAAACGACCGGAATGATGATGAGCCAATTGAGAATGAGATTGCGCACACAGATCGCGACTGCGGCCCAGGAGTCGGCTGACGCAATGCCGATGCGTGGCGTCAGGTAATTGCTGTAGGCGCGCAGCCAGGAGATTTCCGGCGGCTCGACGTCCACTCCGTCCGGCCGGCTGGTCAGGCTGCGGATGACGGCGGGGAAATCCTCGCGCGTGCGCCACGACGACAGCCAAGACCCGATGTAACCGCCACCGGAAACCGTCGAGAGATAATCGAAGCAGCCGAGCAACGAATTCTCGGGCTTTATCTCCGGTTTTATCTCAGGCTTTGTCTTGGCCTTTGGCGGTGCGGCCTCGGCAGATTCGCCGCTTGACGGCGCAGAGGTGGAAACTTGCGAACCGGAACCCGTCGGCGTGGCGTCACGCGAATGTGGCTCGTGGCGGGTTACATCGTAACCAGCCAAAGCCTGTAGCACGCCGAGGCAAAAGGTGGCGCTGCGAATACCGCCGCCCGAGAAGCAGAGTGCTGCACGGTTCAATTTATTGAGCTCGCGATAGAGCTTTTCTCGGCGCTCTTTTTCACCGTCAGGAAGCCGCGTGCCGTCTCGGTCATCGGCATTCAGCCAAGCTCGCTCTTCTCGCGGCTTCTGATCCTGGAGCTTTTCTGGCGGCTTCTGATCCCGGAGTTTTTTTTGCGCCACCTGATCCCGGAGCCGGGATTCTAGCTGCGCCCGCAAGTTCCCTCCGTGGATTTCATCTGCCTCGGCGGCCAGCACTTGCTCTATTGATAATACTTCCCCCATTGTCGCCTCCCGTTCACGGCAGCTCCGTGCCTTAGCAGGAGCCGTCACGCTCATCGCATCAGCTACAGGTTGTGGTGAAAAGGCAACTGGTCGAAGCAGCTGGGCCCTTCCCCAAGCGGGTACAGCTTGGGCCTGCAGCTCTCCTCGTTTACCGAAGGGGTAATTGTCCCTATCTTGTCGCCCGCACTAAACAACTACCGACTGGCGTCGGTAGGTTTATCAGAGTGGCTTTGAATATACTGAAGTATGATGTCATCAGTGACGTTACCACTGGTGGTGCAGAAATATCCTCGGGCCCAAAATCTC
>JBEKNW010000090.1:0-17662 GCA_049522435.1 Xanthobacteraceae bacterium
ACCTGCAAACGCTCGACTGTTGGCGCACGCAGGTGAGCGATCTCGCCCCGCTGAAGGACTTGCCGAACCGGCAAACGCTCAACTGCTCGGACACGCAGGTGAGCGATCTCGCCCCGCTGAAGGACTTGCCGAACCTGCAAACGCTCTACTGCTCGGGATGTCGGTTGAGTTCCATCCCGGAAAGGTTCTGGATGAAATCATCCTTGACGAAAGCGGTTCTGTACGAAACTCACATCCCGAACATACCGGCGGAGGTTCTTTCTCAAGACGCGCGTGAGAATTGCCTTGACTCCTTACGCGCCCATCTCCGTGATCTCGATGCCGGGCCGGAAAGCATGCCGGACGTCAAGCTCATGGTTCTCGGCAACGGGCGGGTGGGAAAGACACAAATCTGCCGCCGGCTGCGCGGCGAAGACTATGACGACAAGGTGGAATCGACGCACGGCATCATCGTCACCTCCGCCCCGCTGCCTCGCCCCGGGGGCGGTGATGCAGCACGCCTTCAAATCTGGGATTTCGGCGGACAAGACATTTATCACGGCACCCACGCCTTGTTCATGCGCAGCCGCGCCATCTTCGCCGCGGTCTGGATACCGGAGGCCGAGAAGATTGCGGAACATCGGCATGGCGGTTTCCTCTTCCGCAATCAGCCGCTCGGCTACTGGCTTGAATACATCCGCCATTTCGGCGGCGCGGACGGTCCGACCGTCATCGTGCAGACACGCTGCGATCAGGCCGAAGACGAAGAGGTGCGCCCGCCGGTTTCCGACGAGACTCTTGGTGCCTTCAAGCCGGCGCCCAAAATCCTGCACTACAGCGCATTGAACGACCGCGGCCGCCCGTCCCTCGACGACGCTCTATGCCAAGCGGTCGAACGGCTGAGAGACAAGGAAGGCGTCGCCGTCATCGGAAAAGGACGCGCGCACGTCAAACGCCAGATCGAGCAAATGCGCGATGCTGACGCGGCCAAGCCGCCGCTCGAGCGCGAGCACCGCACGATCGGCTACGATCGTTTTCTCGAACTCTGCCGAGAGGCCAACGGAGTCTCGGACCCCGCGCAACTGCTGGCGTACCTGCACAACGCCGGCACAGTGTTTTACCGCAAAGGCCTGTTCGAAGACCGCATCATCATCGATTAAGGCTGGGCCCTGGAGGCGATCTACGCAGTCTTTCACCGCGAGAAGTGCTATCCCAAGCTGCAGCGGCAGAACGGCCGCTTCAAGCGTAGCGACCTCGCAGAGTGGATTTGGGACGAGGCCGGCTACGGCGTTCCGGAGCAGGAACTGTTCCTCAGCATGATGCGGTCCTGTGGCATCTGCTTCCAATATCGCGCCGCGGCATACCATGGACGAGTCGAAGCCGAATACATCACGCCCGACGTTCTGCCGGCCAAACCCGAAAGCGAGATCGCGCAAAAATGGGACACGGATCGTCCGATCGAGAAGGCCGAGTTCGATTACGCCTTGCTCACGCCGGCGCTCATCCGCGGCATCATCTCGCGGATCGGCAGCGACGCCGGCATCAATGCCGACTACTGGCGCGACGGCGTGTATGTCTACGAGGACACGACCGGAAGCCGCGGCCTGATCGAACAGAAAACGACTGGGCTCTGGAAAGGCCAGATCACCGTCCAAACGCAACGTGGACAGGCGGCTGTTCTGCTGAAGCGGCTGGTCGAGCTTGTCGAGGAAGAAGAGCGCAGAATTGGCTTCACTCCGTCAGACAAGAAAGCGGGGCCCGCCGGTGTGACAGGGCGGATGGAAGCCAGGGAAGCCCCCGATAAAATGGAGGCCGCGGCCAAGCTAAGTTTTGTCCAGGAGCCTGGCCCGAAACCGGAATACTTCGTTTCCTATGCGTGGGGAGACCTCACGCCCGAAGGCCGCTCGCGGGAAAGCGTCGTCGACCATCTATGCGAGGCCGCAGAAAAGCGTGGCATCCGCATCATACGGGATAAGAGAACTCTCGGCCTCGGCGATCGCGTTTCGAAGTTCATGCAGCGCATCGGACGTGGAGACCGCGTTTTCATCGTACTCAGCGACAAATATCTGAAGTCCCCTTATTGCATGTATGAGCTTTTCGAGGTGTGGCGGAACTGCCGACAGGACGACCATGAATTTCTCAGCCGCATTCGAGTCTACACGCTGTCTGACGCCAAGATATGGAGCCCACTGGAGCGGGCGCAATTTGCCGTCTACTGGAAAGAAGAGAGCGAAAAACTTGAGGCGCTGGTCAACGAGCATGGCTACGAAATCCTGGGGGGTAAAGACTATCAGCATTACAAGCTGATGAAGGATTTCTCCCATCATATCGGGGATATCCTTACGACCGTTGCCGACATCCTACAGCCACGCAGCTTCGAAGAATTCGAGAAGTATGGTTTAGATGACGGCCAAAACGGGCAGAATGAAAACAGCCTCACAACCCCAAATAAAACTTCTTGATCAGCTCGTTATTGTTGAGCTCGTCCGTCGAGCGGCCCTCGAAGGCGATCTTGCCGTGCACGATCACGTAGCCGCGGTTGGCAATGCGGATCGCCTGGGTGAAATTCTGCTCCGCCATCAGCACGGTAAGATTGTAGCGCGCTTTCATCTCGGCGATGGCATCGATGGTGCGGGCGACCAGGATCGGCGCTAGCCCGACCGAAGGTTCGTCGACCAGCAGGATTTTCGGCGCCAGCATCAGCGCGCGGCCGAGCGCGAGCATCTGCTGTTCGCCGCCGCTGAGGCTGCCGGCAAGTTGCCCACGGCGCTCGGCGAGACGGGGAAAGGTCTCGAAGCAGACGGCGAGATTGCGCGCGAGTTCGCGGCGCGCGGTACGGCGGAACGCGCCGAGCAGCAAGTTTTCCTCGACCGTGAGCTTCGGAAACAGCCGGCGTCCCTCCGGCACCAGCGCGATGCCGAGATCGGCGATCTCTTCGGTGGCGCGGCCGATGAGATCGTGATGGACGCCGTCGATCTCGGCGATAATCGATCCGGCGCTCGGCCGCACGATACCCATGATGCACTTCATGAGCGTCGACTTGCCATTGCCGTTGGTGCCGAGCAGCACGACGGTCTCGCCGGCGCCGACATTGAGCGAGACGTCCTCGATCACGCGCACCGCCCCGTAGGCGGCGTGAATGCCGGCGATGGCGAGGCTACTGGCCAAGGTAAGCCCTTTCCACTTCCGGATTCCGCACCACCTCATTCGGCTCGCCGTCGGCGATCTTGCGCCCGGAGACCAGCACCACAAGTCGCTGCGAGAAGCTCATCACCGCGCTCATGATGTGCTCGATGAGGATGATGGTGACGCCGTCGCCGCGCTGCGGATCAGCGAGCGGCTGACAGAGCCTGCAGCACAGCCCTTTTTGGCCACGGCCGGTCCGGTGGCCGAGTGAGGCACTTGCCCCTCACACGTGCTGGCCGCCGTTGATGTGGATCTCGGCGCCGTTGACGTAGGAGGAGGTCTCCGTGCACAGCACGTAGATGATCTTCGCTACCTCGTCGGGCGTGCCGAGGCGGTGCATCGGGATCAACTCGACGATCTTTTCCGTGCCGGGCGAAAGCATCGCCGTGTCGATCTCGCCCGGCGCGATGGCGTTGACGCGCACGCCGAGCGCGCCGAAATCACCCGCCATCTCGCGCGTGAGTGCGGCGAGCGCCGCCTTTGACGTCGCGTAGGCGGCGCCGGCGAACGGATGCACGCGCGAGCCGGCGATCGAGGTGACGTTGACGACGGAGCCCTTGGCGGCCTGAAGCTCGTCGAGCAGCCCGCGCGCCAGCATGATCGGAGCAAAGAAGTTCACCTGGAAAACGTGGTGCCAATCTTCGCGCGAGGTGTCGATCGAGCCGAGCCGCTTGCCGCCTGGCGCCTTGGGCGAGATCGCAGCATTGTTGACCAGCGCGTGCAGCTCGCCGTTGAGCCGCCGCTTGATCTCCGCGATCGCTTCGTCGGTGCTCTCGGGGTCCGCCAAATCGACCAGGATATGATCCTCCGGGCCGGCCTCCCACGGACAATTCTCCGGGAAAGGGTGCCGCGAGCAGGTGATGACGCGCCAGCCGGCGGCAGAAAAGCGCTTGACGGTCGCGTGGCCAATGCCACGGCTCGCCCCGGTGAGAAGCAGCGTCCGGCGCGGTTGGTTGCTCATCGGCATCTATCTCTTCCCGTCCTGCGGATGTCAGATGTTTGTTTGCTCCCGGTCATGGATAAAGCCGCGTCTTGCGCCACGGCGCGGTCAAGCTGGAGCGGGTGAAGGCAATCCGGTCGTGCAGTCGGAACGGCCGCTCTTGCCAGAACTCGATCGCCTGCGGCTTGACGCGATAGCCTGACCAATGCGGCGGCCGCGGCACCGGGCCGACCGCGAATTTCGCCGTGTAGCGCGCGACTGCCTGCTCGAACGTCATGCGGCTTTCGAGCGCCGAGGATTGCTTGCTGGCCCAGGCGCCGATCTGCGCCATGCGCGAGCGCGTGGCAAAGTAGGCGTCGGCTTCCGCCGCCGAGACCGGTTCGACGCTGCCCCGCACCCGGACCTGGCGCTGCAGCGACTTCCAGTAAAACGTCAGCGCCGCCTTGGGCGCGGCCGCCAATTCATGGCCCTTCACGCTGTCGAGGTTGGTGTAAAAGACGAAGCCGCGCTCATCAAAACCCTTCAACAGCACCATCCGCGCATTCGGCAGCCCGTCGGGATCGATGGTCGCCAGCGTCATGGCATCTGGATTGTCCGGCTCGGCGCGCTTGGCGTCGGCAAACCACGCCGCAAACAGCTGCAGCGGCTCGTCGGCTTCGGCGAAATCACCGCCCGTTAACCATCCGGGGTGTTCAATCGGCGCTGCGTCGGACATTCGCGGAGTACCCAGGTGCTCGCCTGCGGCGATCGGGAAGCGGGCCGCCGGTCTCTATATAATGGAACCGGGGCGCTACGCCTATGTTGGCTGCTGCATCGGCTCGCCGCCGCCGCGGCCGTGCTCGGCGCGTTTGCCGCCGCGGGCTGCTCCTACCAGCTCGATTCGCTGTTCGCAAAAGCCGATGCGGACGTGGAGCAGACCGGCTCCACAGCCCGGTCAAATGACAAAGCGGGCCACGCTGCTGGCGCCGTGGCGCCCTCGGAGGTCGACCTCGCCTATGCGCGTGCGGTCGCCGCGGACGCGCTTGCGCGCGGGGCCAAGGATAACAGCATCCCCTGGGAGAATCCGCACACCGGCGCCAGCGGCAACATCACGCCGCTTGCCGCATCCTATAGCGAGGGTATCTTCACCTGCCGCGATTTCCTGGCGAGCTACGTGCATGGGGAATCGGAAGCCTGGCTGCAGGGCGAGGCCTGCCGCACGGAGCACGGCAAGTGGGAGGTGAAGAGCCTAAAACCCCTCAAGCAGAGCTGATCGGCTATCGCGGCCCTGCCGCCGATGCGTGTGTTGCATTGCAGGGCAGTCGTTTAAGTCCCACATTGAAGGCATGGGCGGGCGGGGGCCGGCCCCAAAACCGAACGGAGTCCATGGGGGATGCGTGATCCCTATGAGGTGTTGGGCGTCGATCGCAAGGCGAGTGCTGCCGAGATCAAGAGCGCCTTCCGAGGCCTGGCAAAAAAACTGCATCCCGACGCCAACAAGAACGATCCGAAGGCGGCGTCGCGCTTTGCCGAGATCAGCGCAGCGTATGAAATCCTCGGTGAGGAGGACAAGCGCAAGGCGTTTGACCGCGGCGAGATCGACGCCGAGGGAAAGCCGCGCTTCCACGACTATGAGGGCTTTGGCGCCGGCGCGGGCGCTCGCCCGGGCGGCGGCTTTGCGCCCGAGTCGGACTTTGAGACTTTCAGCTTCGGTCCGGAAGGCTTTACCCGGAGCACCCGGGGCGGCCGCGGCCGCGGCGGCGGCGGCGGCGGCGCCGGTTTCGGCGGCTTCGAGGACATCCTCAGGGAAGCTTTCGGCGGAGCTGGCCGCCCGCGCGCGCGCCAGGGCGGCGGCGCGCCGTTCGAGGGCGAGGATTTCGGCGTCGGAGCCGACGCCAGGGCGGCGCTGACGGTGACGCTGCCGCAGGCGGCGCACGGCGTCACGCAGCGTGTGCGGCTACCGTCCGGCAAGGAGGTCGAAGTCAAGATTCCCGCCGGCATCACCGACGGCCAAACCGTGCGGCTGCGCGGCCAAGGCATGACCGGGCCGGGCGGAGCCGGCGACGTGCTGATCACCGTCTCCATCGCGCCGCATCCGATCTTCATGCTCGAGGGCGCCGATATCAGGCTCGATCTGCCGATCACGCTCGACGAGGCCACGCTTGGTGCCAAGGTGCGCGTGCCCACCCTGGACAAACCGGTCGAGCTCACGATCCCCGCCTGGACCAGCAGCGGCCGCACGTTCCGCCTCAAGGGCAAGGGTTTTCCCGCCAAGGAAGGCCGCGGTGACCTCCTCGCCACCGTCCGCATCATGCTGCCGGAGCGCAACGACCCCGAGCTCGAAGCGCTGATGAAGAAGTGGCGGAGCGAAAAGCCCTACGATCCGCGCAACGGGATGTGAGACATCTTCGGACCATTCTCCGCTCATTCCCGCGCAAGCGGGAATCCCGCGCCGAATGAGCCAAAGAGCTGGATCCCCGCTTCCGCGGGGACGAGCGGGACCTTAAATCGATCATCTTCCCGGCTCCGAACCGCGCGCTTGATGGGCCCCACGGCCCTATGCCATAGGAGGTTTAGGCCGGAATTCGTCGAGCGGGGTCGGAGAAATGTCGGAAATCTCGGGCCTCATGCGCGGCAAGCGCGGCCTGATCATGGGCGTCGCCAACCACCGCTCGCTCGCTTGGGGCATTGCCAAGGCGTGCCATGCCTACGGCGCTGCGCTCGCGTTCACCTATCAGGGCGAGGCGCTCAAGAAGCGCGTCGAGCCGCTTTCCCAAGAGGTCGGCGGCATCATGGTCGGCCATTGCGACGTCACCGAGCCAAAGACCATCGACGACGTGTTCGCCGCCGTGCAGTCGGCTTGGGGCACGATCGACTTCCTGGTCCATGCGATGGCGTATTCGGACAAGGACCAGCTCGAAGGACGTTACGTCGACACCACGCAGGACAATTTCACCCAGACGATGCTGGTGAGCTGCTACTCGCTCACGGCGATAGCGCAGCGCGCCGAGAAGTTGATGCCGAACGGCGGCGCCATGCTGACGCTGACCTATTACGGGGCGGAGAAATGGATGCCGCATTACAACGTAATGGGCATCGCCAAAGCCGCGCTTGAAGCGTCGGTGTGGTATCTCGCCGCCGATCTCGGCGTGAAGAACATCCGCGTCAATGCCATCTCTTCGGGACCGATCAAGACGCTCGCCGCCTCCGGCATCCGCGACCTCCGCTATATCTTCAGATGGAACCAATACAACGCGCCGCTGCGGCGCAACGTGACCATCGAAGACGTCGGCCAAGCAGCCGTTTATCTGCTCTCCGACATGTCGCGTGGCGTCACCGGCGAAGTGCATCACGTCGATGCCGGCTATCACATCGTCGGCATGAAACACCCCGATGCGCCGGACATCACCGTCGGCAAGAACGGCGGCAACGGGAAGGAGTAGTTGCAAATCCGCTCGTCCCCGCGAAAGCGGGGACCCAGTTCTTTGCTCTCCGCGCCCGTTTCTGGATTCCCGCTTTCGCGGGAATGAGCGGAGAGAGTATCAAAGCGCCAGGTGATCCTTTTCGATCGCTCAAAAATAGCAGCGGCCGGACCTGGGTCCAGCCGCTGTCACGAAACACCGCTCAAGGCGCCTCGCGAATTTAAGAAGCTGACGGCACGGCGCCCCAATACGAGGCGCGCGCAGACGTCATTACATCTTTTTTTCCATCTTCTTTTTCTTTTTCTTCTTGGCCATGATTTGTTTCCTTCTCGTGTGATGAACCTACGGCAGGGTTGAGTTCAAGCTTTGCAGGCGTTGTCTCGGTCCCTGGGCCTTCGCCCCCCTTACCGAAGGGAACGATGACACAGGATGCGCGCGCCCGCAACGAAAAAATCTCAAATAACCGTTATTTATCCGTAGCTTAATGGATATTCAGCTTTTCATTAATCGGCGTTCAGCGAGATGAATGCGGAATGAACATCGCGCGTAAGTACCACAGGCGCCGGCGCGCTCGATCCCGTAAGTTTTGCAGGCGCGAAGGGTTATGAATTCCGCCGTGAGTGCAGCCGGCGTGAGGGGAATCCGCGATCTGAGGGCGCGAAGGCCGCGTGGCGCGGACATTTGACCCGATGGAGTCGACGGGCTACCAAGCCCGACGTGCCCTAGCCCCGAGCCATGCAGCGCCATTCAGCGCTGTTTTGGGCGCCAAGTCCTGCAACCAGTCCTTCAACCAAGTCCTTCAACCAAGTCCTTCAACCATGTCGTTCAATACGTTCGGGCATTCCTTCCGGGTGACCACCTTCGGCGAGAGCCACGGGCCCGCGATCGGCTGCGTGGTCGACGGCTGCCCGCCACGCATCGCGCTCAGCGAAGCCGACATTCAGCCCTATCTCGATCGGCGCCGCCCCGGCCAGTCGCGCTTCACCACGCAGCGCCAGGAACCGGACGCGGTCAAAATCCTCTCCGGCGTGTTCTTTGACGAATCGACCGGCAAGCAATTGACCACCGGCACGCCGATCGCGCTCCTCATCGACAACCTCGATCAGCGCGCCAAGGACTATGCCGACATCAAGGACAAGTATCGCCCCGGCCACGCCGACTACACCTACGACATCAAATATGGCCTGCGCGATTATCGCGGCGGCGGCCGCCAGTCCGCCCGCGAGACGGCGATGCGCGTCGCCGCCGGGGCCATCGCGCGCAAGATCATGCCGGGCTTGCAGGTGCGCGGCGCGCTCATTCAGATGGGCTCGCACCGGATCGATCGCGCGCGCTGGGATTGGGCCGAGGTCGAGCGCAACCCATTCTTCTGTCCCGACGCCGAGACGGCCGCCTTTTTCGCCGAATATCTCGACGGCGTGCGCAAGCGCGGCTCCTCTATCGGCGCGGTTATCGAGGTAGTTGCCGAGGGCGTGCCGGCAGGTCTCGGCGCGCCGATCTACGGCAAGCTCGACGCCGATCTCGCCGCCGCGCTGATGAGCATCAACGCCGTCAAGGGCGTCGAGATCGGTGCCGGGTTCGGCGCGGCGGAGCTTTCCGGCGAGGAGAATGCCGACGAGATGCGCATGGGCGATCCTTTGGGTCATCCTTTGGGCCATCCTTTGGCCAATGCCGGCAAGCCGCTCTTTCTCTCCAACAATGCCGGCGGCATCCTCGGCGGCATTTCCACCGGCCAGCCGGTGGTCGCGCGTTTCGCGGTCAAGCCCACGTCTTCGATCCTGACGCCGCGGCGCACCGTCGACTGCTACGGCCGCGAGACCGAAATCTCGACCACGGGGCGCCACGATCCTTGTGTCGGCATCCGCGCCGTGCCGGTCGGCGAAGCCATGGTGGCGTGCGTGATCGCCGATCATTATCTGCGTCATCGCGGACAGGTCGGCGAGGCGCCGGATTGGCCATTTGCGCCGCCGCGACGCTGACGAGGCACGCAGACGAGATCGAAATAGGAAAAGATGGACGAAACTCACCAGCGTATCCGGGCCGCTGTGGCCGCCTTCGGCCGCGGCGAACTCGTCATCGTCGCCGATGACGACGACCGCGAGAACGAGGGCGACCTGTTCGTCGCCGCCTCGCTGTGCACGCCGGAGAAGATGGCGTTCATCATCCGCCACACCTCGGGCATCGTCTGCGTGCCGCTCGCTCAGGACGAGGCCCGCCGCCTGCATCTCGAGCCGATGGTGGCGCGCAACGATGCCCCGCTCGGCACCGCCTTCACCGTTTCGGTCGACCTCCGCCACGGCCTGACCACCGGCATCTCCGCGGAGGAGCGCACCAATACCGTACGCGCGCTCGCCAACAGCAATATGGGAGCGACTGATTTTGTGCGGCCCGGCCATGTGTTTCCGTTGGTGGCCAAGGAAGGCGGCGTGCTCATGCGCTCGGGCCATACCGAAGCCTGCGTTGATCTGTGCCGGCTCGCCGGCCTGCCGGCGGTCGGCGTGCTCGCGGAGCTCATGAACGACGACGGCACCGTCACGCGCGGGCCGGAGCTTGCCGCCTTCGCCGAGCGCCACCGGCTGCAGCGTATCTCGATCGCCGAGCTGATCGCCTACCGCCAGGTACGCGACAAGCTGATCGAGCGGGTCGGCGAGTTTCCGGTGGAATCCGAGATCGGGACGCTCGCCGGCTACGCCTTCCTCACGCCGTTTGATCCGGTCTATCACATGGCCTTCGTCCATGGCCGCATCGGCGACGGCAACAACGTGCTGACGCGGCTGCATCGCGCCAATCTCATCACCGACGTTTTCGGCGGCGCAAAGACGATCCACAATACGCTCGCCCGCTTCAAGGCCGAGGGCAGAGGCGTGCTGGTCGTGCTGCGCGACGGCACCGCCGGCGTGCCGGTGATGGCCATTCCCAAATCCGAGGAAACCGCGTCCGGCGAGGCGCGCAGCCGGCAATGGCGCGAGGTCGGTCTCGGCGCGCAGATCCTCAAGGATCTCGGCGTCACCTCGATCCGGCTCTTGACCTCCTCGCGCATGACCTATGTCGGCCTCTCCGGCTTCGGCATCGAGATCGTGGGAACGGAGCCGATCGAGGGGTGAACCTGCGCTGCGCGCGCGCATCGCCAACAATCGAGGGGCAGAATGAACAGGATTGTCTCCTTTACTCGTATCGCCTTGGCGCTCGTCGGCATCGGGCTTGCTTTGTCGGCCTGCGGCTACAACACCATTCCGACACTCGAGGAAGAGGCCAAGGCGCGCTGGGCGGAAGTGGAGAATCAGTATCAGCGCCGCGCCGATCTCATTCCCAATCTGGTGGCGACCGTCCAAGGCTACGCCGCGCAGGAAAAGAACGTCCTCACCGCCGTCGTCGAGGCGCGCGCCAAGGCGACGCAGGTCAAGGTCGACGCCTCGCAACTCACCGATCCGGAAAAGCTTAAAGCTTTCCAGGACGCGCAGAACCAGTTGTCGGGCGCGCTCGGCCGGCTGTTGGCGGTCGTTGAAAATTATCCCGATCTCAAATCCAACGCGAATTTCTTGGCGCTGCAGTCGCAGCTCGAAGGCACCGAAAACCGCATCGTGGTGGCGCGGCGCGACTACATCGAAGCGGTGCGCGCCTACAACACCGCGCTGCGCACGTTCCCGACGGTCATCTGGGCGAAAACGGCCTTTTCCGGCAACAAGCCGATGGCGGAATTCACCGCCAGTGAAGGCGCGGAAAGACCGCCGCAGGTGAAGTTCTGATGAACCTCCGTCGTCATTCCGGGACGGCCCGAAGGGCCGGGCCCGGAATCCATAACCACTGGTCTAACGAAGTGGGCACCGCCTGCGTAAATCTGCACCGTTCGTGGTTATGGATTCCGGGTTCGCGCGTTGCGCGCCCCGGAATGACGGCATGGATCGCCGCCGCGGTATTCCTCTTCCTCGCATCAACCGCCTTTGCGCTCGATTTTCCGCCGCTGACCGGCCGCGTGGTCGATCAGGCAGGCGTCATGACGGCGGAAAGCCGCGCCGACGTCGAGGCGAAATCGAAGGACCTCGAAGACAAATCCGGCATCCAGTTGGTTGTCGCCACCGTAAAATCGCTGCAAGGCAGCGACATCGAGACCTACGCCAATCAGCTGTTCCGCTTCTGGAAACTCGGCGAAGCCAAGAAAAATAATGGCGTGCTGCTTTTCGTCGCGCCGGCCGAGCACAAGGTGCGCATCGAAGTCGGCTACGGCCTCGAAGGCACGCTGACCGACGCGCTGTCGTCGGTCATCATCTCGAGCGCGATGGTCCCGCGATTCAAGGCCAACGATTATTCCGGCGGCATCGAGCGCGGCGTCGACGCCATCATCAGCGTGCTCACCACCGACGCCGCCGAATGGCATCGGAAAGTCAACGTCCGTTCCGAGGATTCGTCGGCGACATTCAATGAAGTGTTTGCGGTTTTGTTTTTTGTGCTCATGATCTTCATCGTCTGGTACTTGATGCGCCATGCCAACGGTCCGCCGTCGGGCAGAGGCGGACGCGGCGGACGCGGCGGGCCGATCTTCATGCCTTACGGCGGGTCCTGGGGCTCCTCGGGCTGGGGCGGCGGCGGCGGCGGCGGATTTTCCGGCGGTGGCGGCTCGTCGGGCGGCGGCGGCGCATCGGGGAGCTGGTGATGACATTCACCAAAGAGGATCACGAGGCCGTCTCTGCCGCCATCCACGAGGCGGAAAAGCGCACCTGCGGACAGATCGTCTGCGTGCTCGCGCACGCGTCGTCGGACTACGCGCATGTGCCGATCCTGTGGGCGAGCATGCTCGCCCTCTTCGCGCCATGGCCGCTCATCGAACTCACGCCATGGAGCGTGCAGCGGATTTACGTCATACAGATTGCGGTCTTCCTCGCCGCAGC
The DNA here is from genome assembly GCA_049522435.1 of Xanthobacteraceae bacterium. GTDB lineage: Bacteria > Pseudomonadota > Alphaproteobacteria > Rhizobiales > Xanthobacteraceae > BOG-931. The sequence goes on from JBEKNW010000090.1 coordinate 12,393, forward strand.
TTTGCTGTTCTCCTTGACGCCGCTGCGGCTCGCGCTGGTGCCGCGCGCGGTGCGGCGCGCGCGGGCGCATCGCGCCGCGCTCGAGCAGTTCGTCGTGCGCCGCGTCGCCCACACCAAGAACCGCATCGGCGTGCTCATCTTCGTGTCGCTGGCGGAGCGTTACGCGCGCATCATCGCCGACGAGGGCATCGCGGAGAAGGTGCCGAATTCGGAGTGGCAGGCGGCGCTCGATGCGCTCACCGGCAACATGCGCGAGGGCCGCATCGCCGCGGGATTTTGTGCCGCGATCGAGCGCTGCGGTGCCGTCCTCGCGGCGCACGCTCCGCCCGACGGCTCGGCCAACGAGTTGCCGGACCGGCTCTACGTGATGTAGCGCGAGATGACGCGCTCGGACTGCCCTATACGCATGCCGATCATGCGCTACGCATCTGACGGCTTTCGTTCGCGTGTGATACTTACTAGGTACAACTCGTGTCGCATGACCCAATATCCCGAACGCGAGGAGGTTTCGATGCCCAAGCATGATTCTGTTGACCGCGACCGCCGTGCCGTGCTCGGCGCGGGCGGCGCGCTGATCCTGGGCGCGGCGCTGTGGCCGGCGCGTGCGCCGGCGCAAACGAACAGCGGCGCCAAGATGCGCATTGGCGTCATCGGCTCGGGCCATATCGGCGGTACGATCGGTGGACTGTGGGTCAAGGCCGGCCACCCGGTGCTGTTTTCGTCGCGTCATCCCGAGGAACTCAAGGACCAGGTGGCAAGCCTCGGTGACCTCGCCAAAGCCGGCATGGTCGAGCAGGCGCTCGCCTTCGGCGAAGTGATGTTCATTGCCGTGCCGTATAAGGCACTCCCGCAGGTCGGCCAGGATTACGGCGCCGCGCTCAAGGGCAAGATCGTACTCGACGCCTGCAACGCCACCGCCGCGCGTGACGGTGCCGACCTCGCCGAGGAAGTCGAAAAGAACGGCATCGGCGTGACCTCGCAGAAATATCTGCCCGGCACGCGGCTGGTGCGCGCCTTCAACACGATGAGTTACATGATCTTCACGCGCGAGGCGAACCGCCCCGATCCGAAGCTGGCGATCCCGATCGCCGGCGACGATGCCGAGGCGGTGCAAATCGCGGCCGGGCTTGTGCGCGACGCCGGCTTCGATCCGGTCGTGGTCGGCAAGCTCGCCGACGCGAGCCGCTTCCAGCGTGGCGGGCCGGGCTACGGCCAAGAGGTGACCGCGGCGGAGCTGAAGCAGAAGCTTTCGCTCACGCCATGACCGCGCTGCAGCGCTGGGTCGGCTGGGCGGTGCCGGCAACGCCGCAAGAGCGTGCGGCGGCGCTGTGGTCCTTCGCCTATTTCTTCACGCTGCTTGCCGGATATTACGTGCTGCGGCCGCTCCGCGACCAAATGGGCATCGCCGGCGGCGTGCGGAATCTGCCGTGGCTGTTCACTGCCACGTTTGCGACGCTCATCGTCGCGCAGCCGCTTTACGGCGCGCTGGTGGCGAAGCTGCCGCGCGCCCGGTTCATCCCCATCGTCTATCACTTCTTCGTCGCCAACCTCGCTTTGTTCTGGCTCTTTCTGACGCTCGACGTCGCTCCAGTGATTGTCGCGCGCGTGTTCTTCGTCTGGGTCAGCGTGTTCAACCTGTTCGCGGTCGCGGTGTTCTGGTCGTTCATGGCCGACCTGTTCAGCGCCGAGCAAGGCAAACGGCTGTTCGGCTTCATCGGCGCCGGTGGCACTGCCGGCGCGCTCTTGGGCCCGGTTATCACCATCGGGTTGTCGGTGCCGCTCGGTCCGGTCAACCTGTTGATCGCGGCGGCGACATTCCTGGAACTGGCGGTGTTCTGCGTCTACCGGCTGGAGCGCGCCGCGACCGCGCAGGCGGGCGCGCAGGCCGAACCGCGGCGTGTCGGCGGCAGTGCCTTCGCGGCGCTGCCCGAGCTGATCCGTTCGCCCTATCTCCTTGGCGTCGGCGCCTGGGTCAGCCTGCTGTCGTTCTGTGCGACGATCCTTTATTTCGAGCAGGCCAACATCGTTTCGGCCGCGGTGAATGGCGCCGGCGCGCAGACGCGCATTTTCGCCAGCATCGATCTGGCGGTCGGCTTGCTCAGTCTGGCGACGCAGGTCTTCGCCACCGGGGCGCTGCTCAAGCGTTTCGGAACCGGCATGGCGGCCGGCGCGCTGCCTGGAATCTATGTCGTCGGCTTCGCCGTGCTGGCGCTGGCGCCGACGCTCGCCGTGGTGGTGGTCCTCCAGGTGCTGCAGCGCTGGATGAATTTCGCCATCGCCAATCCGGCGCGCCAAGTGTTCTTCACCGTGCTTGCCCGCGAAGAGAAGTACAAGGCCAAGAACCTGATCGACGTGGTGATCTATCGCGGCTCCGACGCGTTGTATGGTTGGGTATTCGACAGCCTGCAGGCGCTAGGTCTAAAACTCGGCGCGATCGCGCTGTGTGCATTACCGGTAGCGGCGGGCTGGCTCATCTTGTCGGCCGCTTTAGGACGGGCACAGGAACACCGCGCCTTGCGCATGGACGCGGTCGCAGTTGAAGGAGACTGAGAATGACAATCCGCATGACGCGACGTGAATTCGCGCTATCGACCGGCGCGGCGGTGCTGGCGCCGCCGGCATTCGCGCAAACCCCCGCGCTTCTCGCCCGTGCGATCCCAGGAAGCGGCGAGCGGCTGCCGGCGGTCGGCATCGGCACCGCGCAGGTCTTCGACACCAACGACGAGGCGACCCGGCAGAAGGCGGCCGCGGTGCTGCAGGCGCTCATTGGCAATGGCGGGCGCCTGATCGACACGTCGTCGGTCTATGGCGATGCCGAGGCCGTGCTGGGCGACGTGATCGCGCCCGCCGGTTTGCGCGACAAGCTCTTCATCGCCACCAAGCTCGAGACGCCCGACGCCGCTGAGCTGAAGCGTTCGTTGGCCCGATTGAAAACGGCGAAGCTCGACCTCCTTCAGCTCCACAACGTGCGCGACCCGCAGCAATCGCTGGCTCAGTTCAAGGAATGGAAAGCGCAAGGCGTGTGCCGCTATATCGGCATTACCTCGACCTCGCATCGGGATTTTGCCGCGGTCGAAGCGGTGCTGGCGCGGGAAAAACCGGATTTCGTGCAGATCGACTATTCGCTCGACGACCGCGAAGCCGAGAAGCGCATCCTGCCGCTGGCCGCCGAGGTCAAGGCCGGCGTTCTCACCGCGCTGCCGTTCGGCCGCGCGCGGCTGTTCCGCGCCGTGCACGGTAAGGATATTCCCGACTGGGCGCGCGCCTTCGCCGAAAGCTGGGCGCAATTCTTCCTCAAATACCTTCTTGCTGACCCGCGGGTGACCGCAGTCATCCCCGGCACCGCCGATCCGCTGCACATGACCGACAATCTCGGCGCCATGCGCGGCCCCTTGCCCGACGCCGACCAGCGCCGGCAGATGGTGGCGTTTGTTGACGCGCTGTAGAACTGCAGATGGCTACGCTCACATGCGGCCCGCGGCAAATACGCTATCAGCTTGACGGTCCTGCGGACGGGCCGGCCTACGTGCTGGTCAACGGGCTGACGCAATACATCAAGGTTTGGGAGTCCTTTCGGGATGCCCTGGTTGCGAAGGGTTACCGTGTGGCGACCTTCGATCTTTTGGGTCAAGGCGAGTCCGACAAGCCGAGCCTGTTCATCGAGCAGGACGACCAGGTCGCGGTGCTGCGCGATATCGTCGCTGAATTGGGACAGCGACCGGTTTTCTTGGCCGGGATCAGCTTCGGCGGGGTGATCGCGCTGCGTTACGCCATCGCCCATGGCGATACCATCGCCGGGCTGGTACCGATGAGCGCCTTTGCCGAGTTGACGCCGCAACTCTTTCTCCTCGGTAACGCCATGCGGACCGGGCTGATCCTCGGCGGCACGAATTATCTTCAGGATTTGTTGTTTCCGATGAATCTTTCGGACGCCTATCTCTCCGAGCGGCTCGACAAGCTGGAAAACGCCAAACGCAAAGCATGGTTGATCAACGATCTTTACGCGTTGCAGAACCTGATGGAGTCGTTTCTCGACTTCGCGCCACTGACCGCGCAATTGTCCTCGATCCGCGTCCCCACCATGATCTTGAACGGCGAGTTCGACTTCCTCACGCCGCGCAAGCTTCATGAGTCGCTGCGGGCGCACATCCCGGACAGCGCGCTGGTCATTATTCCGCGCGTCTATCACGCTTTCGCGATCGAGAAGCCCGTGCTGGCGGCCGATCTGTTGGCGCGCTTTGCCACGGACGTTCTGGCCGGCCGCTGGCAGGGCAAGGGAAGGGTCTGGATCGCGCCGGAAGAGGCCGGCGGCGAAATTATTCCTTTCCCCGTCGGCTACGATCATTTGCGCGCGCTGCCGTTAAGTCCGCCGATGCCCGGTGCTGCCAAGGATCGCGAGGCGCCGCCGTCATGAGCGCATTCCTCGGCCCGCTCGACCGCGACGGCCGCATTCCGGCGCAGCAACAGACCCGGGTCGCATCCTTTCTTATGTCGGCGCATGGCGCGCAGGCGCGCCAGCTCGCCGCGGCGCTGCCGGGCCGCCTGCGCTATGGCTGGCAGGTGGAGCTGCATTCCCAGTATTCCCGCGAGCTGGAGATCCTCTCGTTGCTGACGCGCGCCACCTCGTGGGTCGTCGATCCGAGGCTGGTCTTTCTGGCCTGGCAGTGGGAGGCCGCCTGGCTGCCGAAACCGGTCGCGGGCACGGCCGATGGAATGCAGGGCCTATTGATCGATCTCGCGGCGTTCGGCCACGCACTCCACTCCGTCATCCGGCCGGCCGCATTATTGCCCGAAGGCGTTGCCGCGGCCGACCCCTTTGTCCTGGCGATGCGGCGGATCGAGTTCGAAAGCGGACGCCTGTTGCAGGCGCAAATCGTTTTCCTCAAGGGTCCGCAGCTGGCCGCGGTCCGCGACGTCGTCGCTGCCGCGGTGGAGCGGCGTCACGCCCAGGTCCGCGAACTCTGGACCTCGATGCTTCGTGGAATAGATGTAGGGACCGAGTAGCAGACAATCTCGGCGCCATGCGCGGTCCCTTGCTCGATCCCGACCAGCGCCGGCAAATGGTGGCATTCGCCGAGACCCTTTAGGGTTCCCACAGTCACGATCGGTGCGCTTGACAGGTGTCTCTAGCCTGCGGCGTCATTCACGCTAGTACCCACTTTTCTTCGCAGGTGAGTCATGATTCAAGATCGGGATGATTCCCAAAGCAAGAGAGGTTCGGCTCAAGCCGAAGGTACGCAAGGTGCTTGAGGCGCGCTGCCGGGCACCGA
>JBEKNW010000091.1:0-17584 GCA_049522435.1 Xanthobacteraceae bacterium
AAATCACCGCCGATACACCCCGCCCACAAGCCCCCGTGTAGTGCCGACCTTCGAGGGTCAGCACCAGGAATATCAATCGCTTAGCTGCTTCACACGCCAAGAATCGGCGAAGTTCGGCTAGCGCGAAAGCGGGGACCCATCTGGACGCCCGCTTTCGCGGGAATGAGCGGTCAACCACATCACGCCGCGAGCGTCTCCTTCACGATGGCGACGAGCTGCTTGAGCGTGAACGGTTTGGGCAGGAATACGAACTGGCCGTGCTCGGGAAGATGTTTTTGGAAGGCGTCCTCGGCATAGCCGGAGACGAAGATGATTTTCAGGCTCGGATTGCGGCTGCGCAATTCCCGCGCCAAGGCCGGGCCATCCATCTCCGGCATAACCACGTCGGAGACCACGAGATCGACGCGCCCGTCGGATTTCTCCAAGACGTCGATCGCCTCGACGCCGTTGCCGGCTTCGAGGACGGTATAGCCGCGCGAGGCCAAGCCACGCGCGTTGAGCGCGCGCAAACCCTCCTCGTCCTCCACCAATAGGATCGTGCCTTCGCCGGTGAGATCGGCGTTCGCCGCGCGCTTGACCTGATCGGCCGCTTCGAGCGCGCCGGCGATCGCCGAGATTTCAATCGCGGCGGGCAGCTCCGGCGCCACCTCCTGGGCGCTGGCGATATGCCGCGGCAGGAAGATGCGGAAGGTGGTGCCCTCGCGCACCACGGAATCGACGTAAACGAAGCCGCCGGTCTGCTTGATGATTCCGTACACCGTGGAGAGGCCGAGGCCGGTGCCTTTGCCCACCTCCTTGGTCGAGAAGAACGGATCGAAGATCTTGTCGAGGATGGCTTCCGGGATGCCGGTGCCGGTATCGCGGACCTCGACCAGCACGTAGTCGGCCGCCGGCATGCCTCTGGCGTGGAAACGCTCGCTTTCCTTTGCGGTGACATTGGCGGTGCGCAGCATGAGCCGGCCGCCCTCGGGCATGGCGTCGCGCGCGTTGACCGCGAGGTTCACGATCACCTGCTCGAATTGCGAGATGTCCACCTTGACCGGCCAGAGATCGCGGCCGTGCACCACGTCGAGGGTGACGTTCTCGCCGATCAGGCGGCGCAGCAGCATGGTGAGATCGCTCAAAACCTCGCCGACATCGAGGACCTGCGGGCGCATCGTCTGCTTGCGCGAGAAGGCGAGCAGATGCCGCACCAGGCTCGCCGCCCGGTTGGCGTTCTGCTTGATCTGCATGATGTCGCCAAACGAGGGATCGGTCGGCTTGTGGGCGTTGAGCAGAAAATCGGCCGCCATCATGATGGCGGAGAGCACGTTGTTGAAGTCGTGCGCGATGCCGCCGGCGAGCTGACCGACGAGCTCCATCTTCTGCTGCTGGGTGACCTTGGTCTCGAGCTCGCGCTGCGCGGTGGTCTCCAGCACATAGACGATGGCCGCCTCCTGGTCGCGTTCCTCCTCCTCGACCGCCGTGACATAGAAGCGTCCGAAGCGCTCGCCGCCGCCGCCGCCGCCCTCCCCCGCCAGCGCGGCATCGACCGGGGCGATGTCGCCTTTGCCCCGCGCCGCTTCCGCGATGGCGGCCTCGAGCGCCCCGCGGTCGCGCTCGGCGACGACGGCGCAGATCGAACGGTCGCGACCCTTGTCACGACCCTTTTCACGACCCTTGCCGCGCTCTTCGCTCAGCACGTGATGAAACAGCCGCACGAACAGCGGATTGGTGCGCACGATACCGCCGTCGCGGTCGACGGTCGCGATCGCCATCGGCGTATGGTGGAAAAAGCGCATGAAGCGGATTTCCGCCGCGCGCTGCGGATCGGTGCCGTCGTCGCGGGCGCGATTGAGCACGAGCGTGCGCGAAGCGCCGGGCGTGCCGTCGGCGCCGAAAGCGAGTTTGTGGAAGAGGCGAACCGGCAGCGTGCGTCCGCTGCGGGTCTTGAGATCGAGATCGAGCACTTCGGTCTTGATCTCGCCCGGGGCGGCGCGCAGCGTCGTAAACAGCGCCGCGCCGTCGCCGGCGACAAGGTCGGCGAGCTTCAGCCCGCCGGAGCCGACTTGGGCGAGATCCTGATCGAGCCAATTGGCGAGCGTGGCGTTGAGGTAGACCACGTCGCCTTTGCCGTCGACGGAAAAAAAGCCGGCCGGCGCGTGATCGAGATAATCGATGGCGTGCTGCAATTCCTGAAAGACGTTTTCCTGCCGCTCGCGCTCGCGCGTCACGTCGCTGAGCGACCAGACGGTGAGGCGTCGCGCGCGCTTGCCGTCGCCGAGCGGCCGCACGCGCAGGCGCAGCCAACGCGCCGGGCGGCCGTTCATCCCGGCGATGCGCACCTCCTCCTGCAGGCGCTTGCCTTCGCGCGCCGCCTTGAGCAGCCGGTAGGTCGCCTCGGAAGCGTCCGCATCGCCGATGAACACGCGCTCGACCGGCCGCATGTGGTTGGCGTCCGCCGCGTCGATGAGGTCGAGATAGGCGGCATTGGCGTAAATGACGCGCCCGTCGCCGTCGGTGACGACCACGCCGTCGAAGGCGTCGTCGACGATCGCCTTGATCAGCGGGCTGCCTCTTTCCGGCGCCGACAGCCGCAGGATGCCGGAGGCGAACGCGAACAGCGAGAACACGCCGATTGTGGCGAGCACCGCCAGGAAGCCGAGGATGTACGGCTCGGCGTTGCTGCGGCCGAGCACGACGAAGCCGGTTGCAGCGGCGACCAGCATGCCGGCAACCAAGAGAACCAGGATCACGCTGCCGCCGCGCGCCGCGCTGGCGCTGCGGTCGACCGCCTTGCGCGCGGCGCCGGCGGAACTCTCGGTGATGCCGTGTGTCGTCATCCCCACTCCTATCCTGCCCCGCAAAGCGGGGGGAGGATAATCTCTCGTGCCTCGTGTCGCCGGTTCGCGCAAGAGGTTTTGGGTAAAGCTTCACAGCGTGCTTGCCCTGCCCACCATTCGGCGCAGCCGCATGATGTAGCCGATGATTTCGGCCACGGCGCGGTAATGTTCGGGCGGAATTTCCTGGTCGATCTCGACCGTGCCGTGCAGCGCACGGGCGAGCGGCGGGTTCTCGACCACGGGAATGTCGTGCATCTCCGCCACCTCGCGGATTTTGCGGGCGATCAGGTCGACGCCCTTGGCGACGCAAACCGGCGCATTCATGCCGCGCTCGTATTTCAGCGCCACGGCGAAATGGATCGGATTGGTGATAACGACGGAGGCCTTCGGCACCGCCGCCATGATGCGCTTGCGCATGCGCGTCTGGCGCAACTGCCTCAGCTTGCCCTTGACGGTCGGATCGCCCTCGGTCTGGCGGAACTCCTCCTTCATTTCCCGCAGCGACATTTTCTGCCGCTCGTACCATTGCCGGTACTGGAACAGGTAGTCGGCCGTGGCGATGATGGCGAGAATCGCCACCACCGTGCCGAGCATCTGCATGGCGAGAGCGCGCGTAAAAGGCAGGATGACGGCCGGATCGGTGGCGACGAGGCCGCTCAAACGGTAGCGCTGCGGCCACAATAGCGCCGCCATGATGGCGCCGACGAGCGCCAGCTTGGCGAGCCCCTTGGCGAAATTGGCGAGCGCTTGGCGCGAGAACAGCCGGGCGAGGCCGGCGGCCGGCGAAATCCTCGACAGCTGCGGTTTGATCGGCTCGGCCGAGAAGACGATGCGGTGCTGAATGACGTTGCCGGCAAGCGCGGCAAGGCTGAGCAGCAAGAGCGGAATGCCGAAAGCGGCGGCGATCTCGGTTGCCAAAGTCTTCGCCAGCGCCGCGAGCGCGGGACCGTCAGTGGGGATTTGATAGGATTTGGCGAGCAGGCCGCGGAACGTGGCTTCGAGGCTTGCGGCCATCGGCGTCGCGAACACCATGATCATCAGCGTCCCGCCGGCGATCATGAACCAGGTGTTCACTTCCGGGCTCTTGGCGACGTCGCCGCGCTTGAGCGCTTCCTCGAGCCGTTTCGGGGTCGGGTCTTCTGTGCGTTCGCTGTCGTCGTGTTCGTCGGCCATCGCCGGCGCTCACGCGTGCGGGGCGAGCGCGTGCAGCACGCCGCCGGCATAGTCGAGGAACAATCCCATCATCGCGCCGAGCACCAGCACCAGGAACAATAGCCCGAGCAGGATCGACAGCGGCAAGGCGACGAAGAAGACCTGCATTTGCGGCATCAACCGCGACAGCACGCCGAGCCCGATATTGAACAAAAGTCCGAACACGAGAAACGGCGCGGAAAGCTGGATGCCGATGCGGAAAGCGCCGGAGACCGTCCTGGTGATGAGCGCCGCCGCATCGCCGGTGGCAGGCACTTCGCCCGGCTGGAACAGATTGTAACTATCGTTGAGCGCGGCAATGACCAGGTGATGCATGTCGGTGGCGAAGAAAAGCGTGATGCCGAGCATGGTGAGGAAATTGCCGATGATCGCGCCCTGCTCGCCCTGGGTCGGGTCGACCGCGGTGACGAAGCCCAAGCCCAGCTGCTGGGCGATGACCGAGCCCGCGACCTCGAGCGCGGAAATGGTGAGCCGAGCGGTGAGGCCGAGCATCGCGCCGATCAGAATCTCCTCGACGAGCATGACCAAAGCCGGCCCGAGCGCTCCCGGATCGATGTGATAGGCGCTGCGATGGAGCGGCAGCAGCACGGCGGCGAGGATGAGCGCAAATGTCAGCCGCAGACGCGCCGACACGTTCTGCTCGCCGAGCCCCGGCAGCAGCATCAGCATCGTCCCGGTGCGCGCGAACACCAAGAGGAAGGCGGCGCCAAGAGCCGGCAGGAAGGACAGATCGATGTGCACGGCTCCCCTTCCCGCTCATTCCCGCGCCAGCGGGAATCCAGATGGAGCGTGCCGATATTGCGGTGAATCGCCTGGGTCCCCGCTTTCGCGGGGACGAGCGGATAAAGAGAGCCACCTCGATCGGATCGAATTCCGCATTGGCCCGCTCAGCCGTTGGTGATGTGCGCGGCAATCCGCAGAAAGTTTGCCTGCAGCACGTCGGCCATGAATGGCAGGGCAATCAGCAGCGCGAGGAAGATCGCCAGGATTTTTGGGACGAAGACCAGCGTCGTCTCCTGGATTTGCGTGAGCGCCTGGAGGAGCGAGATGGCGACGCCGACGATCAGTCCGACCAGCATCAAGGGCGCGGCGACGAGAATGAGCGTCACGATCGCATCGCGCGCCACGTCCAACACTTCCGGTCCGGTCATTGGGTCTCCCTTCTGCTCTCTCTCGGCGTCGCACTCCCTCTCCCCGCTTGCGGGGAGAGGGTGGGGTGAGGGGCACTCTCCGCTGGGCTGAGATTGCGGCAACAGCCCTCACCCGCTCGCTTTCGCTCGCGACCTCTCCCGCGGACGGGAGAGGTGATTTGTTCATATCGGCATCTTCAAAATATCCTCGTAGGCCGCGATCACCCTGTCGCGCACGGAAACCAGCGCCTGGATCGCCGTCTCGCTTTCCGCAACCGCGGTGACGACATCGATCATATTGGCCTTGCCCATCGCCACCGCCTGCGTCTGCGTGTCCGACTTGCGGCCGACGTCGGCGACGGCCTCCATCACGTCTTTGAGGACCGACCCGAAATTCGGTCCGGTCTCCTGCGCGCCCGTGTCGCGGCCAAGGCTTGCAGTTTGCTCGCGCAACCGCGCGAGGGCGGCATAGGCGTTGGCGGCGGCGGCCGGTGTCGGCATGGTTCACCTAGCTCTTGAGGATATCGAGGGTGCGCTGGAGCATGCGGCGCGTGGCGGTAATGACGTTGAGGTTGGCTTCGTAGGAGCGCTGCGCGTCGCGCAGGTCGGTCATCTCGACCAGCGAGTTCACGTTCGGATATTTGACGTCGCCCTTGGCGTCGGCCATCGGATTGTCGGGCTCGTGCTTGACGCGGAAGTCCGAACCGTCGGTGGCGACGCGACCGAGCGTGACCACCTGCGCGCCCAGCTCGCGATCGAGCTCAGAGCGAAAAGTCACGATGCGGCGCCGGAAGGGATCGCCGCCGGGCGCCAGCGCCGTCGAATCGGCATTGGCGATGTTCTCGGAGATGACGCGCATGCGGCCGGCCTGCGCGCGCATCCCGGTGGCGGCGATGGCGATCGATTTGATGAAGTCCATCACCGGTCGTGGTCTCCGCCTGCCGTTAGAGCATGTTCAGTTTCGATGGAAACTGATCATGCTCTAGATTCTTTGTTTGGTCGCATTTTCTACGGAAAACCGGTATCCACTTTTCCTGAAAATGCTCTAGCATCTGGTTTTAGGCTTTGCCGATCGCCGTTTTGATCAACGCGAGGCTGTGCGTGTAGAGCGAGGTCACCGCGTCATAATCCATCTGGTTGCCGGCGAGTTTGAGCATTTCATCTTCGTGGCTGACCGCGTTGCCGCGCGGACGCACCTCGTAGTGGAGATCGCCGTCCTCGGCGAATTGCGAGCCGGCGCCGGCCGCGCCGACGATGTGATTGGGGTCGGTACGCGCGAGCGCGAGCGCAGCGCTGGTCAGCACCTGTTCGAATTTGGGTGGAGCGAGGTCGCGCGCGCGGTAGTTGGGAGTATCGGCATTGGCGACGTTCTCGGCGAGAACGCGCTGGCGCTCCTGATGCCACTGCATGCGCGTGCGCAGCATCGAAAGGATCGGGATATCGGAAATCGGCATCGGCCCCACCCGCATTGCACTGGGCAGACTTTGCCGGGCGTATGGTTAACGGCGGGTTAAAAACGGCTTTGACGCCGATTTGCCATTAAACCGCCGTTTACCATGCGAATGCTTCAGCCATGGCCGCGGGGTGCGAAATCGCTCATCGGCCTTAATTCTTTGTTAGTATTCGCGGCGGCAAATGTTACCGGCGCTGTTAACCATTGGTATCCAATGGCCGCCGCGACGATACGGGGAGAGTGCGGATGTTCGAGACTTTGTTCGGCGCGGAAATGCCACTCGCCGTACGCTTCTTCTTGGCATTCCTTATCGTGCTGGGGCTGATCGGAGCCACCGCATGGGCGGTGCGCAGGTTCGGCAGCGGCCGGCTCGGCGGCGCGGGCATGCGCGGGCGCCAGCCGCGGCTCGCGGTGATCGATTACGCCAGCGTCGATGCACGCCGGCGGCTTATTCTCGTCCGCCGCGACAATGTCGAGCACTTATTGATGATCGGCGGGCCGACCGACGTGGTCGTGGAGCCCAACATCGTGCGCGCAATGCCGGCCTCGCGCGAGGTGACGCTGCCGCGTCCCCCCGCCCCGGCGGAAACATTGCCGCGGGCCATTCCCTTGCCGGACAACGGCAACGGATCATGGCCGCTGCAGCCGGAGCCGGCGGCGGCGCCGCCGCCGCGTCGGGCGCCGCGGATCGAACCGATGCCTGAGGAAGCGGGAAGCTGGCCGCTGCAGCAGCACACCGAAACACCGCCTCGCCCGCAGCGTGACACCCTGGCCGCGCTCGCCGACGACCTTGCGGCCCACCCGATCCCACCGGTCGCACCGGTCCCACCGGTCGCGCCGCGCAATCGCCCGGCAGCGGCGGGGCGACTGCATCCGGTCGAGCCGCGCCCGGAGCCACGTACCGAACCTCGTGCCGAACCGCGTGCCGAACCGCGCATGCCGGTGCAGCCTGCCAATGCGGAGGCCACCTCGGCGGCCGATCAAAACCTCGCGGACATGGCGCACCGCCTCGAAGCGGCGTTGCGCAAGCCGAAGGCGGTGGACGCGCGCGAGGCGCACGCCCCCGCAGCGGCCGCACGCGCGGCACCGCCGCCTGAACACGCTGCAGAGGTCGAGGCCGCACCCCCGCCACCTCCGCCGCCTCCCCCGTCGCCGCCGCTGCGCGCCGCGCGCCCGGCCGAAGCGAAACCTGTGCCTGCGGAAGCCAAGGCGAAGGAAGGCAAAGCGCTCTACGACAGTCTCGAGCAGGAGATGGCGAGTTTGTTGGGCCGTCCGGCAGGCAAGACCTGATGGCATCAGCATGGGGCCGCCGCGTCCGTGTGCAAACGGTGGCGGCCTCAGTAGCGGCCCTCATCGTTTCGGCGACGCCGCTCGCCGCCCAGGACATCAGCATCAATTTGGGCCAAGGCGCCGCCGGCGGCCTCAACGAGCGCATCATCCAGCTGGTCGCGTTGTTGACGGTGCTCTCGCTCGCCCCGTCGATCCTGGTGATGATGACGTCGTTCACGCGCATCGTGGTGGTGCTTTCGCTGCTGCGCACCGCGCTCGGCACGGCGGCCTCGCCGCCCAACTCGGTCGTCATCTCGCTTGCTTTGTTCCTCACCGCCTTCGTGATGGGGCCGGTGCTCACGCGCGTCTACGACGTCGGCGTCAAGCCGCTCGTCGCCAACGAGATCAACGTCAACGAGGCGTTCGAGCGGGCGTCCGGGCCGCTGCGCGGTTTCATGGAAAAGAATGTCCGCGACAAGGATCTGCAATTGTTCGTCGACATGTCGGGCGAAAAACAGCCGCAGAAGCCGGAAGACTTGTCGATGCGCATCCTCATCCCCGCCTTCATGATCTCCGAGCTCAAACGCGCGTTCGAGATCGGCTTTTTGCTGTTCCTGCCGTTCCTCATCATCGACCTCGTGGTCGCCTCGGTGCTGATGTCGATGGGCATGATGATGCTGCCGCCGGTCGTGGTGTCGCTGCCGTTCAAGCTCATCTTCTTCGTCTTGGTCGACGGCTGGACGCTGGTCGCCGGCTCGCTCGTTCAGAGCTACGGGACGTGAGGAGGACAGGAATCAGGAATCAGGAATCAAAAATCCTGATACCTGATACCTGATACCTGATACCTGATACCTGATACCTGATACCTGATACCTGATACCTGATACCCGATAAGCTCAGCGTTGCGCGGTGTGTCCGCTCGCGCGCGGCGGCACCGGCGCAGAAACTGGCGCGGGCGCCGCGGGACGAGTCTCGGGCGCAGCGGAAGAAATCGGCGCGCCGCCCGGAGTGGCTGGCGCCGCGGCCGGTGCGGCGGGCGGGATAGCGCTCGCCTCCGGATAGCGCGCCTGCATGTCGCGCAAGAAACCTTCGAGCGTATCGACGGAAGCCGCAGCGCGGGCGATGTCGCGGAATTCCGCTCCGCTGGTACCGAGCGGCGCGGCAACGATCTCGAAGGCGCGCGCATCCGGCGTTGGCGCCATCTTCGCCGCGTATTTCTCGCGCAAGCGGCTCAATCCCAGCGCATCCTCGCCGAGCGCGTAACCGATCGCCGCGCGCAAAATGTCCGCGCGCTCGACCTCGTTCAAAGGCTGCCATTCCTTCCAGCGCTCGCCGTAAAGGAGCTCGATCTGCTCGGCCGATTGGCCCCAGCGCCGCGCCGCCCACAATATATCGGAACGCAGCCGTATGGCCTCGCGTCCCTCGATATTGGCGACCACTTCGAGGGCCAGATCGTGCCGGCTGAGATCCGAGAGCGCGCGCGCCTCGAGCAGCAGGCGCTGGTTGCGCAGCTCAGTGGCAACGTCGGCGGTGCGGGTCGCCCGCAGCGTCGCCAGCGCGCGATCGGCCTTGCGGTTCATGAGGTAGATGACCGCAAGGCGCGTCGCCACTTGCGCGCGCGCCGCGCCCTGCAGGCGGTGATCGACCTGGTACTGCAACAGATCGGCGGCCTGGTCGAGCAAGTCCACGGACACCAGTCGATCGGCGAGGCGTCGGATCATCTCGTCGCCGCGGCGGCCGATTGGGGTCAGCTCGCGAAAGTCGTAGAACAAAGCGAGCGCGTCGACGGCCGGGAGCGCGTCGCCCTTGCCGGCGAGAAACAGCGCTTCGAACGTCACCGCGGCCGCCTCCTGGATGCGGCGCGTCATGTCCGAATTCGGATGTGCCGCCATGGCGCTGCGCATCACGTAGAACGAATCGCGATAGCGGCCCGCATCGGTGTAGAGCCGCGCCAGGATTTGCAGCGCCTCGACTTCGGTTTCGTCGCCGCGCCAAATGGTGGTGAGCGTTTCGAGTTCGGAAACGACATCCTCGCGCTTGAGGTCGCCGAGCGCATAGCGCAGCACGACCTCGCGCAGCCGCCCCTGCGCCGCGGCCGGACGGTCCCATGAATCCGCCGCGGTACGGTAGGCCGAGAGCGCGTCCTCGCTGCGCCCCATCCCCTCGGACAACCGTCCGATGAGCACCGAGATCGCCGGCTGCAGCTCGCGCGGCAAACCGATCGTCTCGAGGTCGTTGAGCTGGTCGGCGGCGCCGGCGAAATCGCCGACCTCGATCGCCGCGCGCATCTCATTCTGGAGCGCAACGCGTTGCAGCTCGATCGGCAAGGTGGCGATCGCCGCTTCGACGCTCTTGAAGCCGTCGCGCGCTTGCGCCCATTTGCCCTGACACGCATAGGCGAGCGCGCGCCACAGCGGCGCGTCGTGCTGCTCGCCAATTGCGGGACTGGCGAGATCCTTGAGTGCGTCGTCCGGCCGGTTCATCATCACCTCGGCGACGGCGCGCAGGACGTTGGCGGCAATGTCCTCCACCGCCGAACGATTCTCCGCCAGCGCCACGTCGAGCACGCCTTTGGCCTCGGCATACATGTCGCGGGCGATATAGAAGCGCGCCAGATCGAGACGCGGCTTCAAGCGCTGGCGCGACGGCGCGACGGCGGCGGCGTCAATGAGGCGCGATTGCTGTTCACTGTAGGTCGACTGCCGGTCGGACCCCCAGAGCTGTGAATCGAACATCACCGGCCGCAAGGCGCTGCCGCGCAGCACGCTGTGCAGCGATGACGACAGCGTCAAGCCGCCGGGACGGCTGATGACGATTTTGTCGGCGGCAAGCTCCACATTCACGTCGTCGGCGAGCGGCTCGACCACCACGCCCTGGGTCGAGGCGAGCGCGTGAAATTCGACGAAATCCTGCTCATTGATGAAGCCGCGGGCCGGCGCAAAGCCGGTGACGACCAAGAGCTGGTCGCCGACCTGCGGATCGCCGATCCGGTGCAGTTGATGCGGTTCCTCGAATGGGATCGTCACGCTCGCGCGATTGGGACCGATCATGTTGCGGACGATGTCGAGCGCGCGGGTGGGATCGAAGACGGTATCGCCGATGGTCACGGTCCATGCCGGCCCCTCGGTCGCGACGCTCGACAAATGCGGGTGATCGAGCCGGATGCGCACGATGTCGGCGTCGGGCGTGCGGATGAGCTCGGCGCCGCGGATCGTGCGGCTCGCCTCGCCCTCGAGGGCAGAGAGGTCGATGGCGGATTTCGAATCGAACACGATCCAGAGCGTGTCGGCGCGATGGAAGACGGAAGCGGCCGTGGGCGTCATGAATGGAAACGACAATTTCAGGTTGGCGCCCTGACGGGACAGCTCGACGGCGACCGTGTCGCCGGCCTTGCGGTCGCGGGGCGTGCCGCGAGCGGGCCCGGCAGCACCGTCGGGCGTGGCAACGGCAGCTGCAGGCGCTGGCGGTTGTGGCGCGCTTGCCGCCGGTTCGACTTTCGCCGCCGCGGCCGGGGCGCGCGCCACAATTGTCGCCGGCGCCGCGACGTTCGGCTTTTCCGCCGGCGCCGCCGGTGCCGCTGGTGCCGCCGGCGTTTCGACGGCGCTTGGTGCTGCGCCCTCGCTGACCGCCCTTTCGGACGGTCCGGTTTCGAGGGCCGGATTCGCCGGGGCTTTCTGGGCGGCTTCGCCGTGCTCAGCCGGTATGGTATCGGCATCGACAATATCGACGACATAGCCCTTGTCGTCGCGGAAGGTGCGCACATCGATCTTGCCGAGGAAGCTGAAGCGGACCAGCGCCGAATCCTGTGTAACCTCGGATTCGATCGCCGCGACCGCCGCCGGCAGCGCCGCCTCGGCATCGGCGAGGTCGAACGTGAAGGGCGCGTCGAACGTCAGCGTCAGCCGGTCCTTGGCGCGATCGGCGGACACCGCGGTCTGATCCGGAACATCGAACACGTAGCGCACAAAAGTCGGCTGGCTCGCCACGTGCACGCGCACCGGCGCGAGCTTCTTTTGCTGCCCGCTCCCGTGCTCGAGGCGCGCGAGCCGCTCGGCCGCGCGCGCGCGGCGCGCCAGCTCCTCGATCACTTGCTGCGGCAGGCCGGGCGGCGCACCGCTCCATGTGTCCGGTAACAAATCGACGAAAAATTTCTCGCCCGCACTCATGGAATTGACCGTCACCTTGCGCGCCAGCGCCAAGCGGACGGCCTGGCCGTTGGGATCGCGCCGTGCCGCGCCGATATAGTCCGGCGCTTGCGCGGCGAGGCGGTCGACGGAAACAAGGACCGGCTTGTTGAAGCTGACGATCAATACGTTGCCGGCGGTGCGCACGCTGGCATCGACGTCTTCGCTCATGGCAAAGACCAGCCTGGCGTAGCCGCCGCTGACGTCGACATTGACCACGGCCTTGAACGGATCGGCCGTGGACGAGGCCGGCGCCACAAACCCGACAGCTAAAAGGATGAGGCCGGGCGCCAACGCCTTGCGGATGCTGCAACCGCACGCCATGATTGAACTCAACCGACGCCACATTCCCGCCAACCGCACGCTGAGACGGCGGCAATGCGCCGGTGCCTCACCCCAGAGAGAGGCACAGAATAAGGCCGCGCGTTTAACGTCGGCTTAACGGCTTTTCCAATGATTCCAGAAGGTTATGGCGAGCAGCCTGGGCGTTTTTTGTCCTCACTGCACGATTGAAGCCGCGGCCGTGACATTCGCCGTCGGAGGCGCTGGACTTAAGCGCCGAAATGAGTGCATTGGGACGCCAATATCGGGCCGGATCATCTCGGTCCCGTCACGTGGGAGGAACACATGAAGCGCTTATTTGGCCTGACGATCGCGGCGAGTATGCTTTCCTGCGGAGCAGCCTGGGCTCAGGTCTCGGACGGGGTCGTCAAGCTCGGCGTGCTCAACGACATGTCGAGCCTCTACGCCGATGTCTCCGGCAAGGGCGGCGTCCTCGCCGCGCAGATGGCGGCCGAGGACTTTGGCGGCAAGGTGTTGGGCGCACCGATCGAGATCGTCGGCGGCGACCATCAGAACAAGCCCGATGTCGGCGCCGGCATCGCGCGCCAATGGATCGATACCGACCATGTCGACGCCATCGTCGATGTGCCGAATTCGTCGGTGGCGTTGGCGATCCAAGAGGTCACGCGCGACAAGAAGCGGCTTTTCCTGATGTCGGGGCCGGCATCTTCGGACCTGACCGGCAAGGCCTGCTCGCCCTACGGCATCCACTGGACTTACGACACCTACGCGCTCGCCCACGGCACCGGAGGCGCTCTGGTCAAACAAGGCGCCGACTCGTGGTTTTTCATCACCGCCGATTACGCCTTCGGCCATGCCCTGGAGCGCGATACGGGCGATGCCGTCAAGGCTGCGGGCGGCAAGGTGCTTGGTTCGGTGAACGCTCCGCTCAACACCCAGGACTTCTCTTCGTTCCTGCTGCAGGCCCAGACCTCCAAGGCGAAGGTGATCGGGCTCGCCAATGCCGGCGGCGACACCATCAACTCGATCAAGCAAGCCGGCGAATTCGGCATTGTGGCCGGCGGTCAGAAGCTTGCGGGACTGCTCGTCTTCCTGACCGATATCCACTCGCTGGGTTTGAAGACCGCGCAGGGCCTGACCATTACGTCGGCCTGGTATTGGGACAAGGACGATGCGTCCCGCGCCTTCGCCAAGCGATTCATGGCGAGGAACCACAACGGCTTGCCGCCGACCTACGTCCAGGCCGGCGTCTATACCGAAGTGGCGCAGTACCTCAAAGCGATCCAGGCCGCCGGCACCGACGATGCCGATAAGGTTGTCGCGCAACTGCGCAAGATGAAAATCAACGATTTCATGACCAAGGACGGCTGGCTTCGCGAGGATGGCCGGGTGATGCGCGATATGTATCTCGAAGAGGTGAAGTCGCCCGCGGAATCGAAATACCCCTTCGACTATTTCAAGATCCTGGCGACCATTCCGGCCGAGCAGGCCTTCAGGCCGCTCAAGGACGGAGGCTGCCCGCTGGTGCACGGCTGATTTCTTCTTGATCCTCCCCCGCTACGCTACGCTGCGCGGGGGAGGATGATTCCCGATGCTCGGCGCCTATCCAACCAATCGAACTGGCGGCAGTTCGCTATCAAGCTCCAGCTGGGTTGACCTCGTCGATCCAACCGACGCGGAAAGGTCGGCCTTCGAGAAGGCATTCGGCCTGCGCGTGCCGACGAAAGAGGAGCTGACCGAAATCGAGGCCACGAGCCGGCTCCGCGTCGAGCAAGGCGCGCTCTATTTGACCGCACCACTGAGCCATGCCGCGGAAAACAAGCCGTGGGTCCTGGCCCCGACCGGGTTTGTGCTTGCCAAAACTGTCTTGATGACGGTGCGCTTTGCGAAATCGGCCGCCTTCGACACGGTGATCAAGGAACTGGGTGCGGCGGAAAAATTCGCGCCGGCGCTCGCATTCGTGCGCCTCCTCGAAGAGCTGGTCGACGGCATGGCCGACCTGCTCGAAGCGAGCAGCCGCGACTTGGACGATGCCTCTCACGTCATCTTCCGGCAGGATGATCCGCAGCGGACGAGGTTGTCACACGAAACGGCCCAGTTGCGCCGGCTGATGATCCGAACCGGCCAAATCAGCGAGCGGATGTCGCGCATCCACTACACTTTGGTGTGCCTCGACCGGATGGCGAAGTTCACGGTTGATCGGGCCGGCGAATGGATTGCGCAGGACATGGCCAACCGGCTGCGCACGGTGTCGTCGGACATCGTCTCCCTCGTCCAGTTCGTGGAAGGCCTCATCAGCCGCGTGCAGCTTCTCCAGGACGCCGCGAGCGGAATCATCAATATCGACCAGAACGACGTGATGAAGGTTTTGACCATCGCCTCGGTCGTGGGAATTCCGCCCGTCGTGGTCGTCGGTATCTACGGAATGAATTTCAAGCACATGCCGGAACTCGATTGGACCTGGGGCTATCCCTACGCCTTGGCTCTGGTCGTCATTACGGCGCTCTTGCCGCTCATTTGGTTCAAGCTGAAGGACTGGTTCTGATTAGCTTGGATGGTCGCCATAACACCGCATGGCCCAAGCCACCGCGCCCTTCCTCGACTTTACAATCCGAGGCTGCCGAGGCTGCCCCGGATTTCGTTTCACTCAATCCGGGCTACGCTAACGCGAGCGCAGCCGTAAATCACGGCTTGCCCTCCAGTGTCCGAATTTCATCGAGGATGACGGCCAGCAACGGAACGACATCCGCGCGCACCGTCTCCCACACATAGGATTCCGTCACGTTATCGTACCGATGCCGGTAGAAGTTGCCCACGTCGCGGATCGCGCGCCACGGCAACTGCGGATGCCGTGGTATTACGGTGACAGTGCATTTATTTGCTCTGCTGCTGGGTCGCGAATTACGTTGACAGTGCATTTAATTGCCTTTCCGCTGCTTGGATTTTGGCCCACGTTTGCCCGGTGTTAGCCGGCGCTTGGTCAGCCGCTCGATGCGAGCGAGAAAGCGATCATCGCCGAGCGGCCGGCCGATGCTTTCGGCAGCGCGCAAGCGGGAGAATAAATCCGCGTTGGGCGCGCTGGCGAGCAAATCGGCAAAGTCTGGGATGCGCTCCTTGATGGGGGCGCGCGCGGTGATGCCGTCGTCCTTGCCGCCAAGATGCGCGCGCGTGCTCGACCAGCGCCAGTCCTGCGCCCGCTCGACCAGCCGCGCCCGCACCGGATTGAGCGACACGTAACGCAACGCCGCCGCGAGATGCTCCTCGTCCATCACCGCCGCGCCGAAGCGACCCTGCCAGAAATGGCCGGTGCGCCGGCGCCGCGCGTGAATGATGCCGGCGTAACGGCGATGCACCGCCGCCAGCGCCCGGCGCAATCCGTCAGGATCGGACGGCACCAGGATCAGATGCACGTGGTTGGGCATCAGGCACCACGCCCACACCTCGACATCGGCCGCCCGGCAATGCTGGCCGAGGAGGTCGCGGTACAGCGCGTAGTCGGCGTCGCCAAAGAACGTGCGCGCGCGACCGTTGCCGCGTTGCGTGACGTGGTGCGGATGGCCGGGGATGACGACGCGAGCGAGGCGGGCCATGCCAGATAATGGCAGCGCTCGGCTGACATGTCAATTAAATGCACTGTCACCGTAATGCGAGACAATCTCCAGCGCGCGGGTAGTGGCGTAAACATGCAGCCGCGAGCTTTTGAAATCGTCGAACGTGAGGCCCTCGACAAAGTGCTGCGCCAGCAAGATGTTGTCGCGGATATCGTCCAGCGCGGATTTGAGCGATTCAGAAGGCATAGACGGCGTCGCGCTCGGCCGCCGGCCGAACGTGGGACTTCATGGCAATGCGGTTCGACACATCGACCGGCACCGGAAACATATCCTCGATGCTGTGCACGATGCCGACGTACTGGAAAACGCCCATGCGCACATCGGAAGCAATCTCGACCATGATGTCGATATCGCTGTCGGGGCGATTGTCGCCGCGCGCGCGGGACCCGAACAAGGCGGCGTGGCTCACGCCAGACGCCTTCAGGGCGGCTTCGTTTGCGCGCAACCTGGCTAAGATGTCCTGCTTGTCCATAACGGCATTCTACCACAGACAGGCGATTGCGGGCAGGCCAAAACGCTCCGGACTTTTGCAGGTCATTTATGCACAGAAAAAGTCCTTGTCCGTCAACGGTCTGGCTTTTGTGCAGAATTATAGGCGCCCGTGCGACCGAGCCCCATCGCAGCCATCATGAGATCGAGCAGCTTGCCGGAAGGGCCGACGGGGTTAAATAGGGAAATAGTAAGGTGTCACGGTAATTCCTAAGATATTTACCGCGTGACATCAATTTTGTCCTTTATCGTCATCACCTAAGCTCGCATGAGCATTATAAAGCTGCGCAGTGAGAAACAGTTGAAGGGCCGCTGCGAACGTTACTAGCACTGCATAAAACAAACAGAACAACGTCAATATGTCCAATATTCGACTGTCAGTAATTTTTGCGATGATAGCGCAAATCACGGTCAAAACCTGAACCATAATGAAATGCACAAGAGCGGCTGTTAGTTTCATAAAATATGATCGCGGGTCCCCTTCCTCAGCAAGAAGTTTGAATATGTCAGCGGATGAAAAGGCGAGAACGATAGCGAGCGCGCCAACCGTAAAGCCTAATAGGTTCGGAATAATTGAAATGGCAAGGTCCGATGCCTTGACGAGATATTCTTTATGGTCATTTTCTGCCCAGAACCAAACAGAGATGATAGTGAGTGCGAGCGCGAGATATAGATAAGGTGACTTAAAAAAAGCACGGAAACCTCCATACAATATCCAATACTTCTGAATCGTATTAGCTTGATTCTTCCAGTAGCTAAAAACGCCTAATTGTTGAGAAGAATGTTCCAATAGAGCTTGCGCCCTCAACCTCAACCGTGACAGTTTTTGGATGAGCTTTTGTGGATTCGAGGACAGGTTTGCCATCTTCATCTATACCTTCCCCTGTTACATATCCATTCGTTGACGCGATTTCCGCAAGAGTTTTCGTTTCGTCATCGGGGGCTAAAGTTTTTACTTTTGCGCGCTTCGCCAATTCCAGTTTTTGGCTCTTATACCGTTTCCAGATCAGAATGATTTGACGATGTAGGGAAAGGACGTGATGGATTTTACGGTTTTGGGATTGCGTTCGACATAGAGGATGGCTTGTTTGAGCTTGGCGCGCACGGCGTC
>JBEKNW010000092.1:0-17460 GCA_049522435.1 Xanthobacteraceae bacterium
TCGGATCGTGGTATCTGATCCTCCTGGGGGCGCTCGCCATTCTCCTCATGCTGTTTGCTCCGACGGGAGTCTGGGGCGTGATCTCAGGTCCCTTCGACATCAGCCTGTTCCCGGTCCGGCGGAGATTGATCGCGCCGGGCAGCATTGCGAGTAAGAAGGAAAGCAAGTCGTGAAGGCGATGTCCGGGACTTTCCCGGGAGTAGGATGTCGTCTCGCACGCTCGTGGATTGCACGAGAGCGCCGTTGCAGGCCTTCAATCGCTATTGTTCCTCGTGGCGGGATTCGATATCATCTCCGTCATCTCGATGCCGTCAGAACCTGTAGGTTCCTCGCGTTTCGAGATCGCTTGCCAAAATGGCGGCTCGCAGGGGGGAACCAGCAAATGAACGTGCCGGCACCGAAATTCATGGTCGAAGGGACTTGGCGCGGACGCCTGTTCGGCGCCGAATGGCATAACGCCGCCGGGGGATCGTTGGATGTCCTGGAGCCGGCGACAGGCGCCACGCTGACCCGTGTCGGCAATGCCACTGCCGCCGATGTGCGCAAAGCCGCCGCCGAGGCCCGCGCCGCGCAGCCCGGCTGGGCCGCAACGCCGTATGAGAAGCGCGGCGCCATCCTGCGCAAGGCCGCCCGGGTTTTGGAAGAAAATCAAGAAGAGCTGATCCCCTGGATCGCGCGGGAGACCGGCGGCATCCCGGCCAAAGCGGGATTCGAAATCCATATGGTGACGGAAATCCTCTATCGATCCGCCGCCATGTGCACCGAGCCGCAGGGCCTGGTGCTGCCCTCCGATCCGGGCCGCATCAGCATCGCCCGCCGCCTGCCGCGCGGCGTCGTCGGCGTCATTTCGCCGTTCAATTTCCCGCTGATCCTGTCGAGCCGCGCGGTCGCGCCCGCGCTCGCGACCGGCAACGCAGTGGTGCTCAAGCCCGATCCGCGCACCGCGCTGACTGGCGGATTCATCATTGCCCGGATTTTCGAGGAAGCCGAGTTGCCCAAAGGGGTGCTGCAGGTCCTGCCTGGCGGCGCCGAGGCGGGCGAGGCGATCTGCACCGATCCCGACATCGCCATGGTGTCGTTCACCGGTTCGAGCCATGTCGGGCGCCGCATCGGCGAACTCGCCGGCAAGCATCTCAAGAAAGTGCAGCTCGAACTCGGCGGCAAGAACGCCGTGATCGTCATGGAGGACGCCGATCTCGATGCGGCGGCTTCGGCGATCGCGTTCGGCGCCTGGTTCCATCAAGGTCAGATCTGCATGACCACCGGCCGCGTGCTGGCCCAGGATCAGATCGCCGCACCGCTGACCGAAAAACTGGTGGCGAAAGCCAAACACCTGCCGGTCGGCGATCCGCTGGGACAGGTTGCGCTGGGACCGGTGATCAGCCGCGCGCAAGTCGAGCGCATCCACGGCATCGTGAAGGACTCGGTGGCGGCGGGCGCGACACTGGCGGCGGGCGGGACTTTCGATGGACCGTTCTATCGACCGACCGTGCTGACCGGCGTGAAGCCCGGAATGCGCGCCTTCGACGAGGAAATTTTCGGGCCGGTGGCCGCGATCACGTCCTTTACCAGCGACGACGAGGCGGTCGAGCTTGCCAACCACAGCGACTACGGGCTGGCGGCCGGCGTGTTCTCGGCGGATGTCGGGCGCGCGATCGCCGTGGGCAATCGCCTCAATACCGGGCTCCTGCACATCAACGACCAGACCGTCGCCGACGAACCGCATATTCCATTCGGCGGCACCGGAGCCTCCGGCAACGGGACGCGGATCGGCGGCCCGGCCAATTGGGAGGAATTCACCCAATGGCAGTGGATGACGATCAAGGATAAGCCTAACCCTTATCCGTTCTAAGCCGTCGACACCCCCTCCCTACCCTCCCGCGCACGCGGGGAGGGTAGAGGGGGGACTTCCGGCGACAAGCCCGCCGTCGCCGGAAAAAAGACGCCCCTCCCAACCGGAGGGGAAGGCGCGCGCTCCGAGGGGCAACATTCGGCCGGAGAACTAAACACGTCACGCGTTGGCACCGAAGGCCATCGCCAATGGAGAGGGAACATGCATACGCAATTGCGCCGGACCGTCTCGGCCGCGGTGCTTGCCGCGCTCGGGACTTTTATCGCGTGGCCGGCCGGTGCGGCCGATGCGCCCAAGAGCATCCGCATCGGCTACGCCATTTCGCTATCTGGCGTGAACGCCCAAGGCGCCGCCGTCACGACGCTCCCCGGATACGAGCTGTGGGTGAAGGACGTGAACGACAAGGGCGGCATCATGGTGAAGGAATACGGCAAGCGTATTCCGCTCGAGGTGGTGGCAAAATACGACGACACCAGCAGCGCCGAAACCCTGCTGCGGCTCGAGGAAAAGCTGATGAGCCAGGACAAGGTCGACTTCGTGCTGCCGCCGTGGAGCACGGGGTTCAACCTTGCCGTGGCGCCGATCTTCGCCAAATACGGCTATCCGCAGCTCGCGGTGACCGCCAACGCCAATGACGAAGAAGAGCTCGTCAAGCAATTCCCGACCCTGTTCTTCTTCCTCAATCAGCCGGCCCATTTCGGCGGGGCGGTGATCGAGGTGCTCAACAAGTTCAAGAGCGCAGGCCAGCTCAACAACAAAATTGCGATGCTCAGCGTCGGCGATCAATTCGGCGCGGAATTCTCCGCCGGTGTCGGCGCCGGATTGAAGGCGTCGGGCTATGATATCGTGCTGCAGAAGAGCTATCCGCTCGGCGCCGCCGATCTCACCAACGAGATCAAGGAAGCCAAGGCCTCCGGCGCCGACACCTTCATCGCCGGCAGCTATCCGCCCGACACCTTCATGCTGACGGGCACTGCGATCACCCAGAGCTACAATCCCAAGGTCTTCTACACGGCCGTGGGCACGGCCTTCGCCGAATATGGCGGCAACTTCAAGGAGAAGGTCCAGGGCGTTCTCGGCATCGGCGGCTGGGACCCGAACCTGCCCGGCGCGCAGGACTATTATAAGCGCGAGCTTGCGGTCACCGGCCATGCATCGGACGGATGGGCAAGCCCGGTCACCTATGCCAGCCTGCAAATTCTCGAGCAGGCGATCGAGAAGGCCGGCACTCTCGACCGCAAGAAGGTGCTCGACACCATCGTCAATGGCGGACCGTGGGATACCATCGTCGGTCCGGTCGATCTCAAGACCCACATCCGCGAACACCAATGGGGCGTCGGCCAGTGGCAGAACGGCCAGTTCGTCGGCGTCTCCCCAAGCAGCATGCCGGGCGCGCAGCCGGTCATATTCCCCAAACCGGCGTGGTGACGCTCGTCAAACCGTCACCCCCACCCAACCCTCCCCCGCTCGCGGGGGAGGGTTCGCTGATTAGTCATCCCCCGCTCGCGGGGGAGGGTAGGGTGGGGGATAAAGGCGCGAATGGCCGGTCCGGCTTGTCCGGACCGGCTCACTTCAGCTAGACCTCATTTGATATGTCGACGATCGAAGTCATCCTGGGCGGCGTGATCCTGGGCGGGCTCTATGCGCTCGTCGCCATCGGCTTCAATCTTCAATACGGCATGGCGCGCATCGTGAACCTCGCCTATGGCGAGTTCCTGATGGGCGCGGCTTTCGCGGCCTTTTGGTTGTTCACGTTGTTCAGCATCAACCCCATCGTGGGGATGATTCTGTCGGTGCCGGTGACCTTCGGCGCGAATTGGCTCGTTTATCGCGTGCTGATGATGCCGCTGGTGCGGCGTGCCCGCACCCGCGAGCAGCTCGAAGGCGAGACCATCCTCGCCACCTTCGGCCTGTTGTTCGTTCTGCGCGGCGCCGCCACCCTCGCCTTCAGCGCCAACAACCGCTACTACGACTATCTCGGCGCCCCGGTGCAAATTTTTGGCTTCACCTTCGCCGCCAACCGCGTGCTCGCCTTCGCCATGGCGTGCGTGTTGGGCGGCGCGATCTGGCTCGTTCTCAACCGCACCCGGTTTGGCGCGGCGCTTCGCGCCCTGGCCATCGATCCGGTTGGGGCAGAGCTTGTCGGCATCGATGTTCGCGGCCTTTCCGGCCTGGCTTTCGCCGGCGGCGGCGGCTTGGTCGCCGCCGCCGGAACGCTGGTCAGCACCTTCCTCACCTTCAATCCCGCCATCGGCATCGAATTCACCATGAAAGCGCTGGTGGTGGTGATCATGGGCGGAGTCGGCAACATGGGCGGCAGCTTGGTGGCGGGCGTGCTGCTCGGCGTCGCCGAAGCACTCTGTTCCTATTTCGTCGATTCAGGACTGACGCTCGCGGTTGCCTACGCCCTGTTCCTGATCGTGCTCGTGGTCAGGCCGCGCGGTCTGTTCGGAACACCCTGAAGATGAGCGACACGAGCGAGACGAGCGAGCAAGCAGGCGTCCGTCGCACCCGCGCCGCGGTCGCCATCGGGACGCTCGCCGTGCTTGTCGCCGTACTCGCGGCCATGCCCTGGCTTTTGTCAGACTACGAGTTGTCGCTGATGGTCAACGTCATGGGCTATCTGGTGCTGACCATCGCCTGGGCGCTGTTCTCCGGCACCACCCGGCTGGTGTCGCTCGCCACCGCGGCCTTTTTCGGCGTCGGCATGTACACTGTGGCGATGTTGGTCAAGGTGCTGCCGCTCTACGCGACCTTCGCGGTTGCGATCGGCGTCGGCGCCGCGCTTGCGTTGATTGTCGGCGTGCTCACCTTGCGCATTTCCGGCATGTTCTTCGTGATCTTCGGCTTCGGCCTTTCCGAGATGATCCGCGAGTTGATGGTGTGGTGGGAGATCAACCGGACCCACACGATGGGCCGCTACGTCTACGTGAATTTCGACACTCCCCTGATCTACGAGCATCTCCTCGCCCTCGCCGTCATCGTGTTCCTGGTCGGCTGGCAGTTGCGAAGGAGCCGCTTCGGCCTTGCCCTTCTGGTCATCGGCGAGGATGAAACAGTGGCGCGCCAGGTCGGCATCAACGTTGCGTTCGCCAAGGTGGCGATTTTCATCGTGTCGGCCATGTTCATGTCATTGACCGGCGCGCTGATGGCGCCGCGCTTCGGCTTCATCAATCCGAACTTCGCCTTCAACCCGCTGGTCTCGTTCGTGGTCGTCATCATGGCGTTCCTGGGCGGCTTGCAGCGGCTGTGGGGGCCGGTGCTCGGCGTCATCCCGCTGATCGTCCTGTCGGAGCTGTTACAGACCGAGTTTCCGTTCTGGTACAGCATCCTGCTCGGCCTCGTCTTCATGGTGATCGTCTATTTCCTGCCGCGCGGCGTGACCGGCCTTCTCGAAGACGGCTGGGCGGCGCTCGGCCGGCCGCTCGAGCTGCCGCGCGGGCTGACGGGGCCGCTGCTCGATGCCTGGGCCTGGCTGTCGCGGCCGATCATGCTGCCGCGCGGCATCGCCGGCGCGATCGAGGAGCGATGGGCGAAAATCATGCCGCGCATGACGGAAAAGCGCTAACGCCATGGCCGCGCTCCTGGAAGTCGAGGGCTTGACCAAGGCGTTCGGCGGATTGGTCGCCGTCAACGACATGTCGCTCGCAGTGTCCCCCGGCGAGGTTTTGGGGCTGATCGGTCCCAACGGCTCGGGCAAGACCACGCTCTTGAACCTCATCGCCGGCACCATCCGGCCCGACGCCGGCACCATCCGCATGGCCGGCGAGGATGTGACGCGGCTGCCCAATCATTTGCGCGTGCGCAAGCGCATCAACCGCACCTTCCAGCTCGTGCGCGCGCCCGCCAACATGCCGGCCATCGGCACCGTCATGGCGGGCGTGCTCTATGGCGCCGGGAAGCGGGTGCGCTTCAAGGATGCGGGCTACGAGGCGGCCGGGCTGCTTGGCGAATTGAATCTATTGACCAAGGCGGATCGGCGGTTCGATCAGCTCACCTATATCGAGCAGAAGCGCGTCGAGCTGGCGCGCGCTATCGCCACCCGGCCGCGCGTCCTCTTGCTCGACGAATGGCTGTCGGGCTTGAGCCCGGGCGAGTTGGAGGGCGGCATGTCCGTGGTGTGGAGCTTGGCCGCACAAGGCATCGCCGTCATTCTGGTCGAGCACGTGATGACGGCGGTGCGCGCGCTCTGTCACCACGTGATTGTCATGAATGCCGGAGCCAAGATCGCCGAGGGCCGTCCCGAGGATGTGCTGCGCGACGCCGAGGTCATCCGTGCTTATCTGGGTGACGAGGATGCTTGAGATCGACGGCCTCGACCATTCCTATGGCCGCCATCGCGCGCTCCGCGACGTGGCGATCCGCGTCCGCACCGGCGAGGTCGTGGCGATTCTTGGCGCCAACGGCGCCGGCAAGACCACGCTGCTCAACGCCATCGCCGGCCTGTTGCGGCCGTCCGGCGGCTCGATCCGCTTCCGCGGCAACGAGCTGATTGGTCTTTCCGCCCATCGGATCGTCGAACAGCGGATCGCCACCGTGACCGAGACCCGCCACCTGTTCGGGCCGATGTCGGTCATGGAAAATTTGTCGCTCGGCGCCTTTCCCCGCCATGCGCGCGAAGGAGCGCCCGCCGACTTCGCGTACGTGTTCGAATTGTTCCCGCGCCTCGCCGAGCGCAAGCGCCAGGCGGTGCGCACGATGAGCGGCGGCGAGCAGCAGATGGTGGCGGTCGGCCGCGCGCTCATGGCGCGGCCATCGCTCCTGCTGCTCGACGAACCCTCGCTCGGACTGGCGCCGCTCATCGCCACGGAGCTGTTCGCCGCGCTCGAACGCATCGCGCGCAAAGGCGACACCAGCATCCTGATGGTGGAGCAGAATGCGCGGCGCGCGCTGAAAATGGCCGACCGCGGTTATTTGCTGGCGCTGGGCCGTATCGTCGGCGAAGGTAGCGCCAAATCGCTGGCGCAAGACAAGGCGGTGGCGGAATCCTATCTCGGCCTGTGAGAGGAAGCCGATTTTGCAACTTCCGGGGACCGGATAGCCAGGCTGGACCCGTTAGTGACCGCCATCCTGCACTTGACCGATCCTGACTGATTATGTGAAATATCACATAGTCAGCCATGCGGATTCCCGCGGCCAAAGACCCGACCCGTAATGTCTGGCTGCAACTTGGGCTGCCCGATGCCGAAGAGCACTATTTGAAGGCCGGGCTCGTCCTGCGCCTCGATAAGGCGATCAAGGCGCTTGCGCTCACCCAGCGCGCCGCCGCGCGGCGGATCGGAACCACCCAACCCGAGCTGTCGAAGATTTTGCGCGGCAAATTTTCCGAGGTTTCGTTTGAACGGCTGCTGCGTTTCTTGACGGCGCTGGGCTACCATATCGAGATCAAGATCGCGGCGGCGAAGCCGAACAAGGCCGGCGAAGTGACCATCCGGGACGCCCGCCGCAGGGCCGCGTGAGCCGCAGCGGGCGCCATCAATAGTGATAGCGGCACTGGACGATTTCCAAGACTTGCTCGCCGGGCTTTCCCGATACGCGATAAACCAATCGGTGCTCCTGAGTGATGCGGCGCGACCACCATCCGGCAAGCGCGAATTTAAGCGCTTCCGGTTTGCCGAGACCTCGAAACGGATTGCGCTCGATGTCCTCGATAAGCCCGTTGATCTTCTTGAGCGTGTCAGGATCGTTGCTGCGCCAGTAAAGGTAATCCTCCCAGGCCTGTTCGGTCCAGAGAAGCTTCATTCCTACGGCTCGATGAGACCACGCTCACGAAGCTTCCCGGCATTGGCAGACACAATCGATGCCAAAAGCCGCCGCGCATTGGCAGGGCTCCGCAACAGATGGATCGTCTCCATCCACCCATCGAACTCTTCCCCGGAAATAACGACAACGGCCCGGCCACCCTGCCGCGTCACATGCAGCGGCGCGCGGCTGTCGCAAACCTGATCCATGTAAGCGGCGAGCCGCTCGCGGAAATCGGTATAGGTCACATGGCTTGCCTCGGGCTTTTGCCGCCGATCGATCTTGGCCATGGCTGGCGCTCCTGCGGTGATTTCGGAATGTACGGATATATGTACAATGAAAGGGCGGGTCAATCCGAGATAGCGAGCACGCGTAGCCCGGATTGAGCGGCAGCGAAATCCGGGACCAGCCTCGCCGCTCAACCCCGGATTTCGCTTGGCTCAATCCGGGCTACTTGCTACTTGCTGACAAATATCGGAACTGAGAGGTGCCAGACATGGCCAATCAGTTGGACCGGATCAGCATCGACCCGGCGGTGTGCGGCGGCAAGCCGTGCGTCAGAGGGACGCGCATATGGGTTGCTCTCATCCTCGACCTCTTGGCCGGCGGCATGTCGGAAGTGCAACTGCGCGCCGAGTACCCTGAGCTCACGCACGACGACATTCTGGCTGCCATCGCCTACGGCGCCGAGGCTTCGCGCGAGCGGATGATCCCACTTCCGGTGGAGCCGGCCGTGTGAGGATCAAGGTCGATGAGAACATCGGCCGAAGCGGTGTCGACCTCCTGCGGCAGGCCGGTCAAGACGTGATGACCGTTCGCGAGCAGGGGTTTGCTGGCGCAGCGGACGAGGTCGTGTTCCAGGCTTGCGTGGCCGAAGGCCGCACGCTGATCACATTGGACCGCGACTTCGGTCAGGTTCCGCGCTTCCCGCCCAAACGGACCGCGGGCATCGTCATTCTGGAGCTGGGCGGGCCGGCTTCGCTGCGTCGGCTTCGCGATCGCCTGCGCGATTTCCTCGCACTCGCCGCGACCCGTTCGGTTAGCGGTGAGCTTTGGATCATCGAGCCCGGTCGCGTGAGGGTGCATTTGGAAAGAGACGGGGAGCTGTAGGACACCATCGTACCGCGCGCCGGCTCAGCGCGTAGGGCGGATTAGCGCAGCGTAATCCGCCATTTGGTCGCGCCAATATCGCGGATTACACCTTCGGCCAATCCGCCCTACGCGCCGGCGGATTACCGGCGAGAGAGCTTCACACGGCCGGTGAAACCTTGCGAGCCATCTGCTAGCGTCGCGCCATCATGGACGCCGCGCGCCCCATCACGACCGACGCATCAGAGCCTGCACCCGAGGCCGTCGGCCGCGTCACTCCGATGATGGAGCAATATATCGAAATCAAGGCGGCCAATCCGGATTGCCTCCTGTTCTACCGGATGGGCGATTTCTACGAATTGTTCTTCGACGACGCCGAAACAGCCTCGCGCGCGCTCGGCATCATGCTGACCAAGCGCGGCAAGCATCTTCACCGCGACATTCCGATGTGCGGTGTCCCCATCGAACGCGCCGACGAATATCTGCATCGCCTGATCGCGCTCGGCCACCGCGTCGCCGTCTGCGACCAGCTCGAAGACCCGGCGGAGGCGCGAAAGCGCGGCGCGAAAAGCGTCGTGCGCCGCGACGTGGTGCGGCTGGTGACGCCCGGCACGCTGACCGAGGATTCGCTGCTCGACGCGCGGCGCAACAATTACCTGCTGGCGCTGGCGCGGGCCCGCGCATCCTCCGGCGAGGACCGCTTCGCGCTCGCCTGGATCGATATTTCGACCGGCGAGTTCCGCCTCACCGAATGCGACCGCGCCGCGCTTGCCGCCGAGGTCGCCCGCATCGAGCCGGGCGAGGTCATCGTCTCCGACGCGCTTTATGCGGACCCGGAGCTGGCGCCTTACCTGCGCGGACTGCCGGCGCTGACGCCGCTTCCGCGCGACGTCTTCGACGGCGCCACCGCGGAGCGGCGGCTCGCGTCGTTCTTCGCCGTGGCGACGACCGCCGCTTTCGGCGCGTTGTCGCGCGTCGAGCTGACCGCGGCGGCGGCGGCGGTCACCTATGTCGAACGCACGCAGATCGGCAAACGTCCGCCGCTGTCGCCGCCGCTGCGCGAGGCCGCAGGCGCCACGCTCGCGATCGACCAGGCGACACGCGGCAATCTCGAACTCGTCCGTACCTTTACCGGAGAGCGGCGCGGCTCGCTGCTTGCGGCCATCGATCGCACGGTGACGGCGTCCGGATCGCGGCTGTTGGCGCAGCGGCTTGCCGCGCCGCTGACCGATCCGGGCGAGATCGGGCACCGGCTCGATGCCGTCGCCGCTTTCGTCAACGATACCGCCGCGCGCGCCGACCTGCGCGAGCGGCTGAAAGCGGCGCCCGATCTCGCGCGCGCACTTTCGCGCATTGTCGTCGGCCGCGGCGGGCCGCGCGATCTCGCCGCGATCCGCGATGGTGTCTTTGCCGCGGCCGCAATCGCCGAGCGGCTTGCCGCGCTGGCGGATATTCCTCGCGATATGGCGATGGCGGTCGAGGCGCTGCGCAGTCGCGATGCCACGCTCGCCGCCGAGTTGGCGGCAGCGCTTGCCGACGAGCTGCCGGCATTGCGCCGCGACGGCGGCTTCGTGCGCGCCGGCCACGAAGAAGCGCTCGACGAAGCCCGCGCGCTGCGCGATGAATCGCGCCGCGTCGTCGCCGCCCTGCAGGTGCGCTACGCGGAAACGACCGGCATTCGTTCGTTGAAAATCCGGTACAACAACGTGCTCGGCTATTTCGTCGATGTGACGGCGCAGCACGGCGAGAAATTGTTGGGCGCACCGCTCAATGCGATGTTCATCCATCGCCAAACGCTCGCCGGGCAGGTGCGCTTCACCACCACCGAACTCGGCGAACTTGAGGCCAAGATCGCCAACGCGGCCGAGCGCGCGCTGGCGCTCGAGCTGGAGATTTTCGATCGCCTCGCCGCCGGCGTCACGGCGGCGAGCGCCGCGATCAAAGCGACGGCCGACGCGCTCGCCATCGTCGATGTCGCGGCGGCGCTGGCGAGCCTTGCGGTCGAGCGCGATTACGTGCGCCCCGAGGTCGATGCCAGTCTGGCTTTTGCTATCACCGCCGGGCGTCATCCGGTCGTCGAACAGTCGCTGGCGAATGATGGCGGCCCGTTCGTCGCCAACGATTGCGACCTCTCGCCCCCGGCGTCACCGGCGGAGGCCAAAGCCGGACGTATTTGGCTCGTCACCGGCCCCAACATGGCGGGGAAATCGACGTTCCTGCGGCAGAACGCGCTGATCGCCGTGCTGGCGCAGATGGGCAGCTTCGTCCCGGCACGGGCCGCCCATATTGGCGTCGTCGATCGCCTGTTCTCCCGCGTCGGCGCGGCCGACGATCTCGCCCGCGGGCGCTCGACCTTCATGGTCGAGATGGTCGAGACCGCGGCGATCCTCAACCAGGCCGGCGAGCGAGCGCTGGTCATCCTCGACGAGATCGGCCGCGGCACAGCGACCTTCGACGGGCTTTCCATCGCGTGGGCGACGATCGAGCATCTGCACGCGAGCAATCGCTGCCGCGCGCTGTTCGCCACGCATTTCCACGAGATGACCGCGCTCGCCGCCAAGCTGCCGCGGCTGCACAACGCCACCATGCGGGTGAAGGAATGGCAGGGCGAGGTCGTGTTCCTGCACGAAGTCGTTCCCGGCGCCGCCGACCGCTCCTACGGCATCCAGGTGGCGAAGCTCGCCGGACTGCCGCCGAGCGTGATCGAGCGCGCGAAAGTCGTGCTCGCGCAGCTCGAAGCCGAGGACCGCGCCTCGCCGCGCCGGCGGCTGATCGACGATTTGCCGCTGTTCGCCGCGGCCCGGCCAGCGCCGCCGCAACGCGACGCCGCGCTCACGGCGCTGGCCGAAGCGCTCGCCGCGCTTCACCCCGACGAAATGTCGCCACGCGAAGCGCTCGAAGCGCTCTATGCGCTCAAGGGCCAACTCGCGAAGCTGAAGTAGCTTCGCTGCGCTTCTGCTTCCGCGTGCGGATCATCAGAAGGAAGCCGCTCCAGGCGAGGCAGACGACAAGCCCGGCCGCAAGCGCCGGCCACACCCCGATCGGCGCGACGAGATAATGCACGGCGAGGAACCCGAGTCCGAGACCGAGAAGCGGAAGCTGCGCATGCGCCAGCATGCTTGCCGTGGTTTTGCCGCCGAGGCGAGGATGCAGGATGACGATCGAGCTGCCGAGGATGATGGGAAACAAGGCGAACACGCCCGAGGCGAACGAGCCGATGCTGGAGCTGGCGGCGGTCACGACGGCGACGACGATGGCGACGGTGAGCGCGCGCAGCGGAATGTCGAGCCGTGTCCGCACGAATTTCGCCGGCCGTCCGCCGGTGCGATAGCGCCAGCTCAGCGGGATGGTGACGGCGTAGACCGCGGCGTTGAGCGCCACCGCGCCGAGTGGCGACCAATCGAACAAGCGCAAAGCGGCCGCTACCGCGAACCAAAGCACGGTTGCAACGCCGAGGCTCAACAGCAGGCCGTGACGCTGCGCCATCACGGCGTAGCTGGCGGCGAAGATCGAGACGGCGGCGTTCGCCGCCACACTGCCGATCGCGCTTGCGGCGATGAAGCTCGGCGGGTGCTCGAAGGCGAGAATGGTGTAGGCCGCGCCGGCCGCGGTCGGCAGCGACCCGATCAGCGCACCCACGAAAGGGCCGCTGCGCTCGACCGCCAACGAAGTGATGACGACGACGGTCGCCGTCATCGCCATCTTCAGCGCCAGGCCGTACCAGAACAAGAGTTCGGGAGACACGGAGTGCATCGGGCATGATTGCACCTCTCCCGGCCTGCGACCATCGGTTCCTCCTGCAACAGCCGGCCGACGTTTCCATGCGCCGGCAAGGGTGGGCCGATGACAGCGCGCGACGGCTCGGCTATTGACGTACGATGATGCTGGACACCCAACGTTCCGCGCACGCCGCCGTCGAGCTCCTCGACCGCGCGGCGATTGCCGCCGACCTCAAGGCGCTCGCCGCGACCCATGCCGGGCGCGAGCGTGAACTGCGCACCGCCGTCGCGCAGCGCCTGAAATCGGCGCTCAGCGAGACGCGCTCGCGCGCCGAGGAACTGTTGCTCAAGGACCGCCATGGGCGGCGCTGCGCCGAGCGGCTGAGCCAGACGCAGGACGAGATCATCCGCATCTTGTTCGAGTTCGCCGCCGGCGAGCTTTATCCGCCGCAGGTCCCTTCCCAGGCCGAACACATGGCGGTGATCGCCACCGGCGGCTACGGCCGCGGCCTGTTGGCGCCGGGCTCCGACATCGATCTGCTCTTTATCCTGCCTTACAAACAGACCGCCTGGGGCGAATCGGTCGCCGAGGCGCTGCTCTATTGCCTGTGGGACATGGGGCAGAAGGTCGGCCACGCCACCCGTTCGGTCAACGAATGTATTCGTCAGGCCAAGGCCGATATGACCATCCGCACCGCGCTCCTCGAATCGCGCTATCTGTTCGGCGACGCTAATCTCTACGGCGAGCTGACCGCGCGATTCGAAAAGGAGGTTGAGCAGGGAACGGCGGCGCAGTTCGTCGCCGCCAAGCTCGCCGAGCGCGAGGAACGCCACCGCCGGGCCGGCCAGTCGCGCTATCTGGTCGAGCCGAACGTCAAGGACGGCAAGGGCGGGCTGCGCGACCTGCACACTTTGTTCTGGATCGCCAAATACGTCTACCACGTGCGCGAGCCCGAGGAAATGATCGATCGCGGCGTGTTCGACCGCGACGAATACAACATGTTTCGCCGCTGCGAGGATTTTTTGTGGTCGGTCCGTTGCAACATGCATTTCCTCTGCGGCCGCGCCGAGGAGCGCCTGTCGTTCGACATCCAGCGCGAGGTCGCGGTGCGGCTCGGCTACACCGAGCACCCCGGCCTGAAGGATGTGGAGCGCTTCATGAAGCATTACTTTCTCACCGCCAAGCACGTCGGCGACCTCACCGCCTTCCTCTGCGCCGGGCTCGAGGAACATCAGGCGAAGCCGGCGCCGGTGCTCAGTCGGGTCATCGCCCGTCTGCGTCCCGCGCGCAGCCGGCGTACGCTGACCGAGACCGACGATTTCATCATCGACAACAACCGCATCAACCTCGCCCGTGCCAATGTGTTTGCGCGCGACCCGGTCAATCTGATCCGGCTGTTTTATCTGGCGCAGAAGCACAACCTCGCGATCCATCCCGAAGCCATGCGCGCCGCCACGCGCTCGCTCAAGCTGATCGACGCCAAGCTGCGCGGGAACAAGGAGGCGAACCGCCTGTTCCTGGAGATTCTGACCTCGAAGAACGAGGCCGAAACCGTGCTTCGCCGCATGAACGAGGCGGGCGTGCTCGGCGAATTCGTGCGCGCGTTCGGCCGCATCGTGGCGATGATGCAGTTCAACATGTACCACCACTACACGGTGGACGAGCATCTCCTGCGCTGCATCGGCGTACTCAACGAGATCGAGCAGGGCGACAGCCGCGACGTTGCGTTCGCCAGCGAGCTGATGCGCACGATCCTGCCGCAGCATCGCAAGCTGCTCTACGTCGCACTGTTCCTGCACGACATCGCCAAGGGACGCATCGAGGACCATTCGATCGCCGGCGCCCGCATCGCCCGCCGCCTCTGTCCGCGGCTCGGGTTCAATGCGGCCGAGACCGAGCTCGTCGCCTGGCTCGTTGAGGTGCACCTCGTCATGTCGACGGTCGCGCAATCGCGCGACCTCTCCGACCGCAGGACGATCGAGAACTTCGCCGCCGTGGTGCAGTCATTGGAGCGCATGAAGCTCTTGACCATCCTGACCACGGCCGACATCCGCGCGGTGGGACCCGGGGTGTGGAACGGCTGGAAGGCGCAGCTCCTGCGCACGCTCTATTACGAGACCGAGCCGGTACTCACCGGCGGCTTCACCGAGGTCAACCGCGCCGAGCGCGTGGCGCTGGCCAAGGCCGAGTTCCGCTCGGCGATCGGAGATTGGCCGGCCGCCGCGCTCGAAGCCTATATCGCGCGCCACTATCCGGCCTACTGGCTCAAGGTCGATCTGCTGCACAAGCTCGCGCATGCGCGCTTCGTGCGCGCGACCGAAACGGCCGGCATGACGCTCGCCACCAGCGTCGGCTTCGATGCCGGGCGCGGCGTCACCGAGCTCATCGTGTACGCTCCCGACCATCCGTGGCTGCTCTCGATCATCGCCGGCGCCTGCGCGCTCGCCGGCGCCAACATCGTCGATGCCCAGATCTACACGACCACCGACGGGCTGGCGCTCGACACCATCGCCGTCTCGCGCGAGTTCGAACGCGAGGAGGATGAGGTGCGCCGCGCCGCCCGCATCGGCGACACGATCGAGAAAGCGGTGCGGGGACTGATCAAGCTGCCCGAAGTGCTGCCCAAGCGGGCGCCGCCGAAAGGGCGCCTCAAGGCTTTCGCCATCGAGCCGGAGGTGACCATCAACAACCAATGGTCGCAACGCTATACCGTGGTCGAAGTGACCGGCCTCGATCGGCCCGGTCTGCTTTTCGAGCTGACCACGACGCTCTCCAAGCTGAATTTGAATATTGCCTCGGCGCATGTCGCGACCTTCGGCGAACGCGTGGTCGACGTCTTTTACGTCACCGATCTCGTCGGCGCCAAAATTACCACGCCGACCCGCCAGGCCGCGATCAAGCGCCCGCTCATCGCGTTGTTTACTTCGCCCGCGGGCGAGACCAAGACGCGGGAGACCGTAACCGGATAATTCCCCTCCCCCTTATGGGGAGGGGTTAGGGGTGGGGGTCGTGAGGTCAGGCGCACTCGTCGACGCCTGCGCTTTACCTCGCTACCCCCCTCCCCACCCTCCCCCACACCCAAGTCGGATGTTTCCGACTTGGGCAGTTCAACTGTGGCCGAACCCGGGAACACCCGGGTTCGGCTGGGGAGGGAGCAGGTAACCGCGCTTTAAATCCAGCCCCCTACCGTCGCCACAGCGCGTTCGCGCGCCGGGGACGGGATATGGCGTGGCGACGACAGGTGGGCCGCAAACGTGCGCCAGACGCCGCACGTCTCGACTTACGGCTACGACCGCAGGACCGCACCGGCGGTCCGCCCGCGGCCCGCGGCGATGCGGGCCGCCGCCGACGTGACGACGCCCCGCCGCGCGAACCCCGCAAGCGCCGCCGCGGCCGCGGCGGCAAAGGCCGTTCCGGCGTCGGCCGCCTGATCTATTGGGGCGCGGTGCTGGCATTGTGGGCGGTGATCGCCGCAATCGGCGCGCTCGTCTGGATCGGCATCCACCTGCCGCCCATCCAGTCGCTCGAAATTCCCAAGCGTCCGCCTTCGGTCCTGATCCTTGGCGCCAACGGCGCAACGCTGGCCACGCGCGGGGATATGGGCGGAGCAGCCGTGCCGCTTCGCGAGCTGCCGGACCACGTGCCCAAGGCGTTCATCGCCATCGAGGATCGCCGCTTCTATTCCCATCACGGCGTCGACCCATGGGGAATCATGCGCGCCGTCATCGCCGACGTGCTGCATCGCGGCGCCTCGCAAGGCGGCTCGACCATCACCCAGCAGCTGGCGAAAAACCTGTTCCTGACCCAGGAGCGCACGGTGTCGCGCAAGCTGCAGGAGGTGGCGCTCGCATTTTGGCTCGAGCACAAGTTCAGCAAGGCACAGATCCTCGAGCTTTATCTCAACCGGGTCTATTTCGGCTCCGGCGCCCACGGCGTGGAAGCGGCCGCGCAGCGCTATTTCGGCAAATCGGCGCGACAATTGACGCTCGCCGAAGCCGCCCTTCTTGCCGGTCTCGTCCAATCGCCGTCGCGCCTGGCGCCGAGCCATAACCCGGACGGAGCCGAGCGCCGCGCGCGCTTGGTGATCGCGGACATGGCGGAGCAGAAACTGATCGGCGATGACGCCGCGCGGCTCGCGCTCGCGCACCCCGCGCGCGCGATAAAGCCGGCCGGCGCCGGCTCGGACAATTACGTGGCGGACTGGGTGATGGACGCGGTCGACGACCTGGTCGGCCGCTTCGATCAGGATATCGTGGTCGAGACCTCGATCGATCCGATGCTGCAAGGCGCGGCCGAGCATGCGCTGGTCGATGCGCTGGCGCAGAGGGGAGAAAAACTCGGCGTTGGCGAGGGCGCGCTCGTCGCCATGACGCCGGACGGCGTCGTGCGCGCGCTCATTGGCGGCAAGAGCTACGCCGAGAGCCAGTTCAATCGCGCCATCGCCGCCAAGCGGCAGCCCGGCTCCGCCTTCAAGCCCTTCGTCTATCTCACCGCGCTCGAACACGGGCTGACCCCCGATACGGTGCGCGAGGACGCGCCGATCGCGGTCAAGGGCTGGAAGCCGGAAAATTTCGAACATGAATATTTCGGCCCGGTGACGCTGACGCAGGCGCTGGCCAATTCGCTGAACACGGTGTCCGTGCGGCTGACGCTGGAATTCGGCCCCGCCGCGGTGGTGCGCACCGCCTATCGCCTTGGCATCAACTCCAAACTCGAGGCCAACGCCTCGATCGCGCTGGGCACGTCGGAAGTCTCCCCGCTCGAACTCGTCTCCGCCTACGCGCCGTTCGCCAATGGCGGGCTTGCCGTCTCGCCGCATGTGGTCGAGCGCGTACGCGCCACGGACGGCAAGACGTTATACGCGCGTTCGACCCAGACGCTCGGCCGCATCGTCGATGCGCGCACCGTGGCGATGATGAACGCCATGCTGCACGAGACGCTCGTCAGCGGCACCGCGCGCCGGGCCGGGCTTCCCGGCTGGCCGGCGGCCGGCAAGACCGGCACCAGCCAGGATTTCCGCGACGCCTGGTTCATCGGCTACACCTCGCGCCTCGTCG
>JBEKNW010000093.1:0-17734 GCA_049522435.1 Xanthobacteraceae bacterium
TATGATCATCATCGAGATCTTCGAGCGCGGCGCCACGCCCCGGCATCGGCCGACAGCTCCAATCATCGCAATCAGGATCGACACTTCATGAGCCAGCCCAAGCCCCAAGCCCGCAAATCCGCTCGCTTGCTTCGCTGGTCGTCGGCCGGCCGCGGCAGCACTCGCTCCAATAGCCAGCCCGCAACTCAAATTGCCCAGCAATCGTCAGCGTCCAATGCCGGCAGCCGCCGGCGCGTGAGCCGTATCCTCGTCGGCCAACGCGCGGCGTCGCTCCGCCTTCCTTCAGGCGCCTCAGCCGCGGAACTCAAATCCCCATAGTGCAAGCCGCCCCGCAAACCTTCCCCCATCGCGGTTTCTTTCATTGAAGGCTTTCGGACGCCGGCCCACGGTGCAAGCCGCATCGTCGCCATCGGCCGGCATCCGAAACCCTCAACAATATTGGTGATAAGGTATCTTCGATGCCACGCCGCTGGCGCCTCACGCGAACCCCCGAACTAGCATTCAATGCAGACCGCGCAGCGGCGAGCCGACAAGGCCGACGCGGAGGCGAAAGGACGAGATGGCACCGCTCAGCAGTACCGAACGAAAACACCAGATCTGGTCGGTCGTGCGCGTATCCAGCGGAAATTTCCTGGAGATGTACGACTTTTTCGTCTTCGGTTATTACGCGAGCGCGATCGGCAAGGCCTTCTTCCCGAGTGGAAGTGACTTCGCCCAATTGATGCTGGCCTTCATGACATTCGGGGCCGGCTTTTTGATGCGCCCGCTCGGCGGCATTTTCCTCGGCGCCTATATAGATTCTTATGGCCGCCGCAACGGCTTGATGCTCACACTGGCACTGATGGCGGTTGGAACGATATCGATCGCCTTGGTTCCCGGCTACGCGACGCTCGGCGCGCTGGCGCCGGTGATCGTTGCGATCGGCCGGTTGATCCAAGGTTTTTCCGCCGGCGCCGAACTCGGCGGCGTGTCGGTCTACCTCGCGGAGATCGCAACATCGGGCCACAAGGGCTTTTATGTCAGTTGGCAGTCCGGCAGCCAGCAAGTCGCCGTCATTTTCGTCGCGCTGCTGGGAGTCTTGCTGAGCACGATCGTCCCCCCTGAGTCGATGTTTGAATGGGGCTGGCGCATTCCTTTCCTGATCGGCTGTCTGATCATTCCGCTCCTGTTCATCCTGCGTGGCTCGCTGAAGGAAACGAAGCAGTTCGAGAAGCGCCGCGACGCGGCGAATCATCCGAAGCCGCGGGAAATCCTGCTGCAGCTAGGCCGGAACTGGCCGATCGTCATCATCGGCATGCTGCTGGTAACCATGACGACGGTTTCGTTCTATTTCATCACCGCGTACACCCCGACTTTCGGCCGCGAGGTGCTCAAGCTCAGTAACATCGACGCCCTGGTCGTGACGCTGTGCGTCGGCATCTCCAATCTGTTCTGGCTGCCGGTCATGGGTGCGGTCTCCGACAGGGTTGGCCGCCGGCCGGTGCTGCTCGTATTCACTATTCTGATGTTCGTGACCGCCTATCCCGCACTATCGTGGCTCGTCACCTCGCCCTCCTTCGCGCGGCTGCTCGCCGTCGAGCTGTGGCTCTCGTTCATCTACGGCAGCTACAACGGTGCCATGATAGTGGCGCTGACCGAGATCGTGCCGTTCCATGTGCGCACCGCCGGATTTTCGGTGGCGTACAGCCTGGCGACTGCTTTGTTTGGCGGCTTCACGCCGGCGATCAGCACCTACCTGATCCACATGACGGACAATCGCGCCGTCGCCGGGTTGTGGCTGATGTTCGCAGCCGCTTGCGGGCTGTTGGCCACCTTGTTGGCGTGGCGCAAGACGACGGCCGCGGAGGCCGGCGTTTCCGTCGAGCCTGTCCGCTGACGGCGGAAACGATGCATCAGCGGTAGCGACTCCGGCCGAACTGATGCACCGCGGCGAATGGTTGAAAGGCGCCACGGGCCGCGACAGCGAGAGGCGGAATCCACGAACCGCGAATGCAAAATCCGGGTTCGCGGACCACAGCCCGCGCCCCCGGAATGACCTGCTGGAGAGAAGTTACTTCGCCTTGTCGTACGGATAAATGACGTCGCCCGTCCTCTGATTGGCAGGGGTAAGCACCGTCTGATAGCTCATGCCTCTCCAGGTCTCGAGGTCGGCGGCGTCGGTGATGTTGTGATACTGCGCGTCCAGCATGCCGGACTTGGTCCACTCGCCGTTCTTGCCGAACCTGACGTCGGCCATGATAGTCTTGAACTCATGGCTGCGCAGGTAGTCGGCGAGCTTATCGTCGTTGATGCTCTCGGCGCCTTCGACCGCTTCCCCGAGCACCTGGAAATAGGCATAGCCCCAGCCGCCGAGGTAATAGCCGAGCGGGTCGACGCCGGCGGCCTTGGCGCGCTCCTGGTACGTCTTGAAGAACGCCTCGGCCGGAGCCATCAATTTTGGCGACGGCACCCAGGTTTCATAATTCACGATGCCGTTGAGCTTGGACTTGAGCTTGTTCTTGAACACGGTCGTCTGCAGTCCGACCATGGAGCCGCCGAACATTTTCGGTGTGAAGTTCAACTCATTGGCGGACAGCACGATGCCGACCGAGCTTAACGGATAGGAGCACACTACCACGAGGTCCGCATTGACGGCCTGCAGCGCGCGGATGACCGGCGAGAAATCGGCCGTGCCCGGCGGGAAGGTTTTGTGGTAGATGATGTTGAAGCCGTATGTTTTCGTGTTCTCGCGGGCGCCTTCGCAGGCGTTGCGCGCGAACTCGGCGTCCTCGGCGATGAGCGCAACGGTTTGCGGCTTCGGATTCTGTGCCGCTGCAATCTTGAAGAAGCCATCGTTGAAGGAGGCTTTGGTGTCCGGGCCGGTCGGCAGCATCGAGAAGTATTTCGGGTAGTGGAACTCGCTGTTGGCATCGAGCGCGAACAGGCTGATGAAGGTCTTGCCCTTTTTCGACGCCTGTACCCTGGCGGCCCGCCCGTTTTCGGGCATGACGCGACAGTGTCGCTCGCACAATGCCCTGCTTCAACATTCATGAAAAGGGCGCGTGGCAATCTCCCCGGCGCGGGTTATGGCCCATCGGAGGGCGGCGAGGCCGGACAATGCCCCTTGTCGAAGGGGACCGCTTCGATTAACTATACGGGTACCCGAGGCAGCGCGACCTCAATCGCCGGCAGCGCTCATCGTGTATCAAAAAAGGAAGCGACCATGGCGTGGACAACCCCGACTCTTGTCGAAATCTGCATCGGCCTCGAGATCAACGGCTACCTGCCGGCCGAGTTCTGATCCGCAACTTTAGTCCGCCGCAATCCCCTGAATGGGGCGCCTGACCGCCATCGTGCTCGGTGCTGCGGCGGGCGGTGGCTTCCCGCAATGGAATTGTTGGTGTCCGGTGTGCCGGCTCGCTTGGGCCGGTGATCGGCGGGTCAAGCCGCGCACGCAGGCAAGCCTCGCCGTCTCCGCTGACGGCGAGCATTGGATTTTGCTCAACGCTTCCCCCGACTTGCGCGCGCAGGTGCAGGCTACGCCGGCATTGCAGCCGCGAACCAACCCGCGCCACAGCGGCCCGCGCGGCAGCCCGATTGCAGCCGCGGTTCTGACCGGCGCCGAAGTCGACCAGATCGCCGGGCTGCTCACGTTGCGCGAACGCCAGGGCTTCACCGT
This sequence comes from Xanthobacteraceae bacterium, assembly GCA_049522435.1. GTDB lineage: Bacteria > Pseudomonadota > Alphaproteobacteria > Rhizobiales > Xanthobacteraceae > BOG-931. The sequence continues at coordinate 3,659 of JBEKNW010000093.1, forward strand.
GTTTGCCACCGCCGAGACGCTCGCGGCGCTCGCCGCCAATCCGATTTTCGCTGTGCTTGCCGCTGGAATGGTGACGCGCAAGGTCGTCGCGCGCGACGAGCCGTTTTCCCTGCCTGGCGGTCTTGATGCGGAACTGTTCGCTGTTCCCGGCAAGGTGGCGCTCTATCTCGAAGGCGACGACCCCGCGCTTGCCGCCGAGACCGGGGCCAATGTCGGCATCGAGCTGGTCTACGGCGCCCGGCGGCTCGCCTACGTGCCCGGCGCGGCCGGCATGACCACAGCGTTGCGCCAGCGCCTCGCCCGCGCCGACGTCGTGTTGTTCGACGGCACGCTCTTCCTCGACGACGAGATGATCGCCACCGGCACCGGCAGCAAAATCGGCCGGCGCATGGGTCACATGCCGCTCGACGGCGAGGGCGGAACCCTCGTGGCGCTCGCCGGCCTTCCCGGCCGACGCATCTTGACTCACATCAACAACACCAATCCGATCCTGATCGAGGGCTCCGTCGAACGGCGTAAGGTGGAGGAAGCGGGGTTCGAGGTCGCCGAGGACGGGATGGAGATCGTGCTCTGAATCCGTTGAGCGCGGATGAACTCGAAGCGGGGCTGCGCGACATCGGCGCGCGGCGTTATCATCAGCTGCATCCGTTCCACAAGCTGCTGCACGGCGGGGCCTGCAGCAAGGGCCAAGTGCAGGCCTGGGCGCTCAACCGCTATTATTATCAGGCGATGATCCCGATAAAGGATGCGAGCCTGATCGCGCGCTGCGAGGACCCGGCGACGCGCCGCGAATGGCGCAGCCGCCTCGTCGATCACGACGGTACGCGCGAGGGCGAAGGCGGCATCGCGCGCTGGCTCAAGCTCACCGATGGACTGGGCCTCGACCGCGACTATGTCGTGTCGTTGCGCGGGCTGTTGCCGGCGACGCGTTTCGCCGTCGATGCCTATGTGCATTTCGTGCGTGAAAAAACGCTGCTCGAAGCGGTCGCCTCGTCCCTTACGGAGCTATTCTCGCCGGCGATCATCAGCGAACGCATCGAAGGCATGCTGAAGAACTACGTTTTCGTGACGGCAGAAACGCTCGCCTATTTTTCGCAGCGTCCGCCGCAAGCCGAGCGCGATTCGCGCTTCGCGCTCGGCTATGTCAAACAAAACGCCCGCACGGCGGAGGCGCAGCAGAGCGTCCTTGCCGCGCTTGAATTCAAATGCGATGTGCTCTGGGCGATGCTGGACGCGCTGTATCACGCTTATGTCGCGCCGGCGCACATTCCGCCCGGTGCGTTTGTGCCGGAGGATTAGGCAGCGGTCGTGAACGAGACGAATCCCGCAATTGCCCCGGATGCGCGTCCGCGCCTGCCGCGCGGCGTGCGGCTCGTGCACAACGAGGCGCAGGGCGGATGGGTGCTGCTCGCGCCGGAGCGCGTGTTCAAGCCCGACGCCGTCGCGCTCGAAATCGTCAAGCGCTGCACCGGCGAGGCGACGTTCGCCGCCATCGTCGACGATCTGGCGAAGACCTATTCGGCGCCGCGCGAGCGCATCCTGGCCGACGTGACGGCGCTGTTGCGCGGACTTGCCGACAAGAGGCTGCTGGAGTTGTGATACAATTCGCGTCGGCGTCATTCCGGGGCGCGCCGATAGGCGCGAGCCCGGAATCCATAACCACAATCCGTGTAAATTCTGCTCGATCTGGGGTTATGGATTCCGGACAGCCGCTGCGCGGCTTCCGGAATGATGGTCTGTGAGAGGCGTCGCGTGGCATCGTCGAATGTAGCACTCCACACCCCCCTCGGCCTCCTCGCCGAGTTGACGCACCGCTGTCCGCTGGGCTGTCCCTATTGCTCCAATCCGCTCGCGCTCGATCCGCGCGCAAGCGAGCTCGATACGCACACCTGGGCGCGAGTGTTCGCCGAGGCCGCAGCGCTCGGCGTGCTGCAGGTGCATCTCTCCGGCGGCGAGCCCGGCGCGCGGCGCGACCTCGTCGCCATCACGGCGGCAGCGCATTCCGCCGGCCTTTACACCAATCTCATCACCTCGGCGGTCGGCGTCACGGCGAAAACGTTACGGGAGCTCGGCGAAGCCGGTCTCGATCACGTGCAGATCTCAATCCAGGACAGCGAGCGCGCTTCCGCCGACCACATCGCCGGCTACGAAGGCGCCTTCGCCCGCAAGCGCGCGCTCGCCGCCGAAGTCGTGCGCCTGAAAATTCCGCTGACCGTCAACGTCGTGGTGCACCGCGCCAACATCGACCGCATCGAAGACATGGTCGCGCTCGCGCTTACCCTCGGCGCCAGCCGCGTCGAGGTCGCGCATGTGCAATATTACGGCTGGGCGTTGCAGAACCGCACCGCTTTGATGCCGAGCGCCGCGCAGGTTACGCGCGCCGCCGCTGCGGTCGAGGAATTGCGGGCGCGGCATCACGGCGAGATCGTCATCGACGCCGTCATACCCGATTATTACGCCCGGCTGCCGAAGCCGTGCGTCGGCGGTTGGGGGCGGCGTTCGCTCAATGTGACGCCGGGGGGAAAGGTGCTGCCCTGCCACGCCGCCGAGTCTATTCCGGGGCTCGAATTCTGGTCGGTGCGCGACCACTCGCTCGCCGATATTTGGGCGAATTCGCCGGCCTTCAACGCCTTCCGCGGCACGGCGTGGATGCAGGAGCCTTGCCGAAGCTGCGCGCGGCGCGACATCGATTTCGGCGGCTGCCGTTGCCAAGCGTTCGCGCTGACCGGCGACGCGCGCGCAACCGACCCGGTCTGCCATCTCTCGCCCCGCCACGAAGAGGTCGCCGCGCTCGCGGCTTTGCAGCACGACGTACCTTACGTTTACCGGCGGATGTAGCGGTTGTTGCCGGCGCGCGGCGCCCGGCACCCACCTCCTGCGCGCTGGTTTGGGCGCTTCCCTGTCCTTTTTCTCTTTTCCCTGCCTCGCGGATTTGCGATTTCGCATTGGCATTGCAACAGGCTAAAATTCGCGGTTGCTATCGGAACACTGGGCGCGAACTTCCACCGGGGCATGCGAACGGAAAGGTGAGGATGACGTCACTTTCCATCAACGGGAGATTCTACGAGGTCGACGTTGAACCCGATACGCCCTTGCTGTGGGTGCTGCGCGATACGATTGGGCTCACCGGCACGAAATACGGCTGCGGGATAGCCCAATGCGGCGCCTGCACCGTCCATATTGACGGCGTCGCCACGCGTTCGTGCCAGGTCGCGGTCGGCACCCTTGGCGCCAAAGAGGTGACGACAATCGAGGCGCTGGCGCAGAACGGCAAGCTGCATCCGGTGCAGAAAGCCTGGCTCGATCTCGACGTGCCGCAATGCGGCTATTGTCAAAGCGGAATGATGATGGCAGCGGCGGCGCTGCTCGAGCAGAAGCCCAAGCCGACGGATGCCGATATCGACGCGGCGATCACCAATATCTGCCGCTGCGGTACCTACCAGCGCATCCGCGCCGCGATCCATGCCGCGGCCAACGCGTGACAGCGAGGGGCAAGGATGCGCACGGTCAGAACCCTCCTGATGCTGATCTTCGCCGGCGCTGCCGCGGTCCCCACGGCGGCAGCGGCTGCCGAGCAAGTCGATCTCCTGCTGGTGCTGGCGGCCGACGTGTCGCGTAGCGTCGACAACGCGAAATTCCAGTTGCAACGCGAGGGCTATGCCGCCGCAATCTCCGATCCGCGCGTCCTCGATGCCATTCGGTCAGGCCGCAACGGCCGTATCGGACTGACGTTCGTCGAGTGGTCGGGCGTCGGCTCGCAGCGGGCGCTGATCGACTGGACGACGATTGGCGACGCCGATTCGGCAAAGGGCTTCGGCGACCGCCTGTTGGAGGCGCCGCGCTCGTTCGCGGATCGCACGTCGATCAGCGGCGCGATCGAATTCGCCATGGGGCAGTTGGCTCGCGCGCCCTATGAATCCGCGCGTCGCACCATCGACGTCTCCGGCGACGGCACCAACAATGCCGGCCGCGACGTGACGCTGGCGCGCGACGAAGCCCTTGCCCTAGGCGTCACCATCAACGGTCTCGTCATCCTCAGCGAGACGCCGTTGGCTTGGAATCCGGACCACACCAATCCGCCGGGCGGCCTTGACAATTATTACCGCAACAATGTCATCGGCGGTCCCGGCGCATTTGTCCTGGTGGCGGAAAACTTCAACTCATTCGGCCAAGCCATCGTCAAGAAGTTGATCGCCGAGATGGCGCAGGCACGCGAGCGGCCGCCGCGTCAGGCGTCGGTCCGTTGAGCGGCGCGGACCGCCGGCAATTGTGAGGCGGCCTTCGGAACCAATGTGGCGGCGGCAACTTAACGGGTATAGGCGGATTTTGCCTTTGTGCAGCAACCCTTTGGGCCGGCGCGCCGCGGCTCCGGCCACGAAAGCGACACAGATGCCGGGCATGTTCGCGGCTCACCTGCCGCCCAGCGAACATCGGAAGCGCCTCTTGTGACCGCGGCTACTGGCTTGAAACGCCTCGCGATTGCCATTGCTGCCGTGGTCGCGGCGGCCTTTGTCACGTTGGTTGCGCTGTCCTTTCTCATTCCGGCCGCGTCGGTGCGGGATGCGGTCGCCAAGGAGATCTATGCGGTCACCGGGCTCGACCCGGTGCTGCGCGGCGACATTTCAGTCTCGCTGTTCCCATCCGGCACGGTAAGCTTCCGCAACGTGCTGCTCGGCGACGACCGTACCGGCGAGCCCGCCGTGATCGCCGACGAATTGACCGCTCACCTGCGCTATTTTCCGCTCCTCGCCGGGCGGATCGAAATTGCCGACGTGACGTTGGTGCGGCCGACCATCACCGTGACATTCCTGCCCGGCGGCCAATCGAACTGGTCGGGACTGATGCAATCGCTTGCCCGCGCGCTCGAGCCCGATCCCGGCCGCACGGCGTCGTTCTCGGAGATCGGCATCCATGACGGCAGTGTCGTCGTCCACAGTCATCATGCCGGGAAGGAAGTCACCGACCGGCTCGATGGCGTGGAATTCCAGCTCGCCTGGCCGTCGATCTCGCGCAGTTTCGGCGCCAACGGCCGCTTCGTGTGGCATGACGAGCCGATCGAGGCCAGCTTCACCCTCGGCGATTTTCTGGCGGCGCTCAACGGCGACCGCTCGGGCGTCAAGCTCCGGCTCGCGAGCGCACCGGTGAAAGTCGCCTTCGACGGCGCCGCGAGCGATCAGCCAACGCTCAAGGTCGACGGTATGCTGAGCCTGGAGGCTCCCTCATTGCGCGACGCCATGCGCTGGACCGAAAATAGCCAATTGCCGTTCGGCGGCTTTGGGCGCTTCGCGCTCAGGGCGCAAAGCAGCATTGTCGGCGGCGTGGTCTCGCTCTCCGGCGTCAACGTCGAACTCGACGGCAATACGGCCGAAGGCGTGATCACGCTCTCGACCGACCATCGCACGGTCCAGGGCACGCTCGCGGCCGACGCGCTCGATCTGACGCCGTATGTTTCCGGAATTCGCCTCCTGACCGCAAACGAACGCAACTGGGATCAACTGCCGATCGCGCTTGACGGGCTCGCCGACTTCGACCTCGATCTGCGGCTCTCGGCCGCCAGCATCAAGATAGCGACCGCGCAATTGGGTCGAACGGCGGTCGCCGCGAACATGCGCAACGGCAAGCTCGACCTCACGATCGGAGAATCGCAGGCCTTCGGCGGCATCGCGAAAGGCTCGCTCGGGCTCGCCAGCGCCAATGGCGGCGTGGCGGCGACCTCGCACATGCAATTCGTCGATGTCGATCTCGAAGACTGTCTCGGCCAGGTATTTGGGATTCGCAAGCTCGCGGGCCGGGGCAATCTGGTGCTCAATATCGAGGGATCGGGATCCTCCGTTCTGGCGGTGACGAACACGCTCAACGGGACGGCAAGCCTCACGGCGCATGGCGGCGCGCTCGCCGGCATCAATGTCGAGCAATTGCTGCGCCGGCTCGAGCGCCGGCCCCTTTCGGGTAACGGCGACTTCCGCAGCGGGCGCACCCCGTTCAACCAGTTTGCGCTAAGCCTCAAGATCGAGCAGGGCAATGTGTCCGTCGAAAGCATGCATCTTGACGGTCCGGCCGTGCGCCTCGCGGTCGGCGGCCAGGTCTCTGTGCCCACGCGCGATCTCGACCTGAAAGGGGTCGCTACCCTGGTCTCGAGCGCGACCGCCAACGAGTTCGATCTGCCGTTCGTCGTACAGGGTCAATGGGACGATCCGATCATGCTGCCGGATCCGCAGAGCCTGATCCGCCGCTCGGGCGCCGCCGCCCCCCTGCTCGACGCCATCAAGGCCCGCAACGCCGGCTCCGCCGTGCGCGCCGTGATCGACAAGCTCTTGGCGGCTCCCGCGGCGTCCACCGCTCCGCCGGCGCCGGCGGCGCATAGCCCGGACTAGCAATCGCGCCGGCTGGCGTGCCCCTGCGCAGCCGATGGATTATGATTCGGCGCACGAATCAGCGCGGGTTTTTTCGCCCGCGACGGGGGCAGGATGCTCAACCGCCTCACGCGCACGTTGGTCAAGGTGGTGGTCGCTTCGCTGATCGTCGGGACGATTCTCGCGCATTTCGGCATCACCACGGATGAGCTGATGAAGGCGGCCGGGCTCTCGTCCGGCCGCGTCGAAGAGCTGGCGCGCGCCGGCCTCGCCTGGGCGCTGCCGAACCTGCTGCTCGGCGCGCTGGTGATCGTGCCGATCTGGTTTCTGCTCTACCTGTTCCGGCCGCCGGGCGAGAGCCGGGACTGATCCGCTTCCCGCCGCGGCGCTGCGAGGAGCGAAGCGATGAAGCAATTCCCGACCTCTATAAAACGCTTTCGATGTCCGTTTTAGAAAAATCATTGCCGACAAACAGCAGCGGACAGGAATGCTCCTTGGCGAGCGCGTAAGCAAAACAGTCGCCGAAGTTCAGGCTCGCCGGATGCACGCCCTTGCCCCATTGCCCATAGGCCTGAGCAACGCGCCTTGCCGATGCCGGCGTCACCGTTACAAGCTCCAAATCGAGACCACCGATCAAGCTGTCCATCTCATCGGCGACGTGCCGCCGGCCGGCAACAATCAGGGCTTCGGCCAGCGTGCCGGCTGACAGCAGCACGTCGGTCTCAGCTTCAAGAGCTTTGATGCAGGCGGGAGCTGGTCCTTCGCGCACGACGATCGCCATGAGCGCGGATGTGTCGACAACGATCATTTAGGAAGGCCATACTCGTCGTATAGAAAGTCCTGGCTTCTCGCCGCGCTTGGGCCAGGAGTTGCTTTCGCGGCGCCAGATGCGCCGAGCGCTTCCATCAATTGCCTGCGCGCCTTTGGATCAAGCCGCTTTCTCTTGACGGCGACGAGACGCGCAGCCGGTTGGCCATGCCGGGTCAAGATGATTTCGTCGCCCGCTTCGGCGCGTCGAACCAAGTCGGTCAACTGACCCTTTGCTTCCGTTACGGAAATCCGCATTGCGCCCACCTTTGTGGACTATATGACGGTCCATTTCAAAAATGGGCCAACGAATGGTCCGTGTCAAGATCCAAGCGCCTTAGCTGCGCGCCGGCGCGCCCCGTGCCCCGGTGAGCTTGGCGAGGAGCGAAGCGGCGATGACGGCGATGCCGACCACGCCGACCATGATGCTGCACACGGCGTTCATCTCCGGCTTCACGCCGAGGCGAACCTCGGAATAGATGCGGATCGGCAGCGTGGTCGCGCCCGGCCCGGTGGTGAAGCTGGCGATGACGAGATCGTCGAGCGAGAGCGCGAAGGCGAGCATCCAGCCGGCGGCAATGGCCGGCAGGATCAGCGGCAAGGTCACCGCGAAAAACGTGCGCAGCGGCGAGGCGCCGAGATCCATCGCCGCTTCCTCCAGGCTGACGTCGAAGCCGACGAGCCGCGACTGCACGATCACGGTGACGAAACACATCGCCATGGTGGTGTGCGCGACGGCGACGGTCCAGAAACCGCGATCGACGGCAATGGCCACGAAGACGAGCAGCAACGACAGGCCCGTGATCACCTCCGGCATGACCAGCGGCGCATAGATCATCGCGGCGAACAGGAGCCGGCCGCGGAAGCGGCCGAAGCGGACGAGCGCCAGCGCCGCCAGCGTCCCCAATAAAGTTGCCGCGCTCGCCGAAGCAAGCGCCAGACGGATGCTGATAAAGGCCGAATCGATGAGCGGCTTATCGTCGATGAGGGCGGCATACCAGTGCGTCGACCAGCCGCCCCAAACCGCGACCAGCCGCGAGGCGTTGAACGAATAGATCACCAGCACGACGATCGGCAGATAGAGGAAGGCGACGCCGAGGATGATCGCGACGAGATTGAAAGCGGACACCTTGCGCATGGTCAGTCCGGCTCCACGGCCCGCATCGCCTGGTTCTGATAGACGACGATCGGCGTCACCAACAGGCACACCAGCACGACGGCAACCGCGGAGGCGGCCGGCCAATCCTTGTTGCCGAAGAATTCCATCCAGATCGTCTGCCCGATCATCGGCGACTGCGAGCCGCCGAGCAGATCGGGAATGACGAACTCGCCGACAATCGGGATGAAGCACAGGAGCACGCCCGCGAGCATCCCCGACGACGACAGCGGCAATGTCACCAGCCAGAAAATCTTCCAGCGCGGGCAGCCGAGATCGGCCGCCGCCTCGAGGAGCGATTCGTCCAGTTTCTCCAGCGTGGCGTAGAGCGGCAACACCATGAACGGCAGATAGGAATAGACGATGCCGATATAGATGGCCGTGTCGGTCGCGAGCCAGGCCGGCGGCTCGTTAACGATCGAGAGCGCCATGAGCACTTGGTTGAGCGGCCCGTCATGCTGCAGAATGTTCATCCAGGCATAGATGCGGATGAGCAGCGACGTCCAGAACGGCAGCACGATGAGGAGCATGAGCGCCGCCTGCCAGCGCCGCGGCATGCGCGCAATCGCGTAGGCAATGGGATAGCCGATGACGAGCAGAATAAGCGTGGAGAACGCGGCGATCTCCACGCTCTTCACGTAGGACAGGAGGTAGAGCGGATCGGAGCCGATGAGGACGTAATTGTCGAACGACAGAGCGGCGAAAAAAGTCCTGACGCCAGGCCAGCCGGCCGCAAGGTCGAGCACCGGCATGTAGGGCGGTTGCGCAATCGCCGTCTGCGACAGGCTGATCTTGAGCACGATCAGGAACGGCACGAGGAAGAAGGCGACGAGCCACGCATACGGAATCCGCACGACGAGTTTCTGGAGAAAGGAGCCTTGTTGCGGTCGCTTCATTGTGTGCTCGTTCGCAGTGCGCGGCGATGGATCTTACCGCGTCAGCACGATCGCGGCCTCGGCCGGCCAGCTCAGCCACACTTGCTCATCGAAGGCGACCGCGCGCTCGGAGACGCGGCCGAGATTGGCGACCGCCGCCTTCACCAGCGCGCCGTCGCGAATGCGCAGTTTGTAGATCGACATGTCGCCGAGATAGCCGATATCGACGACCGTTCCGGCGACGCAATTGTCCAGACCCGGCAAGGGCGGCTCGCGGCTGATGCGCACCTTCTCCGGCCGCACCGCCACCCACACCATCTTGCCCGGTTCGGCGTCGGCATTGGCGGCCATCCGCAGCCGGCCGGCAACCGTGCCCTCGACGCTCAGGCCATCGTCGCCGAGGCGGCCTTCGAACAGGTTGACGCCGCCGACGAAGTCGGCGACCCAGCGCGAGTTCGGCTGCTCATAGATTTCCGCAGGCGGCGCGACCTGCATGAGCCGGCCGCGATCCATCACGCCGATGCGGTCGGCGACAATCATCGCTTCGCTCTGGTCGTGGGTGACGATGACGAAGGTGAGGCCGAGCCTTCGTTGCAGCTCCATCAGTTCGAACTGCGTTTCACCGCGCAGCTTCTTGTCGAGCGCCGCCATCGGCTCGTCGAGCAGCAGCACGCGCGGGCGTTTGACCAGCGAACGCGCCAAAGCCACGCGCTGGCGCTGGCCGCCGGAAAGCTCATGCGGCTTGCGGCCACCAAGGCTTTCGAGCTTGACCAAGGCGAGCATGTCGGCGACGCGCCGTGCGATCTCCCTCCTGGGCAGACCTTCCTGCTTGAGGCCGAAGGCGACATTGGCCTCGACATTGAGGTGCGGGAACAGCGCGTAGCTCTGGAACATCATGTTGACGGGGCGCCGATGCGGCGGCACGGAGCCAAGATCGACCCCGTCGAGCAGGATGCGACCGGCGCTCGGCCGTTCGAAGCCCGCGATCAGGCGCAACAATGTGGTCTTGCCGCAACCAGAGGGTCCGAGCAGGGCAAAGAACTCGCCTTCATAAACGTCGAGCGACAGATGATCGACGGCCGCGGAGCCGCCGAAGCGCTTGGTCACGGCTTCGATGCGCAGCAGCGGACGCAGGTTCGGATCGGTCCACGGCGCAAAACCTCGTTTCGATCCGACGCTCTGCATTCCCACTCCAGCCGCGGCGGGCGGGAAACCTCGGCAGCTTTTGTAACGCAAATCGAGATGATCGACAAATGCGGCGGCGGCCGTCATTTCTTCGCGATTCAATACTTGGAGACAGGCGGCGTCAGCTCACCACCGCTTCGGTGAGCGTCGAGGCGAGGGTGACGTCCTCGACGGTATCGCTCGCGAGCTTGCGCGGCTCCGGACCGTAATAATCACCCAATTGCACGGCGGGCCGCGGCTGCGTCGTGATCGAGACCAAGCGGTCATAGAGTGCTTTCGCCGAAACCGGCTTGATCAGATACTCGTTGACGCCGAGCCGCACGGCCTCGACGACGCGCCAGCGTTCGCCGTGGCCGCTGAGCATGATGATCGGCACGTCCGGCACCGGAAATACGCCGGGCGAACGCACAATGCGCACGAGTTCGGCGCCGCTTAGGAATGGCATCTCCCAGTCGAGGATCACCACGTCGGGTCCGACGGTGCGAATGGTATCGAGAGCGGCGATTCCGTCGGCCGCTTCATAGATGTCTTTGATGCCGCAATTGACCAGGAGGTTGCGGATCATCTTGCGCATATACTGGTTGTCGTCGACCACCAGCACGCAGAGCGTCTGGATCAGATCCGCGAGGTCCTTCTTCGACAGCTTGGATGACATGACGCACCGTGACGGCCTCAAAAAGCGCCCATCGGGGCGCCAGGCGCATCAGACCATGGGCGCCTTGCGGGTTGGTAAAGGCGGCGGCGGAAGTTCGGGCAGCGCGTGCTGCGGGAAAGAGCCGCTCCTGCCGACGTGGTGAGCATTCCGTTAATGCAGCGCGGCGGCCGCCCAACACGAACTCAGTTGACCAATACGACTTGACTCAAGCCGGGATCGGATTCCGGCTTGTAGCTGGAGAGCCGGCGCGGTTCGGGCCCGTAATAATCGCCCTTCCTCACCATCCGGCGCGGCCGGCCGAGGATGGAGACGAGGCGCGCGAGCAACGCGCTCGTTGACACCGGCTTGAGCAGAAACTCGTTGACGCCGAGCTTCACCGCTTCGACCACCCGCGAGCGTTCGCCATGGCATGTGAGCATGATGACCGGCACGTCGGGCAGCGGAAAGTCGTCCGGCGAACGTACCCGGCGCACGAATTCCGGCCCATTGGGGCTCGGCATTTCCCAGTCGAGAATGACAACGTCCGGCACGATCGTGCAGATCGCTTCGAGACCGCTCTTGCCGTCGTAGGCCTCATAGATGTGCTTGACGCCGATCGCCTGCAGCAGCGAGCGGGTCACCTTGCGCATGGTATACTCGTCGTCGACGATGAGCACCTTCAGCCTTACAAGCTGTTCTGCAATCTGGTTTGCCGTCGATTCCATGTCGCCCTGCGATCTCGGCTCTAGAGGTGACGCAAATTTCCCCAAGGCGAGGTGACCACAAATACCTAAAATCCACCTGAAAAGGATCGATAAAATTTGAGCAATTGCACGTCATTGCGAGCCAACGGGCCCGGCCCGAAGTGGCCGGCCCGATGACAGGCTCCGCGAAGCAATCCAGGGTGGCGCCAAGTCTGGATTGCTTCGTCGCTTCGCTCCTCGCAAAGACGTACCGATCAACCGCCGCCCGGCGCCATGAAGCGATCGAGCGTGGCACGCTGCGCAGCGGAAAAGCGCAAGCCGAGCTTGGAGCGGCGCCACAGCACGTCGTCGGCGGTCACCGCCCATTCCTTGGACATCAGGTAGCGCACCTCAACGGCGGTGAGGTCGGCGCCGAAGCACATGCCGAGATCGTCCAGCCGGGCCGCCGTCTTCAGTACGCTCTCCACGCGCGTGCCGTAGGCGCCGACGAGCCGCCGCGCGTGGTCTTCGGTGAGGAAGGGCCAGCGGCGCTGCGTGCGCGCGATCAGCGCCGGCACGCCGTCATAGACGAAGTCGCCGCCCGGCAACGGGCTCGTCGCGGTCCATGGCCGCGAGCGCGGAAAGAAATGGGCCAGCCGGTCGAGGACGTCCTCGGCAAGGCGGCGAAAGGTCGTCAGCTTGCCGCCATAGACCGTGAGCAGCGGTGCCTCGCCGAAACGCTTGTCGAGGATCAGCGCGTAATCGCGTCCGATGTCCTGCGGCTTGCCGGCGCCGTCCTCATAGAGCGAGCGCACGCCGGCGAACGCCCACACCACGTCGGCGGCGCCGATCGTCGTGCGGAAATATGCGTTGATCACGCCGCAGAGATAGTCGATTTCCTCACCCGTCGGCGCGACGGCGGCGGGATCGCCGGAAAAACTCCGGTCGGTCGTGCCGATCAGCGTGAAGTCGCGCTCGAAGGGAATCGCGAACACCACCCTGCCGTCGGCCGCCTGCAGGATGTAGGCGCGCTCGTGATCGTAGAGGCGCCGCACCACGATGTGGCTGCCTTTGTCGAGCCGAAGGCGCCGCGGCGGGGCCTGCCGCAGCACGGTCTCGGCGACCGTTTCCACCCAGGCTCCCGCGGCGTTGACCAAAACCCGCGCGGTCACCACGTCGCGCCGGCCGCGGGCGTTGAGAACGAGCCGCCAGGCGTCTGTGCGCTCGCCGCGCACGCAGCGCGTTCGGGTGCGGATCACCGCGCCGCGCTCGGCGGCATCAACCGCATTGAGCACGACGAGGCGCGCATCGTCGGCAAAGCAGTCGGAATATTCGTAGCCGTGATGGAAACGCCGCTTGAGCGGCTGGCCCGCCTCGTCGCTGATGAGATCGAGCGCGCGCGTGCCCGGCAGAATCTCGCGCCGGCCGATCCAATCGTAGAGCAGGAGGCCGAGCCGAATGAGCATGGGCGAGCGCCTCGCCGCGTCGAGCGGCAGCACGAAACGCAGCGGCCGAATGAGGTGCGGCGCCATCCGCAACAGCACCTCGCGTTCGCTGAGCGCGGCGCGCACCAGATGCAGCGCGCCATGTTCCAGGTAGCGCAGCCCGCCATGAATGAGCTTCGAGGACGCCGACGAGGTGCCGGAGGCAAGGTCGTTCTGCTCGATGAGCACGACCTTGAGGCCGCGCCCCGCGGCATCGCGGGCGATGCCGGCGCCGTTGATGCCGCCGCCGATGACGGCGAGATCGAAATCAGCCACTGATTCTCCTCTCGCAACAGGATATCAAATCCGCTCTTTCCGCTGCCGGACGATGTGATGATCTTGCCTCCATCCCTGGATCGCGGCGATGATGGCGCCAGGGACAAGCGCCATGGACTTTCGCGATCGTCACGTCGTGATCACCGGCGGCGCCGGCGCACTCGGGACACCGGCAGTCTTGCCGATGAAAGGTCTGTCAGCGGCCTCTACGACGAGTTCCCGCCGCTCTGGGCATCGATCCACCTCGCCGGCGGTTTTGCCGCGGCGCCGCTGCGTGCGACCAGCGTGGCGACGTTGCAGCAGCAGATCGAGATGAATCTCGTCAGCTGCCTCCTCTGCTGCCGCGCCGCGGTCAACGCCATGACCGCTAATCCGTCAGGCCATGGCGGCCGCATCGTCAATGTCGCCGCCCGCGCGGCGCTCGAATGGCGAAGCGGCGCCGGCATGGCCGCCTACACCGCCAGCAAGGCGGCGGTCGCCGCGCTCACTGTTGCCCTCGCCGAGGAGGTCGCCAAGGACGGCATCCTCGTCAACGCGGTCGCGCCCTCGATCATGGACACGCCGGCCAATCGGAACGCCATGCCCAAAGCCGATTACGCTCTCTGGCCGAAGGTCGAGGAAGT
>JBEKNW010000094.1:0-22877 GCA_049522435.1 Xanthobacteraceae bacterium
GCCTCGGGCCAGCACCCCGGGCCGGCGAGATACCGCGGCATTTGCTGTGTGTACGGAAATGAATGCGAGAAGCCGCCCTGGGCAAATGCGCGATTGATATTGCGATCGTCACAGGGGCGTCTCTGGCGTGGAACCCGCGAGCCCTGAGCGAGGCGGCGATCCTGTCCCATGGCGGGCTGAAGGTCGTCGTATGCGGTGCGAGCCCCGATCAAAAAGCGCGTGACGCCGACGAGGCCCTGGCGCGCAAGCACGGGTTCACATTCCGATCGGTTGCCGCAACGCAAATGCTTCCGGCGCGACTGCGCTCCCGCGCCGGCCGCGAATTGTTTCGTTGGCTGGGAATTCAAAGCCGGTGGCAACTGGGATATTGGCTTCCGGAGCTCTTGACCGCTGCCGAGAAAGCCGCGGCGCGGTACCACATCGTACATTTGGAGCAAGGCCTCTGGGTCGGAATGAAATTGCTGAAGATGGGGCACCGCGTCGGCGTTGATATGGAGGACTGGTATTCGGAAGACCTTCTGCCGCAGGTCAGAAAATTAAAGCCGTTGCACATGCTCCGCGAGCTGGAGCATATGTTGCTCTGCAACGCCATGCACGCGACTTGTCCGTCCCATGCGATGAGCGCGGCGCTGACGCGGGAGTTTGGATGCGCAGCGCCGATGGTGATCCGTAACACGGGCCGCTGGCGTGAGCGGAACGAAATCGATCAATTGGTCAAGGACCGGCGCGATTTGCGACGGGCATCCATTCATTGGTTCTCGCAAACTCTCGGCCTGGGGCGCGGACTTGAGGACCTTGTTGCTGCGCTTCCTCTGATCGAGCACGACGTCGAAATTCATTTGCGCGGTAATCCGGTTCGTGGATTTGAGCAGTGGGTTCGCGAGCGAATTCCGGAGCAGTGGGAGGAACGGGTGTTTTTTCATCCGCTGGTGCCGAACGACGAATTGCTGTCGCGCATCGCCGAACACGACATCGGATTTGCCGGCGAGATGAAATACAGCCGCAGCCGCGATCTGACGGTGACCAACAAGATTCTGCAATATCTTCTGGCCGGCCTTGCGGTGGTCGCCAGCGATACCGCCGGTCAGACGGAAGTCGCCGCACAGGCGCCGCACGCCGTGTCGCTGTACCCCTCCGGCGAGGCCGGCGGTTTGGCGGCGTGCCTCAACGCGCTGCTCGGATCGCCGGACAAGCTGCGGGCGGCGAAGGCCGCCGCCTTGCAGGCGGCCGAGCGCGTCTTTTGCTGGGAGCGGCAGGAAGACGCGCTGCTGCAAGCGGTGGATCGGGCTCTGGATGCAGCCGATCGCACCGGCGCGAAGCGCGCATGAGCGACAAAAATTCCCCGCTGCGTGCGCCGCGGCGCGAGGCGGCCGCGCCCTCCGCCGACGTGCCCTCTGCCGACTTGCCCGATGCCGGGACGATGCGCTGCCCGATCTGCGCCGCCGCGGCAGACGTGTGGGCCGACTTCAACGGAATTCCGATCCTGCGCTGCCGGCAAGCGGACTGCGGTTTCCGTTTCTTCGACCTCGCACACTGGACGTCGCCTTACGGCGCAGCGGATTATTACCAGTCATGGGAGCCGGGGCCGATCAATTTCAAGGCGCCGTGGATCGAGGCGCGCGTGCGCCTGGTGCAGCGCTTTCGTTCCGCCGGCAAAGTGCTCGACCTCGGCTGCGGCATCGGCGAGACGGCGGTCGCATTGAGCGATGCCGGCTTCGACACCAGCGCCGTCGAGGAGTCGCCGAAAGCAATCGCCTATTTGCGCGGCAAATTTCCGGGCGTGGCGTGGTTCAACGAGGATGTCGCGGCCTATCTGCGCAAGAACCCGGGCACATTCGACGTGGCCACGATGTTCCACGTGCTGGAGCACATTCCGCAACCCGGAACGTTCATGGCGCTGGTCGGCGGCGCGCTGCGGCCGAACGGCCTTCTCGTCATCGAAGTTCCGGATGCGGGCGGGGGATTTGCGCGCCTGCGCGGCCTGAAGTGGGAATATTATTTGCATCACCATGTCAATTATTTCGATACCAGATCGCTTCGCAAGCTGTTGGGCCGCTTCGGTTACCGCCTCGCCTTTCTGCAAAGAACGTATCATTTCTCCCACCCGCAGGGACATTTGGCCAAGGACATCGTCAAAGCCGCGCTGGCCCGGAGCGGCTTGAACGCGATCATCCGCACCGCGTGGACGCGCTAGCCGATTGCGCGGCGCGCATCGCAAAGCGACCGCGGTCCGATCGGGTACGATGACCCGCACAGCCGATATTCTCGCCTGGATCGGCACGCGCATCGGCAAGCCGCTCGGATACGAACGCGTGGTTCGACTTCTGCTGCCGCCGGAAAAATGCGCTGCGATGCCGGAGCTGTGCCTGTTGCGCGACGGCAGCCTTTTCCTTATCCGGCCCGGACTTCCGCTGGGCTGGTATGTGACCTTTTTCGGCAGCTTCGAACCGGAGCTGCGGGAGATTTTCCGGGCGGTCTTGCCGCCCGCGGGCGTCGCCATCGACATCGGCGCAAACGTGGGATGGCACACCCTGCTGATGGCGCGCCTGAGCGGAACGCACGGCCGCGTTTTGGCCGTC
Organism: Xanthobacteraceae bacterium; assembly: GCA_049522435.1. GTDB lineage: Bacteria > Pseudomonadota > Alphaproteobacteria > Rhizobiales > Xanthobacteraceae > BOG-931. The sequence continues at coordinate 2,580 of JBEKNW010000094.1, forward strand.
GAGCCGAACCCTTCCGTCCGCGCGCAACTCGCGCGCAACATTCGGCTCAATCGGCTCGACCACGTCGACGTCATCCCCTACGTCGTCGCCGAAACGGAGAAATCGTTGGCATTTTGCGGGCCCGACGCGAACGATCCCAGCTCGGGCGACGGCTACGTGGCCTCGGCCGACGAAGCGCGAACGGATTTGCTTTCGCTCGATGCTCGCCCGCTTGATGCGATCACCGGGGAAGCGCGCCTGGAGCGGCTGGACCTGATCAAGATCGACGTCGAGGGATACGAGTGGCCCGTCCTGCAAGGCGGCGAGCACACCATTGCGAAATGGCGGCCCTATATCGTGTTCGAGTTCGACCGCGCCTATGCCGGCCGCGGCGGCGGCACGCCGGAGCTGATCGCCGATTTTTTCGATCGGCATGGCTATGAGCTTTTCGAGGTTCAGCGTGGTCGGGCGCAAGCCGTGGAGTTATCCAATTGGCCCAATTGCGCCAATCTGTTGGCCATCCCGACGAAGTGAATGCACAGCATTCGTACGCTGCTCTCACGCGCCGTCAGCGCAACTCCGCTCGCATATTGGCCGGTGACGGTTCGGAGCGGCCCGGCAACCGGCGCGAAATGGACTCTTGCGCCTTTCTCCCACAATTGGCGATCGGGCGGAGAGAAGGACACCGAAGTCGCTCTCGCCGTGCTGGGTGAGGTGAGAAGAGCGGTATGCTGGGACTTTGGCGCGCACTTCGGCATCCATACGGTTGCCATGGCGATGCAGATCGGCCCCGAAGGGCAGGTCGCTTCCTTCGAGCCGGATCCAGTGGCCTTTCGGCGGCTCAGTTATCACGTCCGCATCAACAAGCTGAACAATGTGCGGTTGCACCAGGCCGCCGTATCAAATAGGACAGGAACCTCGTCTTTGATCAACAGTCATGGGCTCGGCTCGGCGTGTTCTCATTTTCAATATGAAGATGAGCAGGTCTCGCAAGCGACTCGCCTAGTTTCCGTTAGAACCGTCGTGATGGACGAATTGGTCTCAAGTGGACAAGTGCGGCTGCCCGATTTGATCAAGATTGACGTGCAGGGCCACGGCGCAAAAGCGCTTCAAGGAGCGATGCAAAGCGTGGCAGCTAAATTGCCGATCATCGTCTTCAGCAACCATTCGCAATGGGAGCTTGAAGGAATGCGGGCCTTGCTTGAACCGCTCGGCTATGTGGCGATGAGCTTCGCGGGCGCCCCGATAGGATGGGACGGCCTCAATTTCGAATCAGCCGTTTGCGTACCCAGCGCCCGCCAACGTGGAAGCTGAACCATGGTTGGGCGCAAGCCGTTGAGTTATCCAATTGGCCAAACTGCGCCAATCTATTGGCTGTCCCCGTGAAGTCGAAATGATGGGCGCCGCCGCCTCGTCTTCGAAATTCAAAGAATCAGCCGCAATGACCGATCGCAATGCGAAGGACGCTTCGCCTCGGACCGGTCTCTATGTCCAGTACGGTTGCGGAGTTTGTGCGCCCGAGGCCTGGGTCAATTTCGATGCGTCGCCGCGTTTGCGGCTGGAACGGCTACCCGTCCTTGGCGGCATTGTGCGCGCCACCGTTGGCAAATTGTTCCCCGTCACCGTTCGGTTTGGGGATATCGTGAAGGGATTGCCCTTGCGCGACAGCTCTGCCGCGGCGATTTATTGCAGCCATGTTTTGGAGCATTTAGCCCGCGACGAGATAACCATCGCGCTCCGAAACACATTGCGAATTCTCGTCCCCGGCGGGATTTTCCGCCTGGTCGTGCCGGATCTGCATTGGCGGGTTTGTCGCTACCTTGCTGCGGCGGAAGCCAACGATCCCAGGGCGGCTGACGAACTGATCGACGGCTGTTACCTCGGCGTCAGGCGCGGGCCGAAGGCTTTCATTGACATCGCCAAAGGCATTTGGGGAAGAAGCCGGCATCTTTGGATGTACGACTTTGCCAGCCTCAAATTGCTGCTGGAGGACGCAGGATTTGTCGCCATTCGTCGATGCGACCATGGCGATTCCGCCGATCCGATGTTTGCCATGGTCGAGGACGAAAGCCGCTTCGTTGATAACAGCCGCCGCGAGCTGGCCATCGAGGCGCGTAGACCGCCACCGCCGCGCAACAAGACAGCTATTTCGCCGTGAGCCGTCGGGTTCTTATCGTCACCGGTTCCTATGCGCCCGCCATGATCGCGGACATGCACCGCGCACGTCACCTGGCGTGGGAGCTTCCCAAGCTTGGGTGGGATGTCGAGATTTTGGCGCCTGACTCCAGCTATCAGGAAGCCTGCTGCCTCGACGACGATTCGGATGCGTTCTTCGCTCCTGGAACGAAGGCGACTTTCGTCCCCGCCTTCCTGCCGAAGCTTCTTCTGATCCTGGGCGTCGGCTCGATCGGATGGCGCTCTTTGGTTCCGATGTGGAGAGCCGGCCGAGGAATTCTGAAAACGGGGTCGTTCGATCTCGTGTATCTTTCAACCACGCAGTTTCCGCTGCTCTTGCTTGGCGCATTGTGGCGGCGGGAGCTCGGCGTCCCCTATGTGCTGGATTTTCACGATCCGTGCCACAAGGATGCCGGCAAGTATCGCGCCTGGCTCAGACCGGAACTCAAGCACGTTCTGGCGCGCCAGCTGTCACAGTTCGTCGAAGCGCGTGCCGTGGCCGCTTCGTCGGGTATCGTTTCCGTTTCGCCAGCCTATCTGGACGACCTGCGGCGCAGGTACAGCGGAGCTAAGCCGGCATGGACGCGCACCGGACGGGCGCGGGTGATTCCGTTCGCGGTGTCGCCGTTCGATCTGGAAACCGTTGCCCGGAACCCGAAGGCCTCGGCCGCCGCTGCGACCCGTCCCAGGATCGTCTATGTCGGCGCCGGCGGCGCGATCATGCGGCGTTCGTTTTCACTGATATGCCGGGCGCTGGCCTGCCTGCGCGGCAGCGGACGCATGCCTCTCGGCGCAATAGCCATCGAGCTTTACGGCACTCTGCGCAATTGGCGTGAGGGCGGTCCCAAGGACCTGGCCGAACTTGCCGCCGAACATGGGGTCGGCGATCTCGTCGATGAACGGCCCGCATGGATTTCATATCGGCATTCTCTCGAAATTCTGCAGGACGGCGATGGAGCCTTGATACTCGGCGTTGATGATGCGGGATACATGCCCTCGAAGCTCTTTACCTATGCCTATTCGCGAAAGCCATTGCTGGCTTCGCTTCGGAGCGACGGGCCGGCTTATGCCGAATTCCAGGGAAATCCGCGACTCGGCCATGCATTGTGGTTCTCCGAGGCCGAGGATATGCCGCTCTCAGCCGCCGCGACCGTGGTGGAGCAATTTCTACAGGAAGTAAGGCGCAAGGACGAAATCGATCGTAACGCGGTGCTCGAGCCCTTTCTGGCCCAAGCCATGGCCGTGCGGCACGCGGCATTGTTCGATTTGGTGCTGGACTCGAACGTCGCCGGCGCGACTTAGAGCGTTTTCCGGTAACGTTGAATAGGTCACCGCCATTGGCTCTGCCTTGACGTGTCCATTGATCCGAATGTGCCACATACATCGCGAAGTTCACCTATAGTCGACCCAAACGGAAAACATACATCGCGAAGTTCACCTATAGTCGACCCAAACGGAAAACGCTCTAGATGCTGGAAACTGCGGCGACAAAAGACGCGCTGCGCCGCGCGTTTCCGAAATCGGTCGCATATGCGGCCCATTTCCAGGCATTGTTCCAGAACGAAGTCGAGCTTCGTTTATTGCCATGGCTGTGCCGGCACAACGAAGTTGCGATCGACGTCGGCGCGTTTACCGGGACCTACACCGTGGGCTTGAGCGTTTACGCCAAGAGCGTCATCGCGGTCGAGCCGCAACCTTGGCAGGCGGCGGCGCTGCGCTGGTCGATGCCGGGTAATGTCGAAGTCGTCGAAGCGGCGCTGTCGAGCACGACGGGTAAGGCGCAGATGAGACTGTCGTCGCCGCGCGGTGGCAGCATGTCTCGTCTCGTCGATGATTGCTCTCCGGCGACAAATGAGCGCGACATCTCGGTGCGTCTGCTGCGGCTGGACGATTTGGCTGCGCGGCATGTCGGGTTTGTGAAAATCGACGCCGAAGGTCACGAACTCGAGGTCTTGCGTGGGGCGTCGGAAACACTGCGGGTCGACCAACCGAATATTCTGATTGAAGCCGAGGACCGTTATGGCGCCGGCGCGGTTCAAGGCGTGGTCGGCTTCCTTGGGAATTGCGGTTACGACGCGTTTTTCGTGCGTAGGGGCAGCATTCGTCCGATTGAAGAGTTCGACGCGGAACGCGACCAGGATCCGAAGCTGCTGGTCGGCGGACAGCGCCGCGCATACGCCGATTACATCAATAATTTCATTTTCACGCACCGGGACCGCCGGGCCGATTGGCCCGCCGCGGTGCCGCCGCCATGGCGGGCCGCCGGTGCGACCATGGCCGCGCTCTGCATGAGGAGGGGGTAGTTTGGCTGATGCTCGCGGGTACGTTTGCGCGCTCGCCGGCCGCCGGGATTATTACCAGCTCCCTGTCGCGCTCGCCGAAGGCGGCATTCTTGATGCGTTGGTGACCGACGCCTATTATGGTCAAATACCCGGCTCCATCGCGCGGCTGCTGCCGCAACCGATCGTCGAGAAATTGGGCTTCCGCTCCGACGCTCGGATACCCGGCGACCGAGTCGAATGCGTTTGGAGTGTGGCCTTCGAAAGCAAGCTGCGCCGTCGTCTCGGTTGCGCCGATTGGAAGACGTTCGCGCGCCTGGACGGCAAGCTGTCGCTGCACGCGGCGCGGCAGGCTCGCCGGAGGCGCAGCAACCTGTTGCTTTATCATCCCTACGCCTGGGAGGCGTTCACGGCGCGTTACGACCATGCGCCGAAGAAGGTCATGTTTCAGTTTCATCCGCATCCGGCATTGGAACGGCGTATTCTGAGCGAGGACCGCGAGAAGACCCTCGTTCACTATTCCTATGAAGAGGAAGCCGGCCACGACGTCAGCGTCAAGGTCAAACAGCGCACGTGGGACTGCTGGCGGCACGCCGATCTGATCCTCTGCGCCAGTGCATTTACCAAAATCTCGCTGCTGGAAGCGGGTGCGGACGCCGCGCGGTGCGTGGTCGTCCCTTACGGCATCGATCTGCCGAGTTGCAGCGAAGGTCTGAGCGCGCCGAAGGCGTTTCAGGCGCTGTATGTCGGCTCCGGAACGCAGCGAAAAGGGCTTCACCATCTGCTGCTCGCGTGGCGGCGGGCTACGCTTCCGCCCGAAAGTCGGCTGACTGTCGTTTGCCGGTTCATCGATCCCGGCCTGGAAGAGCTGCTCCACGGCACCTCCGGCGTGGAGCTGCTGCGGGGGGTCAGCGGCGGTGCATTGCAGCAGCTATTCCGGCGGAGTTCGTTACTGGCCATGCCTTCCCTGGTCGAAGGTTTCGGTCAAGTCTATCTCGAAGCGCTGGCGCAAGGGTGCCCGGTGCTGGGCAGCCCCAATACATGTCTTCCGGATATCGGACCTTCACCGGCGATTTTTCTCAATCCCGTCGGCGCAATCGATGAGCTTTCGGTGCGCCTCGAAAAGCTTGCCCTTGGTCTTCCAGGACGAAATGACATTCGCATCGAGGCCCGCGCCTGCGCGGAACGGTGGCCATGGGCGCAATTTCGAACCGGCGTGCGCGCGGCCGTGGGCGCAGCATGAGCGACGTTCTTGCAGACGCGCAGCACTATTGATGCTGACTGAGGTCCTCAGTTCTGCCTTCCCGAGACGAGACGCCGTTCCCACGGTTAACGGGAAACGAAGCGGTTCCGATCGCGATGCGACACGACGCCGACTGGCGATCATCGTCTCGCACCCGATCCAATATTACGTCCCGCTTTACCAAAGGCTGGCGCAGCGGCCTGATCTTGACGTCAAGGTGTTTTTTACCTGGCATGCCGCGACGGCGGCGGTGCACGACCACGGATTTCGAACGCCGGTGGCTTGGGATATTCCGCTGACCGAAGGCTATGCGTTCGAGCTGGTGCCCAACCAGGCATCCGATCCCGGTACCCACCACTTTTTCGGGCTGAGAAATCCGACCCTCGTCGCGCGCGTGACGGCCTGGCAGCCGGATGTTATCCATTTGACCGGGTGGGCATGGCTGTCTCACCTCCTGGCCTTGCGCGCGTTCCGGGGGGCTGGAATTCCCGTCCTGTTCCGCGGCGATTCCCATCTGCTCGGCGCGGCCAGGCATGGACCGCGCTGGTGGCTCAAGCGGCAAGTGCTGCGTCGGGTGTTTTCGTGGCCGGCCGGCTTTCTCGTCGTCGGCGCCGCGAACCGGGCCTATTATGAGGCCTTTGGGGTCGATTCGGACCGTTTGTTTGCTTGCCCGCATTCCATCGACGTGGCCCGCTTCGCCGAGCCGGCGCAGGAACATGAGGCGGAGGCCGCCCGATGGCGAAGCCAACTCGGAATTGCGCCGGATCAGTGCGTGCTGCTGTTTGCCGGAAAGTTCGAACGCAAGAAGCAACCGCTGGAGCTGATGCGCGCGGCGCAAAAGCTTTCGCATCCCGGTGTTGTCCTCGTGCTGGTCGGAGGTGGTGAGCTCGAGGACGAAGTCCGTGCGCTTGCCGCGGCGGACCGGAAGTGCTTTCGCGTGCTTCCGTTTCAGAACCAGAGTCGAATGCCGACCGTCTATCGCATGGGTGATCTCTTCGTACTGCCGTCGGCCTACGGCGAAACCTGGGGTCTGGCGGTGATCGAGGCTCTGGCGTGCGGGCGGCCGGCGCTGGTCAGCGACCGTGTGGGTTGCGCCGGCGATGTTGTTGACGCATCCTGTGGGCGGATATTCGCCGTGACGGAGCCTGGAGGGCTCGTGCGAGCGCTCAATGACATGGTCAGCGATCGGAACGGCCTTCGACAGATGCGCCGCGCAGCGCTGATGCGGGCCTGGTCCTTCGATATCGCGCAGACCGAGGCGGCGGTCGTCGGGGCCCTCGCGCGGTTAGGTGCCTCATGAGCGTCCCGGCACCTCCAATACGCCAGTTCAATTCCCGCCGCGGAAAGCAGGCCCTGATGGCTGTGATCGTTGTGGCGATCGCAGCGGGACTATTGAAAACCGACTCCGTCAACGAATTTACCGCGTACGTGATTATCACTCTGGCTGCACTGGCGCCGTCCGCATTATGGCTGCGGATGGGCGCTCCCGGCATTCCGGTGCTGCCGACTGCAGGCGCCATGTACTACCTTTATTACGCGTTGCCGATTTTGACCGGTAATCTTGGCAATCAAACCGACGGTTACTACTCACCCGAAGAGATTTTGGCGGCCGCTTTCACGGTCACTTTGTTCGTCGTGACGGCCACCTTGTGCTGGTGGCTGGTCATGCGGCGGACCTCGGGTCGCCACGCCGCCGCGGCCGTCGCGATGAGCCGCGCTCAGATGAATCGCCTCATCTATCCCGGACTTGTTTTGGGCCTGGCCTACTACTTCGCCGTGGCTTCGGGGAACATGAGCGCCGCCGGGTTATTTTCAAATGTGTTGCGCTCGATCGCGGTATCGGCGCTTCTGGTCTTTTGTTACACGCTCGGATACGGCCGCGCCCATGGAATCCTTACGGGAAGGCGATGGTTGGTATTGGTCGGCGGTCTGTGCGCTATCATTATCCTGGCTTCGAGCACCTTGTTTCTCATCGACGGCCTGACATTCGCGGGCGTTGCCGGGGCGGGCTACACTTTTACCAGCAAACGTATTCCCTGGCGTACGGTGGTGCCCGCCTTCGCGCTTGTGTTGGTCCTGCATGCCGGCAAGGGAGAGATGCGGGAAAAATATTGGGGGTCCGACAGTCCTGCTATGTCGATCACCGCGGTCCCCCAACGATTGGCGGAATGGCTATCGACTGGGGTTGCCAACCTGACGTCCGGCGAAACGAAGGGGCAATCGATCGTCGAGCGCGCTTCGCTTTTTTGGCTGCTGTTGCGGGTCCAGCGCCTGACCCCGGATTACGTTCCGTACCTGGGCGGCGAGACCTACGCGCTGCTGCCTCAGATGATCCTGCCTCGCTTCATCAGTGAGAACAAGATTGCCAGCCAATCGGCAATAACTCTGCTGAATGTCCGCTATGGTTTTCAGAGCGTCGAGGCTGCGCAGAGCACCGCAATCGGTTGGGGCCTCATCGCCGAAGCGTTCGCCAATTTTGGCAATTTCGGCGTCATCGGCGTGGCGATGTATTTCGGGTTATTGGCCGGATTCCTGATGCGCGGCAGCATCGGCCAACAGGCCGTTTCGCTGCCGTCGTTGCTTGCAGTGGCAGCTCTCAACAGCATGATCAATCTTGAGTGGGATTTTTCCTACTTCACGCTCAACACCGGCCAGGCGGTCGTCTCTCTCACGATTTTGTACGTCTTGTCGTTTGCCGGGCTGGCAAAGAAGAATTCCGGGCCGCAAATGGCGGAGCGCACTCCGTCCATGACGCCCCCGATGCCGTCGCCACGGATGCATTATCCCGCCAACAAGCGGCGGTTCGGGGCTCCGTCTTGACTCTTTGCCGCGGCAATCGGCGTTGTCGCGCGGAATTCGGAATGGCGGGCGGCGCATTCCAACGCCGCCGCAACATCGGTGTGCGGTAGCTCCGCCGATGCGCGTCTTGCATGTGATCCCATCGTATTTGCCGGCCGTTCGCTACGGCGGTCCGATTTTTGCCGTGCACGCGCTGTGCCGCGCCTTGGCGGCGCGCGGCCATCACGTCGAGGTCTTCACCACCAATGTCGACGGACCGGGCGTCAGCGCTGTCCCGCTCGCCACCCCGGTGCCGTTGGATGGTGTCCGCATCCGTTATTTTGCCGCCGAACGATGGCGGCGGCTGTATTGGGCCCCGCGCCTGGCGCGGACATTGAAGCGTGAGGTGAGCCGCTTCGATATCGTCCACACCCACTCGGCGTTCCTGTGGCCGACCTGGGCGGCCGCGCGCCTCGCGCGAAATGCGCATGTCCCCTATCTGATGTCGCCGAGAGGGATGTTGGTGAGGGACTTGATCGGCCGGCGAAGCCCTTTGGCCAAACGTGTCTGGATCGAGCTGTTTGAAAAAAACAACCTCAAAATGGCATCGGTCATTCATGCGACATCCGACCTGGAAGCGACCGAGCTCCGGCGCTTCGGATGGCCGCTGCCCCCCATCGCCATAATTCCCAATGGTGTCGATGAGTTTGGTCGTGCGGCCGTTGGCGAGATTTCCGCCGACGTGAAGGAGATCGCCGAGATGCGCCCGTATGCGCTGTTCCTGGGGAGGATCAGCTGGAAGAAAGGCTTGGACCGTCTGCTGCGGGCATTCGCACGGACAAGCGTCGGCCATTTGGCGATCGTCGGACCGAACGACGAAGCGCTCCTGCCGCATCTTGCACAGCTCGCTCGCGACCTGCAGATTTCCCGGCGCGTTCGCTTTCTGCCGCGGAGCGTTACCGGGGCCGACAAGGACTGCCTTTACGCCTCGGCACAGCTGTTCGTGTTGCCGTCCTATTCCGAAAACTTCGGCAACACCGTGCTTGAGGCCATGCAGCACGCCTGCCCGGTCGTCGTGACCCCGGAAGTGGGGGCGGCGGAAATCGTGCGCCAGGCCGGCGGCGGCTTGATCGTCGACGGCGATCCGGCGCCTCTTGGCGCGGCGATTGCCAGCCTGATGACGGAGACCGCGTCGGCGCGCGCCATGGGCGAAGCCGGCCGCCAACACATCGCCGCGCATTATGACTGGCGCACGATCGCCACCCGAATGGAAGCATTATATGCGGGTGTGATCGAACGCTTCGGCAAAGCCGAGGCATCGACGCCGCGGCGTCCTTCATCGATGCGCGGCGCCGGCGAGAGAACTCCGCTCTGAGGTGCCGCTTATGCTCGCCCACATCACGCCGGTCATTTTGACCTACAACGAGCTGCCGAATATCGCCCGTACGCTTTCGCACCTCGGCTGGGCGAAGGACGTGGTCGTGGTGGACAGCGGGAGCACGGACGGAACTCTTGACGAGCTGGCGCGGTGGGCCAACGTCCGCGTCTTTTCCCGTCCATTCGATACGCATGCCGACCAATGGCGGTATGCAGTGACCGAAACGGGAATTATGACCTCCTGGATTTTGCGGCTTGATGCTGATTATCAGCTCACCGACGAATTGATCGAGGAGTTCCGCGGATTGGAAGCTGAAAACGGCGCCAATGCCTATTCCATCGCCTTCGACTACGCAGTATTTGGGCGCAGGTTGCGCGCTTCCCTCTACCCGCGCAATACGATTCTTTTGCGACGAGGCCACTTCAAGATACGCGACAACGGTCACACGGAATCGTGGGTGGTCGACGGGCCGGTGCAATTCCTGCGCGGCCGTGTGGTCCACGACGACCGGAAGAGCACGCAGTCATGGCTGGATGCCCAAAACCGCTATATGACCCGCGAACTTGCCGAGATCGCCGATGGCGGCAGGCGCAGACTCCGTGATCGACTGCGCCTTATTCCGCCGCTCATGCCCATTGCGATTTTTCTCTACTGCCTGTTCGGGAAGGGGCTCATTCTCGACGGCCGTGCCGGTCTTTCTTACGCGCTGCAACGCCTCGTCGCGGAGGCTGTGCTATCTCTCATGGTGCTGGAAAGAATTCTCCGCAGCAAAGCCGACATAGGGCTTACGCGAGCGGGCACGGGCAAGGCAGCGGGCTGATCGCTGTTGCGCAGCTACGCGCTCGACTCAAACATTTCCGCGGTAACTCGCCGCATGGCAGTGATCTCGCCATCACGCGCTTCGCCGCACCATGAACGTCCGAAGGAGGCGACTTGAAGCAGCGTCGGACTCCCGCCCGGCTTGCCCAATTTTTCTCGGCCTTCATCCGCGCCCATACTGCATGGTCCATTGTCGCGAAGGCGGCAAACGTGTCCGGAGCCGTGGCATCGAGCCCAAAGACGGCAGGCGGCGTGCCGCTCTGCGTCGCGATGTCGCCGGCGTTGCGCGCCGCCGCGGCAGGATCGCGGGCGGCGAGCAGGACGCGCCAGCCGGCCGCGTTCTCACCGAACGCTCTACGACGCCGGCATCATTCGCACCAGCGCGCTCCATCGCCAATTCATAGACTGCGACCTTCCTCTCCATTTTCTTCGAGTACGCTCAAAACCCATTGGCGGTCGGATTGTTTTTTACTGCCAATAACCGCCAACATACTCAATAAAACAAAGCAAGGGAGCCATACTCTCAATTCCCCTGCAATACCGAATATTAACGTGATACAGGCCGCCACGATTGCTGCTCCGAATAGCCCTTTCTGTTCAGCGCTCCAAGGCCGTGGCAGTCGCCACAACACGATGGCGAACGGCAGTGCTGTCGCCAGGAACATTGGCGTTGCCCCGAAAGGGAGCAGCAACCAACGCCAATTTTGAACCGTTAGCTGGATGCCGATCAGTTGTCTCGGATGAAACTCCTGGCTTAGACCGTACCGAAGCCCACCGATGATCCCGATGGCCAACCCAATATAGATCACGCCCGGCAGGAATTTGCGCCACAATTGCCAACGAAACCCATAACGCATGCCGATGATACAAACCCATATGCCTCCGGCAAATGCTGCAGACTCACGGTTCATCGATGCGACAACGACCGCAATACCGAGAGCGACCGATCGTTCAGCAAGAGCAAGGCCGACAAACAAGGCGACAAACAGTACGTCAAAGAAGTCGCTTGAATGCTCCCACTGATGTGACATTGGCGTCCAAATATATACGTAAGTGACGAGACCAACGACAAACAGAGCTCTGAGTCGACTTGACGTGGCCCATAAAGCGACGCCGTAGAGCACAGTATAGGCCAACGCCGCTTCCAAAAAGCGGAGAACATGCCAAATCGTGGTGTCGGGCACGCTGCTTGGAGCAGCTTTTCGAGCAACCCACAAAAGCGCCGGCGACAGGATGCGATTCTGAAATTCAGGCAGGCGTGCGTGCCCTTGCAATATTTCCAAATCAGTGCTGAATGTATCTTGAAACGTATCTTGCCGTAGCCGGAAGGAGAGTTGAGCAGACAATAAAGCGCAAGATAGAACGACAGCCAGAGCTAGTACATCTTTCCGAAGCCACATGGCCTTTCCCCCTGTTCGCTTGACACCCGCTTAAGCTTATCCCCTGACATCTCGAACTTCGTGGACTCATTCATTTGCGCAATTGTCGCATTAGAAGCATTCGATGTAATCGGATATGACGTGCCGCAGACGGCGGGCAGCGCACCCTTCAGAGGCGTAACCGCTTGAAGATCGGCTCCGGGATCGCACAGATGATCGCCATCACCAGGCGCCAGACCGGCCGCACATAGATGACGTCGTGATGGCTGACCTCGGCGGCGCGGTAGATCGCGCGGCCAACTTCGGCCGGCTCGGCGGTGAGGAGATTTGGCAGTTTCAAGCCCTTGGTCATGCGGGTGCGGACAAAGCCGGGTTTTACGGTGACGACGCGGACCTTTACGCCGGCGAGACGGTTGCGCAGGCCGGAGAGATAGGCGGAAAACCCCGCTTTGGCGGACCCGTAGAAATAGTTCGAGGCGCGGCCGCGATCACCGGCGACCGACGACACGCCGACGAGGGTCCCCGAGCCGCGCGCCGCAAAATGCCGGGCGAACAGATCGAGGAGAAGCGCCGGCCCTTCGAAATTGGTGCGCAGGATCGCGGCGGCATGATCGGGCTCCGCCTCGGCGCGCGCTTGATCGCCGAGAAGCCCGGCCACGCAGACGATCGTGTCGGGCAGCACCGGAAGCGCCGCGGCGAAGGCGGCGAATGTACCGGGGGCGGTGACATCGAGCGCAAAGACGGCAGCCGGCGCCCCGCTGCGCGTCGCAATGTCGCCGGCGTTGCGCGCCGCCGCCGCAGGATCGCGGGCGACAACCAGGACGCGCCAGCCGGCCGCGGCATAGGCGCGCGCGACCGCCAGCCCGATGTCGGAGGTGGCGCCGATGAGCAGCATCGTCTTCGGCTTGTCGGTCAAATGCGAAGCCTCCGCGACAGCTGCGACTCGATCCTGCCGGCCGCGCCGATGGCGCGGCGCAGCTCCCGGAATTGCGGCAGCGCGTGCGCATAGCCTTGAGCGAAGGTCGCGGGCGCCTGCCGGGCGTCCTTGGCGAGATAGAGCCGGCCGCCGGCCGCGACGACGATCGCGTCGATGTCGTCGAGGAGGGCGAGCGCTCCTTTGCTCACCGGGAAATCGAGCGCCAAGGTATAGCCTTCCAGCGGGAACGACATCAGCCCGTCGCCCGGCCCAAGCAGTTTCAGCACGGCGAGAAACGACGGCGCGCCGAGGCGGGAAACGCAATCGAGAATCTCGCCCAAAGCGGCGCGGCTCGCCGGCTTGGGAATCGCGCTTTGGTGCTGCACGAAGCCGCGTGCCCCATAAATCCTGTTCCAGCCGGCCATGGCGTCGAGCGGAAAAAAATAGGGCTCGCAAGCCACGAGGACGTCCCGTCCCGCTTTGGCCGCCCCGCGGCGAAAATAGAGGTCGTTGAAGGCGGCGACCGAATACCGGTTCAAAATGAACGAAGGCATGTCGACGGGCACCGTCAGACGGCGCCTGCGGGGGTTTGGAAAGGCCGGCGTACCGCGCGGCAGCGCCGCGGCGCCGGCATGCTCGGCGCAAAAAACGAGCGCGCGGCCGAGACCGGCGCCGCGCGCAAGAGAGTCGATCCAGGCGACGCTATAGGCTGCGTCGGCCGCGGCTTCGAGCGCCGCCATGGCGGCGTCGAGATTGTCGGCTGCGATCGTGCGCTGGCGCATGAACGCAGTCTCGATACGGCGCAGCCGAAAGGTCGCGGACAAAATCGTGCCGGTGAGGCCCATTCCGCCAACCGTCGCCCTGAACACTTCGCCGTTGTCGCGCGCCGAACAGGTGAGACGACTGCCGTCCGGCAAGGCGAGATCGAATGCCTCCACATAGCGGCCGAAGCCGCCGTCGACATGATGGTTCTTGCCGTGGACGTCGGCGGCGACCATGCCGCCGACGCTGACGAATTTCGTCCCGGGCACGACCGGCGGAAACAAGCCGCGCGGCACCGCAAAAGCGAGAATATCGGCCAGCAGAACGCCGGCCTCGACCGCGAGCCGGCCGGTCGCCGGATCGAACGAGATTATGCGGTCGAGCCGGCGGGTGAGCAAGGTGCTGCCGACCCCAATGGCGGCATCGCCATAGGCACGCCCATTGCCGCGCGCGACGAAGCCCGCCGCCTCGCGCTGAAGCCTGCCGACCTCGTCGAAATCATCGGGCTCGAGCACCGCGCTCTCATGGCGCGGATAACGGCCCCATCCGGTCAATTGCATCGGGCGAGCCGGCCGGAGGGTGAATGCGTGTCGGCAAGATGTTTCGCCGCATCGTCGAGCGCGCAGCGTGGCGCGGGCGTAGTCATATCGCCGCCAGTACCAGCGCCGCGACGAAGCCGGCAGTCAGCAGGCTCACGCGGTCCTTCAGCGCGAAGACGATCGGATCGTCATGCATTTTCCGGCGGTGGGCCAAGAGCAGAGCGCGCGAGAACCAGAACAGCACGATCGGACAAACCAACCACAACAGGTCGGGATGCCGATAAAGCGGAACGACGGCATCGGAACTGATGTAGAGCGCCAGAACCACGACCGAGTTGTAGCCTGAGGCGGCGGAGAGCGCCGCGATGATGTCGAGATCGCCGATCTGGTAATTGCGGTTGGCGGGATTCGGGAGTTGTCTGTCGGCCAGCGTGGCGAGCTCGACGTAGCGTTTGATCAACGCCAGAGCGACGAACATGAACATCGAAAAAGCCAGCAGCCAATGCGAAATCACGACGCCGACGGCGAAGCCGCCGCCGATCACGCGAATCATATAGAGGCCCGCCAGGGTAAAGGCATCGACAAGCATCCGCCGCTTGAGCACGAAGGAATAGAGTGTCGTCAGCGCCAGATAGGTCAGGAGGATCAGAACGAAGGGCAGCGTTGTCAGCGCCGCCATCGCGAAAGCCGTGAGCCACAACAGCGGTACGGCGAGAAGTCCGGCCGCGAGCGGGATGGCGCCGCTGGCGAAGGCGCGGATGCGCTTGGTCGGATGCGCGCGATCGGCCCTCAGATCGACGAGATCGTTGAGGATATAGGCGCCGGAGGAGCACAGCGAAAAGGCGAAGAAGGCAAGCACCGCATTGCCGAGCGCGCCGAGAGTAAACTGATGCGCCAAGAGGAGCGGAACGAAGACGAGTGTATTCTTGACCCATTGGTGAAGGCGCAGGAGTTTGATCCACGCCGCCGGCGTCACACCCGGCGTCACGAGATGCTCGACATGATCGCACAGCGCGCGCAGTCGCTGCGCACCGTGGCCGAAGCGCGCACCGTGATCGACCGGCGCGCTTGCCGCCAGACCGCGAGATCGGCGACATCGTTGCCGATGTAGTCGAACTGCCGCGCGCCGAAGGTGTCGACCAGGAGGGCAGCCTTGGCGGCTCCTTTCAGATTGATCGTCGCGCTCGAGGCAAACCAGCCGTCGAACAGGCCGAGATGGCGGGCAACTTCGGCGACGAGCCTTTCGCCGCTCGCCGAAGCGAGATAGACGCGGCGGCCCTCGGCGCGCGCCGCCTCGATCGTGGCGACGACGGTTTCGTCGTAGGGTAGGCCTGCGATATCGAGACCCGCGGGTTCGTCCAGGCGATGCTTGAATGTCGCCCTTCCCGCGAGCAAAGCCGGTAAAAGCTCGAAAATCGCCGCCGGTCGCCGGCCGAGTTCAGCAAACAGAGATTCGATGAGGAGGTCGGAACGCACGAGCGTCCCATCCAGGTCGACGACGAGCGGAACAAGCCCTAAGTCGCCGGCTGTCGGCTGCACCAGATCAAGCATCAACAACCCTCCAGGCGCGAAAGGCAGCAGGAGCGCTGAACTCCCGCCACAGGGCGAAGCAAGTATAAGATTAAATGCCAACGAACTGAAGCGTGTCGCATCACTACTGGTAGCCGATGAGTTGAGTTCTGCCGTTGGAAATGGGGGTTCAGGCGGGTGCAAGAAGAATCTGGGTTGCGGGCCAAAACGGCATGGTTGGGTCTGCGATCACCCGTTGCCTCACGAAAACGTAGCGACGAGGTGCTCAAGGTCGACTTATGATTGTGTGTACCTTGCCCTAGCTGCGGAAAGCAAATGCAAGTTTGTTACAGCAGACGAAGGCTTTCTGCGGAAGCTTTGTCAGGGCCAGCTGCCCTTACGCTGCACGGAGCACCAGCCCTCAGTGCGAGTGACTGGGTTATCCGACCGGTTATTTATGGCCTAGGCACTGGCGGCAGGAATGACGGCGGCGCTGGCGGCGTCTTTAATTTCTCGGCGCGTCGCGCCGCAGGCCATCGCTCGCTTTCAAAAGCCGTGTCCGGGAGCTGACGCGGCGCACGCACGGGGCGAGCCCGCCGCAGATTGTCAAAGAGCTGTCCGTCTATCTGATTGGATGGCGCGGCTACTTCGGCTTCTGCCAAACCCCGTCGGTGTTGCTCCACCTGGACCAGGCGACGCCTGCGCGCCATCGCCTGGAAGCAATGGAGAAGCGGACGCACCCGTTACGCCGAGCTGCGACGCCGCGGGGGTCGGCCGGGACCTGGCGGCGCAAACCGCCGGCAGCCCACGGCCCCTGGCGGCTCAGCAACAGCCCCGCATTAACCATTGCGTTGCCAAAAGTCTGCCTCACCTCGCTCGGCCTGGCTTCCCTCGCTATCCAGCCTGTCCCTTAATCCACCGAACCGCCGGATACGGACCCGTATGTCCGGTGGTGCGGGAGGGGAGGAGTCGCGAGACTCCCCCGTATCCCGATTCGATGTCACATTCGCCACGAGTTTCGCGCAGAACGCCGCCAACGTGAAAGACAAGCGTAGACGCTTCGATGCGGACGGCAGCTGATAAGATGATGATGTGCCGCAGATTGGATGCACCGTATCGAGAATCGGTCCGCTGCAGAGCAAGCCGCACGCATCGCGCACCTCGGGCGCGGCCAAAATGAAATCTTATCAATATCGCCACGCCGATCCGACCTATGCCAACGCCTATCTGTGGCCGGCGCTCGCCAAGCTCATCCGCTCGCGCGATTGGGGCGATCGTCGCGCCTTCGACCTCGGCTGCGGCAACGGCGCGACCTGTAACATGCTCGCCGATTTCGGCTTTTCCGCCACCGGCGTTGACACGTCCGAAAGCGGGATCGCGTTGGCCCAGGCGGCCTTCCCGCAGGTCCGGGCGCACGTCGGCAGCGCCTACGACGATCTTGCCGCGATCTACGGTAGATTCCCGCTGGTTGTCAGCCTTGAAGTGATCGAGCACTGCCTCGACCCGCGCGCCTTTGCCAAGACATTCTTGAGTCTGATCGAACCCGGCGGCGTCGGCTTCTTGTCCACCCCGTACCATGGTTATTTCAAGAATCTCGCGCTTGCGGCCGCGGGCAGAATGGACGCTCACTTCACGGTGCTGTGGGACGGCGGCCATGTGAAGTTCTTCTCGATCGATACGCTTCGTCAATTGCTGCGCGAGGCTGGGGCGGAGGAGGTAAATTTCCTTCGTGTCGGGCGTGTTCCGATCTTCGCCAAATCGATGATCGCCGTCGTTCAAAATCTACAATGAGGCACGGCCTGTTACGTCGCCAACCTTACTCGCGCTATTCCGACATCGCCGAGCAAGTGGCGCACGCCTGGGCTTGGCGGCAAGGTGCCGCCAAAACATGGAAGCGGATGCAGGTGTAGCCAGCAGCGTTCGTCAATTCTGGTTCGATCTGGCCGGGCGCGCTGACGAGTCCGCTGCGTTATTTGGTACCGTTCATGCCAGTGGTGGCGCTCGCCGGGGGGCTCTTCCTCGTCGTTTAGTCGCCAACTGGCATCAGAGCAGCGTGTCGCATCACTAATTAGCGCGTTGCTGGTAGCCGATGAGTTGCCGTGATAGATTTCTGTGATCGTTGCCATGGTCGAACGGTCAGACCGAAGGCCAGATCACACGGCTCAAGCTGGTGAAACGGCAGATGTACGGTCGCGGCAAAATCGACCTCCTCCAGGCCAGATTGATCGGCACCGAATAACCTCGCCGTGCGCTCTGCTGCACCAAAACTGCGTCAGAGCCAAAATTGCACGCCGAATAAACAACGAACGTGAAGGCGATCCAGCAGACGTTCTTTGGGCGGTGGGTCGATGAGCTGACCGTTGCTGTTTCCGCTTCTTACGGTGTTGGCATGGGCCTTTTCGTTGTGGCATAACACCCACACGATTTTTGTTCTGGCGCGCAAGCGGCCGCTCCCAGCATGAGGAATGTAATTTTATAACTGTTGAAATGTAATTTTATAACTGTTGAATAGCGGGATTTGCGGCTTCGACGATCTGATCGCTCGTTTGAAGCGACGCGCGGCGCGGCACGGCCGCTCGACCGAGGCCGAGCATCGGGAAATCCTTCGCCAGGCCCCTGTCGGCGAAGTTGACGGCCGATCTGCGGAAACTGACAGGACGCCGAAAACAGACCCCGTCGGAAGTTCTCCATCGGGAAGGACGTGAGGAGCGGTGAACACACTCGTCATTGATGCCAGCATCGCCGTCAAATGGGTGATCGAGGAGGACGGTATGCCGGAGGCGCTGGCACCAAAGAGCCAAGTTGATCGCGCCTCGAATTGCTGGTCGCCGGTTACGCGAACATCCTCTGGAAAAAAGTCCAAAGGGACGAGCTATTGAAGGAGGAGGCGCTGCTCGCCGCCCGTCTTCTCCAGGGCGCCGAAATCGAACTGCTGCCCATGCGGTCTTTGTTTGAGACCGCAGCGCGAATGTCAATCGAGATCGACCATCCAGTTTACGATTTCGTGTACCTTGCCCTAGCTGCGGAGAGCAAATGCAAGTTTGTTACAGCGTACGAAGGCTTTCTGCGGAAGCTTTATCAGGGCCAGCTGCCCTTACGTCTGACGGAGCACCAGCCCTCAGTGCGAGTGACTGGTTATCCGACCGGTTATTTATGGCCTAGGCACTGGCGGCAGGAACGACGGCGGCGCTGGCGGCGTCTCTAATTTTTCAAAAAGTTTAGTCAGTTTTTCAAGTTGCGCTTTAAACTTCGCCGTTTCTTTTGCCGCTTCCCGCTGATCAGGTTTTTTGGGCTTGGCGGACGACTCATCAGCGGTTTCCTTATTCTCTGCCGCTTCCCGTGGGCTCGTCTCCATACTATTTGCGTTGCTCTGCGCTACCAGGAAACGCGGAACCTTGGGCTCAGACCGAGGATTGTCGGCCAGTGCTTGGGATGCGCAACGTGAGATGGCTCTCACTGGCAAGGCGGCGCCGACACCGAGTTTCGGGTTACGGCCGGGGCAGCTAGCGGGAACGTAGCCATCAACTGCAGATGTTCCAAGAGATTTTGTTGCTGATTGCGGAACTACGGCCGCTGCCACCACCAGCGCCAGCGTGAGGCGCTCAATTGCCATGCGTTCACAAGCAATCGACGGGAGGAGTGCGCCCAAATGCCTGGGAAAATGGCCAGATAAGCCCCCGACCACCTTCGGGCTGCCCAGGTACTGGTAGTCGTCCCACACCTCGCGTCTGTCTTGCAGGAAGGCCGGAAAAGTTCGAATATTCACCGTAAATCGGCAGTCATCCGGGGAATCCCAGTTCAGGCCAGCCAGAAAAGTGCTAATAGCCGCACGATTCAAAAAAATGATATAGGAAATCCCGGTTAATAACCAGTCGGGTTTCAAAGGGGTGACTTTATTGACATTGTCCGTGAGTCAGCGAGTTGAGCAGATCTTCAGCGAGCGGGTGGCGCGCTGGAGTGAACGCGCAGCAATCAAAATTGGCGAGCGAGAGGTCAGTTATGGAGAGCTTGATTGGAGCTGTCGGCCGATGCCGGGCCGTGGCGCCGCGCTCGAAGATCTCGATGATGATCATGCGTCCGCCGCAGCATGGACAAGGGTGCGAGAGGGTGGGCGTCTTGTTGCCATCATGATCATCGGTATCGGCAGCCTCGCCTTGGGATTTTTGGCTACCGAGCAGTTCGCGGGCGCGTGCGATATTGTCGGCGCCGGCAGCCTTGGCGAACAGGCCGTAGTGGCGGATGCGGTGGAAGCCCTTGGGCAGGACGTGGATGAGGAAGCGGCGGATGAACTCGTCTGTTGCGAGCGTCATCACCTTGTAGCGATCAGGGCCTTCGAGCCGATAGTCCTTGTACTTGAAGCTGACAGCGTTTTTGTCGAACGCGATCAACCGGCTGTTGGCGATGGCGACGCGGTGGGTGTAGCGGGACAGATAAGCTAGAGCATGTTCAGTTTCGGTGGAAACTGATCATGCTCTAGATTCTTTGTTTGGTCGTATTTTCTACGGAAAACCGGTATCCACTTTTCCTGAAAATGCTCTAATA
>JBEKNW010000095.1:0-16788 GCA_049522435.1 Xanthobacteraceae bacterium
ACGTCTCAAGGCTTCGCTCCTACCGTTGTACGACCGTTCACGATTGTCTCCTGCGCCGAACGTCAGGAGAGCGAGCAGCTGCGCCAGGAGCTTGACAATGGGACATGAGAGCAATCCAGTTCGGGGCTTCAGTTAAGTTAGCGAGCCAAACGAGATCGGTGTTTCTGCTGGATTGCTTCGTCGCGGAGCCTGTCATCGGGCCGGCCACTTCGGGCCGGACCCGTTCGCTCCTCGCAATGACGGGCAAAACTCGGGCGCGGGGAGAGGTCGGATTGCGAAGCAATCCGGGTGAGGGGGCCTCTCCGCGATTCTGAGCTTCATAGTCCGAGCCCAGCGGAGAGGCCCCCTCACCCCACCCTCTCCCCGCACGCGGCCGCACGCGGGGAGAGGGAGCGCGATGTTGCGCCGCAATACAAACCGCGTCACACTGGTGTGGTCAGAATGCATGCAACAACAATGCGCGACCAGCCGCAACGCGATAAACCCTGGATCTTCCGCACCTATGCCGGGCATTCCACCGCCACGGCGTCGAACGAGCTTTACCGCAAGAACCTGAGCAAGGGGCAGACCGGGCTGTCGGTCGCCTTCGATCTGCCGACGCAGACCGGCTACGACTGCGACCACCCGCTCGCCAAGGGCGAAGTCGGCAAGGTCGGCGTGCCGATCTCGCATCTCGGCGACATGCGCATGCTGTTCGACGGCATCCCGCTCGGCGAGATGAACACGTCGATGACGATCAACGCCACCGCCGCCTGGCTGCTCGCGCTCTATGTCGCGCTCGCGGACGAGCAAGGCGTGCCGCGCGAAAAACTCACCGGCACGACCCAGAACGACATCATCAAGGAATACCTTTCACGCGGCACCTATGTGTTTCCGCCGGCACCGTCGATGCGGCTGACCAAGGACGTGATCCTGTTCACGACCAAGGAGATGCCGAAATGGAATCCGATGAATGTGTGCTCGTATCACCTGCAGGAGGCGGGCGCGACGCCGGTGCAGGAGCTCGCCTTTGCGCTCGCCACCGCCATCGGCGTGCTCGACGCGGTGAAGGCGTCGGGCGAATGCGCGCCGGAGGAATTCGGCGAAGTGGTCGGGCGCATCTCGTTCTTCGTCAATGCCGGACTGCGCTTCATGACCGAAATCTGCAAGATGCGCGCCTTCACCGAATTATGGGACGAGATCACGCGCGAGCGCTACGGCGTGACTGACGCGAAGCAGCGGCTGTTCCGCTACGGCGTGCAGGTCAATTCGCTGGGCTTGACCGAGCAGCAGCCGGAGAACAACGTCGCCCGCATCCTCCTCGAGATGCTCGCGGTCACGCTGTCGCGGAATGCGCGCGCGCGCGCCGTCCAGCTTCCGGCGTGGAACGAGGCGCTCGGGCTGCCGCGGCCGTGGGACCAGCAATGGTCGCTGCGCATGCAGCAAATCCTCGCCTACGAGACCGACCTCTTGGAATACGGCGACGTCTTCGACGGCTCGCCGGTGATCGCCGCCAAGGTCGCCGAGCTGAAGAACGCGGCGAAGGAGGAGCTTAAGCAGATCGAAAAGATGGGCGGCACCGTGGCCGCCGTGGAATCGGGTTACCTGAAACAGCAGCTCGTCGAATCGAATTCGCGCCGGGTCGAGGCGATCGAGCGCGGCGAGCAGATTGTGGTCGGCGTCAACCGCTTCGTCGAGACGGAAGCCTCGCCGCTCGCGGATGCCGCCGAAGCGGTTCTCACCGTGGCTGCGGAGGCGGAGGCCGGGCAGGTCGCGCGCCTCAAGGCGTGGCGCGCCGCGCGCGACAACGAGGCGGTCGCCGCCGCGCTCGCGGCGTTGCGCAAAGCGGCGCGAACCGGCGCCAATATCATGCCGGCCTCGATCGCCTGCGCCAAAGCCGGCGTCACCACCGGCGAGTGGGGATTTGCGCTCCGCGCCGCGTTCGGCGAGTACCGCGCGCCGACCGGCGTCGGCACCGCGATGCGCAACGATGCCGAGGGCCTCGACGACATCCGCGCGGAGGTCGATCGCGTATCGAAAAAACTCGGCCGGCGGTTGAAATTCCTGATCGGCAAGCCCGGCCTCGACGGCCATTCCAACGGCGCCGAACAGATCGCCGCCCGCGCCCGCGACGCCGGCATGGAGGTGGTCTATGACGGCATCCGGCTGACGGCGGAGGCGATCGCCGCCTCGGCGGCCGAAAAGAACGTGCACGTCGTCGGCTTGTCGATCCTTTCCGGCTCGCACCTGCCGCTGGTTCAGGACGTGATCGCGCGCTTGAAGGAGGCCGGGCTCGACGTGCCGGTCGTGGTCGGCGGCATCATCCCGCCGCAGGACGCCAGCGCGCTGAAAAGCGCCGGCGTCGCCGGAGTCTATACGCCGAAGGATTTCGAATTAAACCGCATCATGGCCGATCTGGTGCGGATCGTGGAGGGTGCAGTTCCGAACGAATGAGAATATGGGCTCCTTCGTTATGGCCGATTGTCGAGACCGAGCTGTACCAATATTGCGGTCTCGACTTTGAGCATCTGAAGGCGATCGAGTGCGCCCATCCGACGGCTGAATCGCTCCTTGGCAGCGGTCATGATCTGATTGGCCATTGCCTTACGCACTTCATCGCCAAAC
Organism: Xanthobacteraceae bacterium; assembly: GCA_049522435.1. GTDB lineage: Bacteria > Pseudomonadota > Alphaproteobacteria > Rhizobiales > Xanthobacteraceae > BOG-931. The sequence continues at coordinate 2,605 of JBEKNW010000095.1, forward strand.
TGGACGATCGTTTCGCCCGGGAACACACGATCCACGTTTGTGGTCAAAGGAACGACCTGCATGCGGTTCAAACGTGCGTTGGCAAGATCGTTTGAGACAATGACAGCAGGTCGCGTCTTCTGGATTTCGCCGCCAATCGAGGGGTCGAAATCGACCCACCAGATTTCACCTTTCCGCATTGGGGTGGTCCGTCCGCAACACGTCGCCGATCAACCCATTGAGCCACGCCTCGTCCTCCTTTTTCGTTTCCTCTGCGTGCGCTGCTTCGTAAGCGGCCTGCTCCGCGTAAGCGGCCGCGAGTTCGCGCTCCGATGCACTCAGCCAGTATTCCGGCGAGTTCCGGTCGGCGAGATGCTCCCGCGCGATCTCATCGATGAAACGACTAATCTTGCGCCGGCCGACGCGCTTGTGAAGTCCCCTATAGACCTCGTCGGATACGGTTATCGTGAGTTTCTTGGTCATATACGTATATTATGCGTATTCGAACTCGAACGCTACCTCACGCTCGCCGATGGCGGCAGCACCACCGCCGCGATCGCTTCGCTGAGCGCGCTCGGGCTCACCGGCTTGTGCAGATAGAAATCCATTCCAGCCGCATGGGCGGCTTGCTCGTCGCCCGCCTCGGTGCGGCCGGAAATGCCGATGATCGGCGTGCGGCCGGCGCCGCCGGCCAGTGCGCGGATGCGCCGCGCTGCTTCAAGGCCGTCGATGCCGGAGAGCGTCACATCCATCAGCACGACGTCATAGCCCCGCGCCACCGCCGCGACCGCTTCCTCGCCCGAGCCGACGAAGTCGGCGCGATGACCGAGTTCGGCGAGGATGGTGTTGAGGATGACGCGGCCATAGGGGTTGTCCTCCGCACACAGGATCGCGAGGCGGCGCGCCGGCGCCGTCGGCTGCCGCGGGGGCATGTTTCCCGCCGCCTCGGCGGGCGCAATCGGCAGCACGGCCGCGAGACGGAAACAGGAGCCCCGACCATACGCGCTGGTGACAGTCAGATCGCCGCCCATCAGCTTGGCGAGGGCTTTGACGACGGCGAGCCCGAGCCCGGCTCCGCCATAGCGCCGCGCGATGTCCGCGTTGGCTTGCGCGAACGGGCGGAACAGCCGCTTGATCTCGGCGGCCTTGAGCCCGATGCCGCTGTCGGTGACGGTAAAGACGAGCCTGACCTGTCCGCGCGCCGCGCCCGCCGCGCCCCCCGCGCGCGCCCTGCGCAGCGCGAGGCGAACGACACCGCGGTCGGTGAACTTCACCGCATTGTCGATGAGATTTTCCAGCGCGGCCCGCAGCCTTACCGCATCGCCCACGAGCAGCTCCGGCAAATCATCCGCGACCGTCACTTCGGCGGTGAGGCCCTTGGTCTCCGCCCGCGCGGTCAGCGAATCGGCCAGAACCTCCATAAGACGGCGCGGCCGGAAAGCCTCCCGCTGGAGCGTGAGCGCCCCGGCATCGGCTTTGGCAGCGTCGATCATCAATGTCGTGAGCGCGGCGAGATGCTCGGCGCTGTCTTTGATGCCCGAAGCCCAGCGCCGCTCGCGTTCGCCGAGATTGGAGCTTGCCAGCAATTCGCCGAGCGCCAGGATGCCGGTGAGCGCCGTGCGAATGTCGTGCGCGTACGCTACAAGCGAAGCTTCGGTCGCGCGGACGGGCGGCTCGCGCCGCCGTGTCCGGCGTCGCGCCGGCTTGCCGGCCGACTTTTTGAACCTCACTCGCGCCGATCTTAATCGAGACATGGCAGCCCCCCGGCGCCGCGCCCAGCATGCCACGGCGGCCGACCGAACAAAACAAGCTCAGCAGCCAAATTTGCAACACTCAATTATCAGCGTCCAAGGCCGACCATGCGGCGGATATCCGCCGCTTTTGCGCCCGCGGCCCGTAATTCGCGCAAACTCGTCGCTTGCGTGGATTTCGACAGCTTGCGGCCGTCGGCATCGAGGATGAGCCCGTGGTGATGATAGATCGGCTCCGGGAGCGCGAGCAGCGCCTGCAACAGACGGTGGATGCTGGTCGACCAGAACAAATCCTGCCCGCGCACCACGTCGGTCACGCCCTGCAAGGCGTCGTCGACGGCGACCGCGAGGTGATAGCTCGTCGGCGCCTCCTTGCGCGCGAGCACGACGTCGCCCCACATTTGCGGCGCCGCGGTGACGCGACCGGTCTGGCCCTGCGGGCCGATGCCGGTCTCGGTCCAAGCGAGCACGCCGGCGCGCGCGACCGCCGCATCCATGGCGAGCCGCAGCGCGAACGGCGCACCGGCCCGGCGCCGGCGCTCGCGTTCGGCCGGTGGCATTTTGCGGGCGCGGCCGGGATAAAGCGGCACGCCATCAGGATCGCGCGGCCAATGGCCCCGCCGGTCGCGCTCAGCAACGAGCGCGCTCATCTCGCTGCGGCTCTCGAAACTCGGATAGATGAGCCCCTGCGCTTCGAGCTTGTCGAGCGCGGCCTGGTACTCATCGAAATGCTCGCTCTGCCGGCGCACGCCTTGCTGCCAGGAGATGCCGAGGCAGCCGAGATCCTCGTAGATCGCCGCCTCATAGTCCGGCCGGCAGCGCGACGCGTCGATGTCCTCGATACGCAGGAGAAGTCGCCCGCCGACTTCGCGCGCCATGTCGTGATTGAGCAACGCCGAGTAGGCATGGCCCAGATGCAGATATCCGTTCGGGCTCGGCGCGAAACGAAGGATGGGCGTGGACATGAACGTTTAGCCTTTTCGTCACTGCCAGGGTTGACGAAGTGGTTTCAGTTCCTCAACCAAGGAGGCGCGACGATCGAGGTTGCGAAGATCGATCCTGGCCATAACCGGACCGTATGACGCAGTCCCATATCCATACCGAGGCCGATCTCGACGCCGCCCTCACCGCGCTCGGACGAGCCGATCCGCGGTTTGTCGCCCTGCTGGCCGCGGCCGGACGGCCGCCGCTGCGGCGGCGGCCTGACGGATTCGCCGGACTTGCCGCCATTATCGTGGCGCAGCAGCTTTCGACCGCGAGCGCCAACGCCATCTGGGGACGGCTCGCCGCTGCATTCGATCCGCTCGAGCCGGCGGCAATCATGCGCGCACGACCGGCGCGGCTCGCACGACTTGGGCTGTCCGCAGCCAAAATCCGCGCGCTCAAGGCAATCGCACGCGCCGTCGCACGCGGTGAGCTCGCGCTCGCCGCGCTCGCGGAGCTTGCCGCCGAGGACGCGCACGCGACGCTCACTGCCGTCCACGGCATCGGCCCGTGGACGGCCGATATTTATCTGTTGTCCTGCCTCGGTCACGCCGATGCGTGGCCGGCCGGTGATCTCGCCTTGCAGGAAGCTGCAAGGCTCGCCTTCGCCCTGCCGGCACGGCCGACCGCCAAAGAGATGCACGCATTGGCGGAACCCTGGCGGCCGTGGCGCGCCGTGGCGGCGCGTGTGTTGTGGACGTATTATCGCTCAGTCATCGCGGCCGCCAAATCATCCGCCAGCCGAACGGCGCGATCGTAGGCGCCGGCGGAGTGCCGCGTTCTGAACCCTTGAATTCGGCTGTGAATGATTTGCACTCTTTGCGCGGCCCAACATCACGCTAAGCGTCAGGACGCTGCAACCTTAATTTCAAGTTCGTCGTAGCGCTTGAATTTGTAGAACAAGACTGAGCCGACCCAGCTCAGCACGAAAATACCGATGATGACATAGCCAAGGATGCCGAAATTATCATTGACGCCCCCGATCGTGCCCCAGAAACCGCCACCGTCGGTAAGACCAAGCTGATCGCCGATGAGATTGAGCGTTTCGAGGCCGCCGATTACGACGGCGACCACAACCGAAACCGCCGTGATGGTCATGTTGTAATAGAGCTTGCGGATGGGCTTCATGAATGCCCAGCCGTAAGCGCCCAGCATCAGCACGCCGTCGGTCGTGTCGACGAGCGACATGCCAGCCGTGAAGAGCGCCGGGAATACCATGATCGAGCTGAACGACATGCCGGTAGCCGCTTGCGTGGACGAAATGCCAAACAGCGCCACTTCCGTAGCCGTGTCGAACCCAAGCCCGAACAAGAAACCGATCGCCAGCATGTGCCAGCTCTTGGTGACGAGCCGGAACAGCGGACGAAAGATGCGAGCAAGGAATCCCCGGCTATTGAGCAGGATGTCGAAGTCGTCCTGCGCGAACGGTTCACCGCGTTTTATCGCCTGAAAGGTGCGGTAGACCGAAACCAGCACCAGAATGTTGACGAGGGCGATGGCGAACAGGAACAACGCCGAAGCGCTCGTGCTGATAATGCCGCCGACGGCTTTCATCGAGTCAACGCGCGACGTCAGTTCCGACGCGGCGAAGGCAACAGCAACCGACAGGGCCACCACAATAGTCGAGTGGCCGAGCGCAAAGAAGAAGCCGACGCCGACCGGCCGCTGGCCTTGCTGCATGAGCTTGCGCGTGACGTTGTCGACCGCCGCGATATGATCGGCGTCGACCGCATGCCGCAGGCCGAAAGTATAGGCGAGCAGAGCCGTGCCGAGCATCACCGGCCGGTCGCTCAAAGCCACGAACGCCCAAAGCCAGACGAGAACATTGCCGCCGATCAGAACGGCGTAAATAGCAATCAGCCGGCGCCGCAGATCAGCGCCGCCCTTGTTCAATACACTTGATGCAATTCCAGGCATGACACCTTCGCATGCTGTTGGGGGAAACAGCACGATCGCGGGACATGCCGCAAAAGAGACAGACCATCGGTTCACCTCGCCCGCGATCGGCTGCACAAGTGATGGCAGATCTCCTGGCTCGCGGGTCGCCGCCTGACTGCCGACCTTCCCGGTTTCCCAGTGGTCAAAGATTGGCGGACAGGCTCGCCGCTTACAGTTGCGGGGGCAGCCGTGGCCTAGAGCGTCGCCGCTCTCACCACGTTCCCTTTTGATCCCCGAGGGGAACCATCAGCGCGCAGCATAAGCGGGAACTGACTCGCTCGTCAAATCGCTCTTTGTCGCAATCCCTGCATCGCTCTCTATTACTTCGATGACGTTTTTCACCGCGGGCAATTGCTCGACGAAGAACAAAACCGGCGCGTTTACTCTGCTTTTGCCGTTATGAAGACGTACCGTAACGGCGCTGAGCCTGTGTTGATCACATCATGCTCTATGCGTGCCGGGGCATAGGTGATGAGACCAGGCTTAATGAGCGCCGTAGGACGGCTGGAGAAGCGAAGCTCGCCCTGTATTGATGTCGCGCCGCTATCGGTGACGCGCCTGAGCGGCGCGAACGGCCGCTGGAATCTCACATCCGCCGGCTGAACGACGCCAAGTGTGTGCCTGACGCCCTCAGGCGGAATGACGGGGCTCTTGCGCTTTGTATGCGAAATTATACAAGTGATCTTACTTGGGCATAATGTTTCTGTTCAAACGTTCTACCATCCGGTAGGCGCCGACACCGACACCCACGCCGGAGCTCCCATGTCGAATGTGTTCCTGCGGTTATTCAACGATGCAGCCGCCAACGTGCGTGGCAAAATCGTTGGAATATACCTCGTTCTAATTGCAGCGAACGTGGCAGCGTGGGCCTGGGCGTTCGTCTCGTTCCACAACTATCCGGCACTTTTGGGAACGGGGTTCTTAGCGTACAGCTTCGGTCTCAGGCATGCAGTTGATGCCGATCATATCGCAGCCATTGACAATGTTACGCGCAAGCTCATGCAGGAAGGCAAGCGGCCGGCGGCGGTTGGCTTTTTCTTTTCGCTCGGCCACTCGACAGTCGTCGTGCTGGCGTCAATCGCCGTTGCTGCGACGGCAGCAGCCTTCAAAGATCGATTAGAAAGTTTTCATGCGATCGGCGGCATCATCGGCACCTCAATATCGGCGGCCTTTCTGCTCTTGATCGCAGCTATCAACGTTTTCGTTCTGGTCAATGTCTACAAGTCCTTTCAGCGTGTCAAAAAAGGCGGCGGCTATGCCGATGAAGATTTGGACCTTCTTCTTTCGGCCAAGGGCGGCCTTTTCGTCCGTATGTTCCGGCCGCTGTTCCGCATGATCGAGCGCAGCTGGCACATGTTTCCGTTGGGCTTTCTGTTCGGGCTTGGCTTCGACACCGCGACGGAGGTCGGGTTGCTCGGCATTTCCGCCGCGGAGGCATCTGCCGGATTGCCCATTTGGTCGATCCTGGTATTTCCGGCTTTGTTTACCGCCGGCATGACCTTGATCGACACGACCGACAGTATCCTGATGCTGGGCGCCTACGGCTGGGCGTTCGTGAAGCCGGTCCGCAAACTTTACTACAACATGACCATTACCTTCGTTTCAGTCATTGTCGCCGTGATCGTCGGCGGAATCGAAACGCTGGGGCTTATCGGCGACAAGTTCGGTCTGACCGGGGTTCTGTGGGACGCCGTCCGCAGTCTGAACGATAATTTCGGCACGCTCGGCTACCTGATTATCGGCATTTTTGTCGTGAGTTGGGTTGTTTCGATCGGGATTTATCGCCTCAAGGGATACGACCACCTTGAGATTCTCGCGTCGGGCTCTTGAACTCCCATCAGAAGGCGAGACTCGCCGGCCTTCTCCGGCTAGGAAATCCGTCGTCGGTCATCGACTGAGCTTCGCTGACCGGTGAGTATGCTTATGGACTAGCTTGTGCGTTTGCCCGCCATTTGTTGGCAGATACACCACATGGCCGTGGCGCACGCCGCGCTCGGCGATGATGTGGTCGGCAAACTCCTGTATATCCGCGCCGCGCCCCTTGAGCACCGTCACTTCGAGACAGCTCTCGTCGTCGAGATGCACGTGCAGTGTCGCCTGTGCGAGGTCGTGATGATCGTGGTAGCTGCGGGTGAGGCGCTTGGGAAGCTCGCGCGCCTCGTGATCGTAGACGTAGACGAGCGCGGCCACGCACGGCCTTCGGCCCGCGACCTCGGTCTCGGCTTGCTGCAGGCCGGAGCGGGCGAGGTCGCGGATCGCTTCGGAGCGGTTGGCGTAGCCGCGCACGCCCATGAAGCGGTCAAGCTCGGCGGCGAGCTCGTCGTCAATGGTGATGGTGACGCGCTGCATCGGTGTCTCCCGGGTGGCGGCGATGCGATCCTATCACCGCTGCCGACTATGTTGGTGGCGATTCCGTTGCGGGCAAGGGCTCGACGTCAAGTCCAGACCAGCGTCGGCGCGATGGCGGATATGCACTCTTCGTGACATCGTCATACCAACCGCGACACACTGACGCCAATCGCCGCACGAGATCCGGGGCTTCATCGGCGAGAAGAGCCGCTGGAACCTTGCATCCGCCGGCTGCCCGAGTGCGACGTAGAATCGAAGTGATCTACTTGCCAACTCATGTCCGCTCACCTTCGATCTACTTTAATTCTAAACTATAGAAGTTGACGATGCCATCGATCGGATGTTTTGCTCTTTTGATCATACAGGCTCGGGCGGCCAGAAATGTCACAGCACGGGCAATAGCTGGGCCAAAGCGCTCCCTTGGCGCCATTCTGTACCTTGACGATGAAATTGAGGGTTGTAGCGTTGGCTACATAATGATACCCAGGCTGAGGTAGGGGCGATGATGGCTTTGAAAAATTCCTTGCCCGCGGAGCCTCGACTGCGCAGGGCGGCCATGTCGCGACCTGCGGGGTGGGTGGGAGCATGGCCGAATTGCAGCAACTTTCGACGGAATTCACACGAGCGGCTTGACACAAATAAGGTTCGCTCGTTCAATTCAGCCAGTTCAGGTGCGCCGATCGCGTTGATCGGCCAAGAGGGAATCCGGTGCGTTTCGCCGTTTCGATGGCGGGCCAAATCCGGAGCTGCCCCCGCAACTGTCGGCGGCGAGTCCTTCTCTAGAATGCCACTGGGCTTTGCGGTGCAAGGTCTGGGAAGGCAGAGCAGGATTAAGACCCGCGAGCCAGGAGACCTGCCTGAACCAAGTCATCCTTCCGGCGCGCGGGGCGCGCGTGCGGGGCGGACTTCCGCTGTGGTGACAGAACGAGTTGTCACGCGCACGGAGGCCGCCATGGCTAGCCTTGGACGGATTTTATCGAACGACGGATACTCGCGAGCGAGGATCATCGAAGCCGCGATTCCGGCGATAATTGGATCACAGCGGTCAGTGAAACTTTGGCTGGCGGTCACCATGGCCGCCATCGTGATGACGTTGGCCGGGAGCGCCGCGGCCGACGACATCATGGTGACGAAGACTCCGCCGCCGTCATCAATTCCCAGCAATTTTAACTGGACAGGTTTCTATGCGGGCGGCCATCTGGGTGTCGCCTGGGGAAGCTCGAATTGGTCAGGGCCCGGTATCGCCGGCTCGACCAACCTGTTTCAACCGATAGACAGCTTCAACGAGGCGGGAAGCTTCTTCGAGGGTCTTCAAGCCGGCTATAACTACATGCTGCCGAACCGCGTGCTCGTCGGCGCCGAGGTCGATGCATCATTTCCAAGCTATCAAAATCTCGCCGTCATCTCCATTGGCGGCATCTCGAACTTTACGTCGCCGACGCTCGGCCCGGTGAGCTACAGCGAGACGGTGCTCTCTTCCGGCACTGTGCGCGGGCGCATCGGTTATGCTCCCGGGCACTGGTTGTTTTATGCGACCGGCGGATTTGCCTGGACCTACGACCAGCTGACGCTGACGCAACTGGCCAGCGGTACGACCGACGTGCCCTTCTTGTGGCGATTGGGCTGGGCGGCAGGCGCCGGCGTCGAGGTCCCGGTATTGCCGCATTGGACCGCGCGGCTCGAATATCTGTTCACCGACTACGGCACGAGCAGCGTGTTGTTCGCGAACGCGGGGCAGCGGTTCAATTCCGATTTTTCGCTGCAGGAGCTGCGCGCCGGCTTGAACTATCAGTTCGGCAACGACGCGACGCCGGCGAACATAGTCACCAAGGCGCCGGCCGCGCCGGACCTGGACAATGTCAACTTTCACGGCCAGACCACGTTCGTCGAGCAAGCCTATCCTGCGTTCCGATCGCCCTATGAAGGCGCCCAAAGTCTGCCCGGCGGCGGCCAGGGCCGCGAGACCTGGGATGTGACGCTCTCTGCCGGCCTGCGTTTGTGGCAGGGCGCCCAGCTGTGGGTCAATCCGGAGATCGATCAGGGTTTCGGTCTCGCGGACAACCACGGGCTGGCCGGGTTCCCGAGCGCCGAGTCCTACAAGCTCGGCTTCGACTACCCCTACGCGCGCGTGCAGCGCTATTTCATCCGGCAGACGATCGATCTCGGCGGCGAGACCCAGAAGGTGGACGCCGACATCAGTCAGTTCGCCGGCTCGCAGACGGCCAACCGCCTGGTGCTGACGGTCGGCAAGTTCTCAGTCGTCGACATATTCGACACCAACAAATATGCGAACAATTCGAAAAGCGATTTCCTCAACTGGTCGACCGTCAATGCAGGCTCGTTCGACTATGCCGGCGACGCCTGGGCCTTTTCCTACGGCGCGGCGGCCGAATGGTACCAGGGAAACTGGACGCTGCGCGGCGGGGTTTTCGATATGTCGCAAACCCCGGCCGGCGGCGGCGGGGATAGCGCCTTAGGCTACGGTCTCGACCCGACCTTCAGCCAATTCCAGTTGCTCGGGGAAATCGAGGAACGATACGAGCTGTGGGGGCAACCCGGCAAGCTCAAGGTCACCGGTTTTCTCACCCGGGGGCGGATGGGGAACTTCGAGGACGCTGTCGCGCTCTCCCAAGCGACGGGCCTGGACGCCAGCGACGCGCTGGCGGCGGTGCGCACCTATACCAGCCGGCCCGGCGTGAGCCTCAACCTGGAGCAGCAAGTTTCGGAGAATTGGGGCGTGTTCGCGCGCGCCGGCTGGGCCGACGGCAACGTCGAGCCTTGGGATAACACCGACGTCGACCGCTCGGTAGAGGCAGGAGTCTCGATCAACGGCAAGCAATGGGGCCGGCCGGACGACACGATCGGCATTGCTGGTGTCATCAACGGCATTTCCAGCGCCCACGAGGCCTATTTCAACGCCGGAGGTCTGGGAATACTCCTCGGCGACGGACAGCTGCCGAATCCCGGTCTCGAGCAGATCGTCGAGGCGTATTACAGCTACGCTATTTCCTCCTCGACGAAAGTCAGTTTCGACTATCAGTTGATCGTCGACCCCGCCTACAACACCGACCGCGGGCCGGTGAATATTTTTGCCGGCCGCTTCCACGCCGCGTTTTGAACCGCCCGCTTCCCCAACAGCGATGTTGCGGTCGCGACACGCCTCGCCATTTCCGGCGATAGGGCGCCGCTGCGGCGTCGCGCGTCGCGCGTGGTTGCGCTATGGAACTTGCGAAAATGCCTTCGCGAAAATGTCATTGTCACAATGACCATTGAAAATGGTCGAGGTGCGGGGTGGGGTTGCGGGGTGGGGTTGCGGGGTGGGGTTAGAGTGAAGAAGTTCGTCCTGGGGGCTGTCATCGGCATTGCGCTGGCGACCGCGGAGAGACCGCTCGCGGCCGACGACATCATGGTGACGAAGGCTGCGCCGATTCCATCCAGCGTTTCCGCTGCTTTTGACTGGAGCGGGTTCTATGTGGGCAGTCATGCGGGTTATGCCTGGGGTAGCTCGAATTGGACCGCACCGCCCAACCTTTCCGGCTCGCTCAACTTGTTTCAACCATTTAACGCCTTCGACGAAGCGGGAAGCTTCTTCGCGGGACTTCAAGCCGGTTATAATTACATGCTCCCGAACCGTCTCGTCGTCGGCGCCGAGGTCGACGCATCGTTCCCGGCCTTTCCAAATCTTGCCGGAATCTCCATTGGCGGCACCTCGACGCTGTCCTCGCCGTCGGTCGGCCAGGAAACCTATAGCGAGACGGTGTTGTCGTTCGGCACCGTGCGGGGCCGCATCGGTTATGCTCCCGGGAACTGGCTCTTCTATGCCACGGGCGGGTTCGCCTGGACCTACGACCAACTGACGCTGACGCAACTCACCAGCGGCACGAGCGAATCGCCCTTTTTGTGGCGGTTGGGCTGGACGGCAGGCGCCGGCGTCGAGTTCCCGGTGGCGCCGCACTGGACCGCGCGATTCGAATATCTGTTCACCGACTACGGCATCAGCAGCGTGACGTTCTCGGGCATGGCGCAGCGGTTCGATTCCGATTTCGCCCTGCAGGAGTTCCGCGCCGGCTTGAACTATCGGTTCGGCAACGATGCGACGCCATCGAACGCGGTCGCGACGACGCCGGCCACGCCGGACGTGGACAGCATCAACTTCCACGGCCAGACCACGTTCGTCTGGCAAGGCTATCCAGCGTTCCGATCGCCCTATGCGGGCACCAATAGTCTGCCCGGCGGTGGCGAGGGCCGCGAGACCTGGGACGCCACGCTCTATGCCGGCGTTCGGTTGTGGCAAGGCGCCGAACTGTGGATCAATCCGGAGATCGATCAAGGGTTCGGTTTGGCGGACACGCACGGAGTGGCCGGGTTTACGAGCGCAGAAGCCTACAAGCTTGGCGCGGATTACCCTTACGCGCGAGAGCACCGCGCGTTCATCCGGCAGACCATCGATCTCGGCGGCGAAACGGTGAAGGTGGACGCCGACATCAATCAGTTCGCCGGCTCGCAGACGGCGAACCGTCTGGTGCTGACGATCGGGAGGTTCGCCCCCGTCGATATATTCGACACCAACAAATATGCGAACAATCCCAAAAGCGATTTCCTCAACTGGTCGCTCGTCAATGCCGGCACGTTCGACTATGCCGCCGACGCCTGGGCCTACACCTATGGCGCGGCGGCCGAATGGTACCAGGGCCGCTGGACGCTGCGCGGCGGCATCTTCGACCTGTCGGCAACCCCCACCGGCGGGATTAGCCCTTCAGGCTACGGTCTCGACCCGACCTTCGACCAGTTCCAGTTGGTTGGCGAAATCGAGGAACGGCATGAGCTGTGGGGCCAACCCGGCAAGCTCAAGATCACCGGTTTTCTCAACCGCGGGGATGCCGGAAGTTTCCAAGCTGCCATTGATCTCGCTGCAATAACCGGTGGGCCCGCCGACATCAATGCGGTGCGCACCTACACCAGCCGGCCCGGCGTGAGCCTCAACCTGGAGCAGCAGATTACAGAAACCGTGGGCCTGTTTGCCCGCGCCGGCTGGGCCGACGGCAATATCGAGCCGTGGGATTTTACCGATATCGACCGCACGATATCGGGAGGCGTCTCAATCTCCGGCAAACAATGGGGCAGGCCGGACGACACCGTCGGTATCGCCGGCGTCGTCAACGGCATTTCCAGCGTCCACGAGGCGTTTCTCAACGCCGGCGGCTTGGGCATCCTCGTCGGCGACGGACAGCTGCCGAATCCCGGTCCTGAGCAGATCATCGAGACCTATTACAGCTACGCTCTTTCCTCCTCGACGAAAGTGAGTTTCGACTATCAGCTCATCGTCAACCCTGCCTACAACACCGATCGAGGGCCGGTGAATATTTTTGCCGGCCGCTTCCACACCGCATTCTGAACCGCGCACAAGCTCTATTCTCGATCCGCGACTTCCTCAAAACCTGCTGACGAGCGCCTTGATGATCTGGCATTCAGCAATCACGCCATGCCGGCACTGACGCAACAGAGCGTCGAGTTCATGGCGCAAAGCCTTTAGATCGGTCAGCTTGCGATCGATTTCAGCCAGGTGCACGCGAGCAATCTCATCTATGGCTTCACACGGACGGCTCCGGTCGTCCGCCAGGCTCAAGAGCTCCCGCACTTGGTCGAGATTGAACCCCAACGCCCGACTGCGCCGTATGAAACCCAAGCGTTCGACATGCCCGGCATCGTACGTGCGATAATTGCTTGCCGAGCGTTTGGGCGCGGGCATCAGGCCGATCCGCTCGTAATAGCGAACGGTTTCGACCTTGGTGTTCGTTGCTTTGGCGAGATCGCCGATCGTCAGTGCGTCCCCTGCCATCGGTCTTGACCCTGTAGTGACTACAGGGTGCATATGAGGGTTTGCCGCAGCAAAACAATGGGGTTGGTCTGATGGCAAGTTGCTGCGATCACGGTTGTTGTTCCCCGACTGGAGGCACGCTGGACAGCCCGGCTTGGCGCCGCACGCTGTGGGTTGCGCTGGTCCTGAACGCCTCGATGTTCATCGCCGAAATCGGCGCTGGTCTTAGCGCTGGTTCCACCTCTCTCCAGGCCGATTCGCTCGATTTTCTCGGCGACGCGGCAAACTTCGCCATCAGCCTCAGCGTCACGGGTATGGCGCTCAGCTGGCGCGCTCGCGCCGCGCTTCTCAAAGGCTGCAGCCTGTTCGCACTCGGACTATGGGTGGCGGGAACCACGGCGCTTCACGCCTACAACGGCACCCTGCCGAAAGCGGAGGTCATGGGCATGGTCGGGCTTATCGCGCTCCTCACCAACGGAGTCGTCGCCGTCATGCTCTATCGGTTTAGCGGTGGGGATGCGAACATGCGTTCGGCGTGGATATGCTCGCGCAATGATGCAATCGGCAATCTCGCCGTCCTTGTTGCCGCCGCAGGCGTTTTTGGGACGGACAGGGGATGGCCGGACGTGATCGTCGCCTCCATCATGGCGGCGCTTGCCGTGTCGGGCGGCTGGCAAGTCATCCGTCATTCGTTGTCCGAGCTTCACGGCGAAGCACGGACGCTACCGCAACTCACAGGGCACAATCCCTGATCGCACCCCAAAGCCTCGCCTTAAACGTCGAGGGACGCGCTCCTGGTTGCCGCAGCGTCCCTGATGGGGAGCGATCGAGCAGATCGTCGAGACCTATTACAGCTATGCTCTTTCCTCCTCGACGCGCCTCACCTTCGACTATCGGTGCATCGCCAACCCGGCCTACAACACGGATCGCGGGCCGGTTAATGTTTTTGCCGGCCGCTACCACGCCGCGTTCTGACATGGACAGCTCATGACTGCCCCGGCTAAAGCAGGAACCGAGGGCATCTTCGGATCGTGTCCGCTCATGGCGGTACGGATCAAATCGAAAAGGCATGGGAATGGCCGTTGAGCTCGATGGTCCGCGGCTTGCGCCGCGCTCGGGGACCGCGCGACAGCTTGTCGTGTTTCTCCACGGCTACGGCGCCGACGGCAACGATCTCATCGAAATCGGCCGCGCCTGGCAACAATACCTGCCGCAGGCGGCGTTCGTCTCGCCGCACGCGCCCGAGCCGTGCGGGCAGGCGCCGGTCGGGCGGCAATGGTTCGCGCTCACCTTTCGCGATCCCAACGAACGCTGGAACGGCGTCAACAAGGCGGCGCCGATGCTGGAGCGATTTTTCGAGGCTGA